>NC_009616.1:1200000-1557619 GCF_000016905.1 Thermosipho melanesiensis BI429
CATGTCTGTATGCATCTATTGATTCTTGCCTTTTTTTAATTTCCTTTAGAATAATTTTTCCTATTTCTTCATCTGTAGCTTCTCCTTTTTTCTCAACTTCAAAGTTTTTTATTGCGGAGTTTAAAAGTCTGATAACTCTTAATTTTATTTGGTTTTTTTCTTTCATTGCAATTTTTAAATCATTTAATAGTTTTTCTTTTAGCATTTTTTCACTCCTTTCCGAATGTGAAAAATAAATTTTTTGCTGCTTCTTTATTTGATTCTTTATTATATCCTCCTTCTTGTACAAATATAATTGGAATATCAAGTTTTTTTAACATTACTCCAATATGTTTGTAGTCTTCATCTTGCAGATTAAAATGTCCCATGGGATCATTTATATGGGTATCAAATCCCAGTGATACAATAAGTTTATATGGTGAAACTTTTTCAATTATTTCAAGTGCCATTTCAAAAACAACTTTGTATTCCCGCCAATTTGTTCCACCATCTAATGGAAAGTTAAAATTTGTTCCTTTACCATCTCCACTACCAGTTTCTTCTCTAAAACCGGAAATCCACGGGAAGAACTTTTCTGGAGTCCCATGGATTGAAATATATACTATGTTTGGATCATAATAAAAAATTTCTTGAGTACCATTTCCGTGGTGAAAATCAATGTCAAGTATACAAATCCTTTTTTGATAAATACTCTGGAGATATTTTGCAATTATCGCTGCGTTGTTAAAAAAACAATATCCACCTGCAAAATCTTTAGATGCATGGTGCCCAGGTGGTCTTGTTAAAATATAAACGTATTTTTCATCTAAGTTTGCGCCAGTGATGGATGCATAATATGCATTTAATGCAGCTTTATATGTAACTGGTGTAACAGGAGTTCCAGAATCTAAAATTCTATCCTTTAGAAAAACTTCTGGTAGATATTCGTTATTTGTAGAGCTTGATATTTTTTTAACGTGTTCAACGTACCATTTGGGATGAATGTTGTGTATATAATTTATAGGATATTCTTTAGCTGGTATTGTCTCAAATGTTTTCGATACAAAGTTCTTTATACTTTCTAATCTTGATGGTATTTCTGGATTTTTAACAATTTTCCCATTGTCAATTTCAAGTGTTGGGATGTAAAAATCGTTAAGTTGTAAGACAACTTTCATCTTATTCCTCCAAACGAGAAATTTTGCTTATTCTTCTTTCATGCCTTCCTCCTTCGAATGTGGCATTTAAAAATGCGTCTAATATCCAAGTAGCAAGTTCAAAACCAATAAGTCTGCCGGGTAACACCAAAATATTTGCATTATTGTGTTTTCTTGCAAGGCTTGCCATTTCTGGTATTGTACAAAGTGCAGCTCTTATACCCTTAATCTTATTTGCTGCTATGGACATACCTATACCTGTTCCGCAGATTAATATACCAAATTCTACTTCTTTGTTTTTAACAGATGTTCCAACCTTTTCCGCAAAATCAGGATAATCCACACTTTCCTTATTATCTGTACCAAAATCCAATACATCTATATCTTTATCCATGAGGTATTTTTTTATTTTTTCCTTCAATTCAAATCCTGCATGATCACTTCCAATTGCTATTTTCAATGTAATCCCTCCTTTAGTGTTTTAAAAACTTTATTGCTTCATCTATGGAGCCTTTAAGATTTAAAGCTTTGTCGAGACTGGTCATCCTAAAAAGATTTTGAACGTTGTTATTTAAATTTACAAGAACTATTTCTCCACCATTTATCTTAAAACTTTTATGGAGACTTACCAATATGCCAAGTCCCGAGCTGTCTATATAACTCATATTTGAAAAGTCTAAGATACAATTTTTTTCTCCTTTGTTTAAAATATTATCAAGTACAAATTTTTTAAAGTTCTGAGCATTTGATATATCAATTTCCCCTGTTATTTGAACTATTGGGATGCCATCTTTTCTTTCGATGTTAAACATAATTTCACCCCCTATTCATAAAATCGTATTATTCCCACTAATTTACCAATAACCTTTATATCTTTTGCATCACAAACTATCGGGTTCATGTCTTTGTTTTCTGGTACAAGTTCTACTTTATCTTTTTTGTGATAAAATCTCTTAAGTGTTACTTTATTGTCAAATACAACAGCTGCTATCTGACCATTTGGAATTCTGTATTGTTTTTTTAATATTACATAATCTCCATTGATAATATGCGCATCAATCATACTATTTCCCTCAACCTTTAGTGCAAAGTAATTTCCAAAGCCCGATATCATTCTTACGGGAATTTCTATTTCTTCGTCAACTATTTCGAACATTTCAATTCCCATACCTGCGGAAATTTTCCCTTTTACAGGAATTAATATACTTTCTTGTCTTTTGACAAGTGAGATTGATCTGGAGTTTTTAGGATTTCTTGTAATGTATCCTTTTTTCTCTAATGCAATTACGTGTATATGAGCACCTCTAGGTGTAAGTTTGAAATGCTTTGCAATATCTCTAATAGAGGGTGAATATCCGTTTTGTTGTATGTAGTTTTTAATGAAGTCCAATACCTTTTGTTGCTTTTCAGTAAGTTTTTTCATATATCAAACACCACCTTTAATTTTAGCTTATTTTTATCTCTTTCAAGTTTTAGATTGTGATACGTTAAAGCCTTAAAACCTGTGCCATCCAAATGTTCAAAAGAGCAGAATTTTACAACGTAATCTTTGTCTAGTTCCACGGGGAAGTACCCAAGCTCAATTGATGCTATCCAATCGTTAACCGTATCAAAAATGGCATCTTCATTTTCTCTAATCTTGTATTTATGAAACTTAGGATTTTTGCAATTAATGCTTGGTAAATAATTTTCTTTTAATATGTTTAAGATATCGTTTAAAATTTCTAAAAAAGAATTGGCTTCGATTTCATATGCCACATCAGCGGTATGGTTTATTTCTCTATACATCTTCTTCTCCACTAATTATGGCAATATCAGCTATTTTATCACCTTCAGACAGGTTCAATAATTTGACACCTTTTGTTACTCTTCCCAATGCTCTTAAGCCACTTATATTTATCTTAATTGACATGCCGTGTTTTGTGAATATCATTATATCTTCATTACCAAGAACGTAACTAACGCTTACTACATAACCAGTTTTTGATACATCAGATATATTTTTTATTCCAAGACCTGCTCTTTTTTGTATTCTATATTGCGAAGTTTCTGTTAGTTTTCCATATCCCAGACTTGTAACGGTTAAAATGTAATTTTCATCATTTGAAAGTAGTGCTGAACTTACAACTTTGTCATCTTTTGAAAGTTTTATGCCAGTGACTCCCATTGCAGAGCGCCCCATTGTTCTAACCTCAGAGATGGGGAATCTTATACTCATTCCATTTTTGGTTGCTATTAATATAGTCTGTTTTTCATTTTCTATTTTTTGAACGGAAACTAAACTATCATTTCCATCAAAATTTATCGCACGAAGCCCGCGTGCATTAATATTTTCAAAGTCTTTGAGAGAAGTTCTTTTTACTTTTCCAAATTTTGTCACAAAGAATAATTCTCCAACAAAATTGTCCACAGATAGCATTGTTAGTATTTTTTCATCTTTATCTATATTTATATATTTTGATATGTGTTTCCCTTTACTAGTTCTTGAATTTTCTTCTATTTGATAATTGTTTAGTAAATATACCTTCCCTTTTGATGTAAAGAATAAGGTTTTTCCATGGAGATGAGTATATATTATCTCCATAATTGCATCGTCGTTCATCAACGAAGAACCTGTTACCCCTTTTCCACCTCTTTTTTGCGTCCTAAAGGTTGATAAACTCATCATTTTTAAATAACCTTTCTTCGTTAATGATATAACCACTTCTTTATCGGGAATTAATTCTAATTCATTGAATTTTATTTCTCTTTCTTCGTGGTCGAGTATTTCACTTTTTCTACTGTCTCCGTATTGTGCTTTAATGTACGTTAATTCTTCTATTATTTTTTCGTATACTTTTTCATCTTTTCCTATGAGTTCTTTTTCTATTTTCATCTTTTTAACTAGTTCGTTGTAGTCTTCAATTAGTTTTGAAATTTCAAGCTTTGTTAATCTTCCCAATCGCAAATCCACAATGGCTTTTGCTTGTGTTTCGGTAAAATCAAACATTTCCATAAGTTCTTTTATAGCGCTGTTTTGATCTTCGCTATTTCTAATAACGGATATTATTGTATCAATGGATCTGGAAGCTTTGATTAATCCCTCTAAGATGTGGGCTTTCTTTGAATATTGTTTGTAGAAGAATTGTGCTCTTTTTCTTACTACTTCAAAACGATGTTCAACAAAAGCCCACATCAATTCTTTTAAATTCATTAGTACAGGTCTTTTATCTTTGTCAATTACCAAAAGTTGCGCATGGAAAGAGCTTTGTAATTGGGTGTGTTTATATAAATTATTTATAATGATATCTTCATTTACGTTATTTGGTATTTCAATTACTATTCTTAATCCTTCTTTATCTGATTCATCTCTAATATCCTTTATTTGTAATGAGGAATTTTCCGCATATTCAACTATTTTTTTAATTAAATCTGCCTTACTAACGTTGTAAGGAATCTCCGTAATGACAATTTTTTTCTTTTTTTTGTCTTCTTCAACGTGTAATTTTCCCCTTATTGTGAAGCTGCCTTTTCCCGTGGTATACATTTCACGGATCCCGGCTCTTCCAATTATTTCTCCGCCCGTTGGAAAGTCAGGTCCTGGGATAAATTCAATAAGTTCTTCTATTGAAATTTGTGGGTTTTTAATAAGTGCTAAAAATCCATCGACTAACTCCGAAATGTTGTGAGGAGGAATATTAGTTGTCATACCTACTGCTATTCCTGTTGAGCCATTTGCAAGTAAATTTGGAAATTTTGATGGAAGTACAATGGGTTCTTTGAGGCTTCCATCAAAATTGTCCATCATATTAATCGTTTCTTTGTCTATATCTTCTAATAATTCTTCGGAAATTTTTGAAAGTCGCGCTTCTGTGTACCTCATTGCAGCTGGTGGATCTTTATCAACTGATCCAAAGTTACCTTGCCCTTCTACCAGTGTATATCTAATAGACCAATCTTGTGCAAGTCTTACAAGCGTATCGTAGATTGCTGCATCACCATGTGGGTGATATTTACCCATTACTTCACCGACAATACGTGCTGACTTTTTGAAAGGTTTGTTATGGGTTACTCCAAGTTCGTACATACTGTACAATATTCTTCTTTGTACAGGTTTTAGACCATCTCTAACATCAGGTATGGCCCTTCCAATGATAACGCTCATGGAGTAACTTAGATATGATTGTTTTAATTCTTCTTCAATAGGCCTATTTATTTCCATTAAATTCCCTCCAGTTATGAAATTTTAGCGCCTGGTTCTATATCTTTATCTACTGTTAATATCGAAAGTTTGTCGTTAATTTTCGCGGCAAGTAACATTCCTTGCGATTCTATTCCCATTAATTTTGCGGGTTTTAGATTGTATACAACTACAATTTTTTTGCCTATGAGTTCTTCTGGTGAATAAAATTTTGCAATTCCAGCAACTATTTGGCGTTTGCCAAGTTTGCCTAAATCGACTATTAATTTCAAAAGTTTTTCAGATTTTTCAATTTTTTGTGCTTCTATTATTTTAGCTGTTCTAAGGTCAAGTTTTTTAAAGTCGTCTATTGAAATAAGTACACCATGTTCTTCTTTTTTTTCTTCCTTTTTTACAGCTATCTTTTCAAACTTTTTTAAATCTATTTTGTTAAACAAAGGTTTTCCGTGAACAGCTTTAGTAGTTGGTTTTATTGTATTCCATTCGTTTAGTATTTTTTGGAAATTTCTTTCTTGACCAAGTCTGTTGAATACCTCTTCAGAAGAGTACGGCATAAATGGTATTAATAAAGTTGCAACCTTTAAGAAAGCTTCAAGGGTATTGTATAAAACTGTTGATAGTCTTCCTTTGTTACCTTCTTTTGCTAATACCCATGGTTTGTTTTCATCAAAGTACTTGTTAATATACCTTATATATTCCCAAATGGTTTCGAGTGCATTTGTTAGTTTATAACTTTCCATGTATTCTAGGTATTTTTCTTTTACTTCAAAATACTCTTTGATTAACTTTTCGTCAATTTCCTGAATGTTATTTGGTTCTGGAATTATCGAATCAAAGTTTTTTACAACCATAGCTATGGTTCTATGTAGTAAATTACCATAATCGTTTGCAAGATCCGAATTTAACCTATGGACTAGGTTTTCTTCGGAGAAATCTCCATCTTTTCCAAAAACTATGTCTCTTGCAAGATAATATCTTACTACATCATTGCCATACTTTTTAACAAATTCTCTAGGATCAATGGCGTTACCTAAGGATTTACTTATCTTTTGTCCATTGACGGTAAGCCATCCATGAGCAAATATTTTTTTAGGTAAAGGTAACCCCACGGACATTAACATAGCAGGCCAGATAAGACTGTGAAATCTATTTATTTCTTTTCCAATTAAATGTAAATCAGCAGGCCACCACTTTTCGAATTTTTCTTGGTCAGAGCCATAACCAATCGCCGATATGTAGTTTATTAATGCATCAACCCATACATATATGACGTGATTGGGATCGTTTGGCATTGGAATTCCCCAGTCAAATGTTGTTCTGGTGATTGAAAGATCTTTTAAACCACTTTCGAGTATTTTCAACATTTCATTTCTTCTAAAATCTGGTTCCACAAAATCGGGATTTTCTTTAAAATGTTTTAATAATGGTTCTGTGTATTTTGAAAGTCTAAAAAAATAATTTTCCTCTTCAACAAAATTTAGTTCCCTTCCACAAGTGGGACAGATATGTTTTCCTTCTATTTGTTCTGTTTCATCTTCATTCCAATATGTTTCACAAGGAATACAATACCATCCTTTGTATATTCCTTTGTAAATATCTCCGTTTTCAAGCATCTTTGAGACAAAAAGTTGAACGGTTTTCATATGCTTAGGATCTGTTGTTCTTATAAAATAATCGTTTGTTATTTTGAGATCCTTCCAAAGTTGTGAGAATTTTTCTGAAAGTTCATCACAGAGCTGTTTTGGCTCAATTTCCCTTTTTTTGGCAGCTTGCATTATTTTTTGACCATGTTCATCAGTACCTGTTAAATAAAAGACGTCATATCCTATGAGCCTTTTGTATCTTGCTATTATATCCCCAATAATAGTTGTGTATGCGCTTCCAATGTGAGGTTCCGAATTAACATAGTATATAGGGGTTGTCAAATAAAATTTTTTCACTATTACACCTCCGGAAATGTTTTTATTCCTTTTTAAAATTATACCATATAAATAAAAATTATGTCTTTGTAGAACAAATGTATAGTATTAATTTTCGGTTAAAATCTCTTCCGGATAATGTTAATTATCGATTACAAAAAAAGTGTTTTGTTAATATTTGATTTTTAAGATTAAAATATGATAAAATTATGTTACCATATTCCAAGGGGAGGGGTTATTATGAAGAAATTTCTGATTATTTTTGTTTTGATGCTTGTTGCTCTTTCTTTTGCAAGTAGTGTTATTGTTGTTGGAACTACCGATAAGATAAGGACACTTGACCCGGCAAATTGTTATGATTATTTTTCCAGTAATATTTTGCAAAATGTGTTAGCCGGACCTGTGGATTACGAAATTGGAACTGCTAATATAAAACCATGGTTGTTTGAAAAGTGGGAAGTATCAAGTGATGGATTAGTTTACACTTTTCACATAAGAAAAAATGCGTTTTTTGAAGATGGAACGCAGATTGATGCCAATGTTTTTAAATTTTCATTTGATCGTGTTATGAGGTTAAACGGGGATCCAGCGTTTTTATTGTCGGATGTGGTAGAAAAAACGGAAGTAGTTGATAAGTTCACATTTAGGGTGTATTTAAAAAACAAATTTTCCGCGTTTGTATCCGTTTTAGGGTATACAGTGGCATTTCCTGTAAATCCAAAAGTTGCGCCTAAAGATAGATTCTTAGATTCAGCACCTTCTGCGTCTGGACCGTATAGAATTAGTGAATGGATTAGGGACGTAAGGATTGTTTTGGAAGAAAATCCAAAGTATTTTGGTCCAAAGCCAAAGACAAAAAAGATAATCATTCAATTTTACGAAAATTCCCAACAGTTGAGACTTGCGTTGGAAACAGGAGAGGTAGATATAGCATACAGGCATCTTGATCCAAGAGACATATTGGATTTACAAAATGTTCCAGGTATAAAGGTTTATTTAGGTGCAAGTCCGCAAATAAGATATCTTGTTTTGAATGTAAAGCAAAAACCGTTTGATAATCCATTGGTTAGACAAGCAATTGCACTTGCTGTAGATAGAAATGCAATTGTGAAGGATATTTTTGTAGATCTTGCAAAACCGTTATACTCAATGATACCAGCAGGAATGTGGAGCCATGAAGATGTATTTCCAATGAGGGATTTACAAGCTGCTAAAAAAATTTTAAAGGTTGCAGGTTATAATGAAGATAATCCTTTAATAATAGATTTGTGGTATACTCCTTCGCATTACGGTACAACTGAAGCTGATGTGGCACAAGTTTTGAAGAGCTCCCTTGAAGAAACTGGAATAATAAAGGTGAATATAAAATATGCGGAGTGGTCAACGTATGTTGAATATTTTTTGAACGGTACTATGGGATTATTCCTGCTAGGATGGTATCCAGATTATCTTGATCCGGATGATTATTTGTGGCCATTCTTGAGTATAAGTGGTGCAAAATCACTTGGAAGTTTTTATGAAAACAAAATAGTTGAAGACCTTATGATTGCAGGTAGAGCGGCAACTAACCAAAAAGCCCGTGAGGAAATTTATAAACTAGTTCAAAATTATCATGCAGCTGATATGCCTTATATTCCTCTTTGGCAAGGGTCTGCCGATTGTGAAACCCACGATTACATCAAAGGTATAGTATTAGAGCCTACTCAAATATTTAGATATTACTTGTTAGAGAGAAAGTAAATATTACCGCCCATCTTGGGCGGTTTTTTAAAAGGGGGTAAAAAAGGTGTCGTTAAAAAGTTATATAATCACACGAGTTATCCTTGCTGTACCTATGATTTTTATACTGTTAGTTATGATCTTTTTTATTTTACGAATAATCCCAGGCGATCCAGTTTTAGCAATATTAGGTGGAAAAGCCCCATTAGAAGTGATTGAAGCAAAGAGGCATGAACTTGGGTTGGATAAACCTGTTATTGTTCAGTTTTTTGATTATATAGGAGCTGTTTTTAAAGGGGATTTAGGTGTTTCAACATTAACCAATAGACCAGTGTGGAATGAAATAAAGGATAGGTTTCCAGCAACATTGGAATTAACAATATTTTCCTTTTTAATTGCTTTAATTATAGGTGTTTTTTACGGAGCAGAAGCTGCTTGGAGAAAAGACAAAGCGTTGGATATTTCGGCAAGAGTTTATTCCATTTTACTTTATGCTATACCTGTTTTTTGGCTTGGGTTGATGTTTCAGCTTTTATTTGGTGTTTATTTAAGGTGGTTTCCAGTAGGTGGAAGGCTTTCTCCAAGGGTATCTTTGGATATTAAAACAGGACTTTTGTTATTGGATAGTATTATAACTTGGAATTGGGAAGCGTTTTTAGATGTGCTTGAGCATTTATTTTTACCTGGTTTAACTTTAGGGCTTGTGATTTCAAGTATATTTTTGCGTATGGTAAGAAACAATACGGTATTAATGTTGTCTAAAGATTTTGTAAAAGCTGCTAAAGCAAGAGGATTAAAACCCAAAGTTGTGTTGTATGGGCATGCAGTGAAGAATGCGTTTGTTCCCATTTTTACAATAATGGGAATGCAATTTGCTCTTCTTTTAGCTGGAGCGGTATTGACTGAAACAACGTTTTCCTGGCCTGGTATAGGAAGTTATTTAGTATTGAAGATAAAGTATAGAGATTTTCCTGCTATACAGGGAACTATTGTGTTTTTTGCAATGTTTGTTGTAATAATAAGTATTTTAATAGATATAGTAAACGCACTTGTTGATCCAAGAGTTAGATATTGAGGGGTGGTATTGTGAGGAAAAAATTTTTAAGTGAACGATTAGGTGAAATAATAAGTGATTTATTTAAAACGGGAACGGGGTTATTAACATTTATCGGCGCGATAATATTAATTTTTTACGTTATTTTAGCGGTTTTTGCCCCACAAATAGCATCACATAACCCTATAGAGAGAGTGGGAAGAACATTAACTCCTCCAAATGAACAATTTATCTTTGGTACAGATAATTTAGGAAGGGATATTTTTAGTAGAGTAATTTATGGTGCAAGAATAGCGTTAACCATTGCATTTATTGCTGTTTTAATCGCGGCAGGTGTGGGAATTCCTCTGGGGTTAATATCTGGATATGTGGGTGGAGCATTTGACAGGGTTGTAACTTTAATTATGGATGCAATATATTCTTTTCCAGGATTGATTCTTGCAATTGCAATTGCAGCAGTTTTGGGACCTGGGGTTATTAATATTTCCGTTTCAATTGCCGTAGTATATACACCAACATATTTTAGGGTTATTAGAAACCAAGTAAGTTCCATAAAAAGTGAGCTTTACGTTGAGGCAGCAAGGGCACTGGGAGCAAAAAATTATGAGATTCTTTTAAAATATATTTTTCCTAATGTGTTACCTTCTATTGTGGTAGTGCTTTCAATGAATCTTGCTGATGCCATTATGACAGAAGCTGGATTGTCGTTTTTAGGTTTGGGTATTGCCCCTCCAACACCAGATTGGGGATTTGATTTGAGTAATGGTCAAAGATTTGTTTTAAGTAGAGCTTGGTGGGGATTACTTTATCCAGGGCTTGCAATTGTAACAGTTGTTTTGGGTTTTTCAATGTTTAGTGAAGGATTAAACGAGTTATTAAATCCTACAATTCGTGAAAGAAGGTGATTACATGACAATCTTTGAAGCAAAAAATTTGAAGGTTTACTATAAAACCAAAAGAGGGTATGTAAAAGCTGTGGATAATATAAATTTTTCAATAGAAAAGGGTCAGGTAGTTGGACTTGTTGGTGAATCTGGTTGTGGAAAATCTACTTTTGGTCAAGGGATTTTAAAGATATTACCGCCTTCTACGTTTTATGATGGTTATATGAGTATTGAAGGGAAAAATTTAGTAAAAATGAGTGAAAAAGAAATAAGGGTAATAAGAGGTAAGAAGATAGGGATGATATTTCAAGATCCAATGACCTCATTAAATCCTATTATGAAAATTGAAAAAATATTTTACGAAGCACTAAAAACACATGAACCAGAAATAACGTTGGATGAGGCAAGGGAGAGAACGGCAAAAGTCTTGGAAAAAGTAGGGATTGAACCTGAACGAATGAAAGAATATTCATTTCAGTTTAGTGGTGGAATGAGGCAGAGGGCGATGATTGCGCTTTCGTTAGTTTTAAATCCGACATTGGTGATTGCTGATGAACCTACTACCTCATTAGATGTAATCGTTCAAGCTCAAATTATGGAATTACTAGGTGAATTAAGAAAAGAATATGATATGTCAATGATTTTGATTACACATGATTTGGGAGTTGTTGCAGAAACAGCAGATAAGATTTGTGTTATGTATGCTGGGCATATTGTTGAGGAAGCCAAAAGTGAAGATTTGTATTATTCACCAAAACATCCATATACGAAACTTTTATTAAAAAGCATTCCTAATACGAATATTGATGATTTAAGTTTAAAATATATTCCCGGCTCACCGCCTGATTTATTAAATCCACCAAAAGGTTGTAGATTTGCCGAAAGGTGCCCATTTAAAAAAAGAATTTGTGAGTTAAAGGAACCTGAGGTAGTGGAAGTTAATGAAACAAAGGTAAAGTGTTGGTTGTACAGTGAGGTGAAAGTATGATTGTTGTGAAAGATTTAGTCAAGCATTTCCCTATAAAGAGGACAATAGGAGAAATATTAACTAGAGTTCCACAGCGTTTTGTAAAAGCTGTTGATGGTGTAAGTTTTGAGATAAAAAAAGGAGAAACTTTTGGACTTGTTGGTGAATCTGGGAGTGGGAAAACAACTACAGGTAGATTGCTTTTAAGGCTTATTGAACCAACTTCTGGTGAAATTATTTTTGAAAATGTAGATATTACTAAGTTGAAAAAAGAGGAACTTAGAAAATTTCGAAAAAACTTTCAGATAATTTTTCAAGATCCAATGGCTGCTTTGAATCCGTATATGAAAATAGGAGAGGCTATAAAACATGGTCTTGAAATACACAATATAGGTAGTGGAAGACAAGAAAGAAAAAAACTTGTTATGCAGATGCTTGAAAGGGTAAATCTTTCACCTCCTGAAGAATTTTATTATAGGTATCCTCATGAGCTTTCAGGAGGTCAAAGGCAAAGAATAGTTATTGCAAGAGCCTTGGTTTTGAGACCAAAATTTGTAGTAGCAGATGAGGCTATTGCAATGTTGGATGTATCTGTAAGATCGCAGTTATTGCAACTATTAATTGAATTAAAACGGGATTTTGATTTAACCTTTTTGTTTATTACCCATGATCTTGCAACTACAAAATACATATGTAATAAAATTGGTGTTATGTATTTAGGAAAACTTGTTGAAATTGGAGGATTTAAAGATATTTATCTTGAACCTTTACATCCGTACACAAAGGCCTTGATTTCTGCTGTTCCTGAACCTGATCCCAAAAAAAAGAAGAAAAAGATAATTCCAAAAGGTGAGGTGCCAAACCCCATAAATCCGCCGAGTGGTTGTAGATTCCATCCAAGATGTCCATTTGCTAAAGATATTTGTAAAGTGGAAGAACCAAAGTTGATTGACTATAATGGAAGAAAGGTTGCATGCCATCTATATAAATAACCCCCAAAGTTGGGGGTTATATATTCCAAATTTCTTCAAATGTATGAGGAGTTTCACAGTATTTACAGACCAGTTCTCCGTTTTCGTTTTTTACAAAGAATGCTTCTGCATTTTCTCTGTGTTTTGGATTGGTTATACAGTTTTCATTTTTACATTTTAATTCGGCGAACCCGTATATATATGGCGGTAATGATATCCTATATTTTTCAACTACTCTGGAATTTTTGATAATATTTACCGTTGTATTTGGGGATATAGCAGAGAGTTTTTTAATTTCTTTTTTTGATAAATATCTATCAGGTAAACTTATGTATCCTTTGAAGTTTCCGTCATTCGATTTAAAAATTCCATCAGCACTATCCAAGTCATACAATTTCAGAATTTTTCTTATCTTTACTATTGTTTCAAATATTTGTTCTTTGGTTTTTCCTTTTGCTATGTGATCAATAACTGTACCAGATTCAATGGGTTTGATACCTCTTTTTCCTTCCTTTAGTATTCCCTTTGTTCCATCAACAATAGGAGCAGGAGTTATAAATTCTTCATCTGGGATTTCAGGTTGTGTCCGTGTGTCAAATTCTGCCTCTAATGCACCACCTAACATAGATAGTAACACGGTTCTAGTCCAATAACCATTAATGGCTTGGGTTTCCCAACCGTTTAGAGGAAGGTTATCTAAAAATGTTGGAATTGTCGGATATATTTTGTGTCTTGGTAATGGATGATAAAATTTGACATTTTCAGGAAGTTTTTCTAAAAAATCTTTTCTAAAAGTAACACTTTTTCTCAGTAGATGTTCTTTTTCTAATATGTCTTCTCCCATTCTTTCTAGTTGGAGTCTTGTAAAGTACCAAATTGGTGCTATGTTTTTTTCTTTAAGATAGTTTTCAATAGAATCGAATATCCTAACTTCATACCCATTCTTTTTCATCTTTTCTACATAATGCTTTGGCATTGCAAGCTCTTCTGGAGCAATTAAATCTACTAAAACGTTTTTAAAGATTTTTAAACCGTTAACTTTTGAATGTACAGTTCTTCCATGAAGAAGGTCACCAACTAAAGCTATGTGGATATATGAATTATCAAAGTTCATTTGTTCTAAAAATGTAAATTCATCGAGAAGTTCTTGGGTTGGATGCTCATGTTTACCATCACCTGCGTTTATAAATGCGGGTTTTTCAATACCGTGTCTTTTTGCAAAATCTGAAACCTTTTCGTCTAAATATTTACAAGTACCTTCTAATCTAGTTCTAACAATAAATATGGAGTAGTCATTGTATCCCGTCAACATATTGAATGTATCCACATAACTTTCTTTTTTGTTGAAAGAAGAGTGTTCGGAATCAAATATGTTTACTTTTGCGTTTTTATGGAATTTTGCGGCGTTGATAAAAGACTCTTTTGTCCTTGTGCTAGGTTCTACAAAAATAATGTAAATTCCAACGTCTTTTTTGATTTGAAACATACTGTAGTCTTTTTTTTCTTTCCATAAGGATTTTAAAATTTTTGTTTTTTCGTACAAAAAAAGCTGTTCTTCTACTGAAAAATCGTTAATAACTGTAAGACTCCTACCTAAAAAATTCATTTCCCCCCACCTCCTGATAATTATTTAAAAAAAAGAGCCCAAATGGGCTCTTAAGCAATATTTTCCTCTTCTTCCAAAACGGAAATAAAAGCTTTAACAACTTTTGGATCGAATTGCTTTCCGGAGTTATTAATAATCTCCTGTAGGGAAGATTCATAAGTTAATGCATCTCTATATGCCCTTTTACTTGTCATTGCATCCCAACTATCTGCAACACTTATTATTCTTGAAATCATTGGTATCATTTCTCCTTTTAACCCCCCAGGATAGCCAGAACCATTCCATTTTTCGTGGTGGTGATAAACATATGTTGCAATGTTTTTAAGTGTTTCTGATGTAGATAAAAATTCAAAACCATATATTGGATGTTTTTTAATGATTTCGTATTCTTCGCTTGTTAATTTTCCTTCCTTGTTTAATATGTTTGTGGGAACTGCTATCTTTCCAATATCGTGTACTAATCCTGTCCAGTATGCATCGGAAACTTCTTGAGGTGAAAGCCTTAATTTTTTTGCAATTTTTTGTGAAAGCTCAGCTACACGTAAAGAGTGTCCCTTTGTGTATCTATCATAATATTCTAGTATCTTTATCATGGATAACATAAGGTCAATTTGGAACTTTCCATGTTTTTTGATCAAATTTTTGATTAATTCGGAAGAAGAAATTAATGTTGATATTATTTCTATTTTTTCTTCTTTTGCTTTTGAAAGCTTGGTTTTTGAATGTAATATTAATCTAACGCCAAAGCTTTCATCTATTGTAAAATCCTTTATAAGATAGTCTTTATAAAAAAATATTTTATCACTTATTTCTATTTTTTTTCCAAAGGAAGAAATTTCATGATATTCACGCCCTCT
This sequence comes from Thermosipho melanesiensis BI429, assembly GCF_000016905.1. GTDB lineage: Bacteria > Thermotogota > Thermotogae > Thermotogales > Fervidobacteriaceae > Thermosipho > Thermosipho melanesiensis. The sequence goes on from NC_009616.1 coordinate 1,215,294, forward strand.
TTTTATTAAAAAAGCTCCCGAATCTATTTCTGAAAATTCCTTTGAAATATACGATAAGGCCCTAACTGAAAAATCATTGTTTTCGTTAGTAAGCTGGCTTGTAAAATCATATACTATGTCTTTTAAATTTACCTTTTTGTATTTCTTGGAATTTAAAAATAGTATTGTGATTATTATTGAGTATATTGATAAAAAAAATACTAAAACTCCCAAGATTTCTCCCCCTTACTACTAAAATTGTACTTTTAAAAAAATATTTTACAATGCAAACAAATAAAACATTTGGGAACAAATTAATCAAAGTTTTATTACAAAATAATTAAGATAATTGTTTCAACTTCGAATAATTTGAAATAAAAATGTTTTTTTGCTAATTCAATCAAAAAAACAATAAAAAATATAAAAAATTTGATAAAGTCTAAAATTAGATATATAATAATATTGGACGTGATAAGGAGGAATGGTATGGAAAATTATGCAAAAATTTTAAAAACTCATGGAATTAGACCTACTATACATAGAGTTCAAATTTTGAAGTTTATTGTTGAGAGTAAATCTCATCCATCGGCAGATGAGATTTATGAAAAGCTAAAGGATAAGATACACGCTATTTCAAGATCTACTGTATATAACACAGTTAGTTTGTTGAAAGAAAAAGGAGTTATAGAGGAAGTTGTAACCCCTTCTTCGATAAGGTATGATTACAGTCTAGTGCCTCATAACCATTTTTATTGTATTAAATGCAAAAAGGTTTATGATATATACGGGGCACTTGGTGCGTTGCCGAAAATAACCGAAGTAGATGGACATTTAGTAAAAAATATTCAATATTGTTTGTACGGAATTTGTAAAAATTGTTTAAATGGAGGTGAGTAGCATGGGTTTACCACTTATTGGTGAGAAGGTTCCAGAATTTGAGGCAGTTACAACGAAAGGAGTAATTAAATTTCCAGATGATTTTAAAGGAAAATGGGTAGTGTTGTTTAGTCATCCTGCAGATTTTACTCCCGTTTGTACAACTGAGTTTTATGCATTTCAAAAAAGGTATGATGAATTTCAAGAGTTGAACACAGAGCTTGTAGGGTTAAGTATTGATCAGGTTTTTTCACATATTAAATGGGTTGAATGGATTAAAGAGAAACTTGGATTAGAGATAAAATTTCCGGTTATTGCAGATGATAGGGGAAAGATAGCAGAAATGTTGGGAATGATTCATCCTGCAAAGGGAACAAATACTGTAAGAGCAGTGTTTATAATTGATCCTAAAGGAATTTTAAGAGCGATATTGTATTATCCTCAAGAACTTGGAAGAAATATGGATGAGATTTTGAGAATGGTTAGAGGACTTCAAACAGTAGATGAAAATGGAGTAGCTTTACCTGCAAATTGGCCAAATAATGAGTTGGTTAAAGATGAGGCGATTGTTCCACCTGCAAATAATGTTAAAGATGCAGAAAAGAGACTAAAAGAATACGAATGTTATGATTGGTGGTTCTGTCATAAAAAATTAAAATGATTTGTGATAAGGTAAATTGTGGAGGTGATTGATATGAAAAGATATGTATGTACGGTATGTGGATATATATACGATCCAGAAGTTGGAGATCCTGATAATGGTATAGAACCAGGGACGCCGTTTGAAAAATTACCTGAGGATTGGGTATGTCCAGTTTGTGGAGTAGGAAAAGATCAATTTGAGGAGGAGTAAAATGGTACGTAAAATAAGTGAAGGTGTATATTTTGTGGGAGTAATAGATTGGGATAGGGAGTTATTTGATGAGTTGATTCCTCTTCCAAATGGTACGACGTATAACGCATATATAATAAAAGGAGAAAAAGTGGCATTAATCGATACTGTAGATCCGGATAAAGAAGAAGAATTTTACAGAAATCTAAAAAAGTTAAATATTGAAAAAATCGATTATGTTATATCCAACCATGCTGAGCAAGATCATTCTGGATTAATAAAGGAAGTAGTGGAGAAATTTGGTGCAAAAGTTGTTACAAATAGAAAATGTGCAGAACTATTAAAGGATCATTTGCATATAGAAGAAAATGATGTGATAGAAATCTCAGAAGGTGACGAATTGGATTTAGGCGGGAAAACGTTAAAGTTTTACATGGCACCTTGGGTACATTGGCCAGAGACAATGGTTACCTACTTGAAAGAGGATAAAATACTTTTTAGTTGTGATTTTTTTGGGTCACATTATGCAACAAGTGAGATAGTAAAAGAGGTAAAAGACGTATTAAATGAAGCAAAAAGATATTATGCTGAAATAATGATGCCTTTTAGAAAACAGGTTATGAAAAATATAGAAAAAGTAGAAACCTTGGAAATAGAAAAAATAGCACCAAGTCATGGTCCTATATACAAAGATCCCGAAAATATAATAAGAGCATATAAAAAATGGGCGGGAGATGAAGTAGAAAAAGAAGTTGTAGTTTTGTATGTATCGATGCATGGAAGTGTGAAAAAGATGATAGAATATGTTGTAGATGGATTAATGAATAAAGGTATAAAGGTAAAATTGCATAATGTTACAAAAAGTGATATAGGTCAGATAGCAATAGATTTGGTTGAAGCTTCAACGGTGGTGGTGGGTGTACCAATGGTTTTGGCAGGCCTACATCCAAAAATAGCCGAAGTTGTTTATTTGATGAACGCACTTAGGCCAAAGACAAAGTATATAGGTATTGTAGGTTCATACGGTTGGGGTGGAAGATTTATAGAGGAATTAAAAGGAATGTTAAAAAACGTAAAAGCCGATATACTTGGAGAAGTTGTAGTAAAAGGTCTTATTAAAGAAAAAGAGTATGTAAAGTTAGATGAACTTATAGAAAATATATCTAAAGTTAATTAAAAGGGGGAAGGTAAAATGTTAAATGAGAAAATGATAGAGGCTTTAAATAATCAAGTAAATGAAGAATTTTATTCGGCATATTTGTACCTTTCAATGGCAGCACATTTTGAGAATATCGGATTAAAAGGGTTTGCAAACTGGATGAGGATTCAGGCGATGGAAGAAAAAGATCATGCAATGAAAATCTTTGATTATCTTGCAAGGCAAGGTGCGAAAATAAAGTTGTTTGGAATTAAGGAACCTCCATCTGAGTTTGGAAGTATAAAGGAGATTTTTGAGGAAGTTTTAAAACATGAACAATATATTACATCAAAAATAAATGAATTAGTTGATTTGGCAGAATCTTTAAAAGATAGACCCACGTTTAATTTCTTACAATGGTATGTTGACGAACAAGTGGAAGAAGAAGAAAATGCAAATGATATATTAAGCCAATTAAAGTTGATAGGAGATAATAAAAATGCTCTATTTATGCTTGATAAAGAACTATCGCAAAGAACATATGCACCTTTAAGTGGAGAGTGATGGGTGTGAAAAAAGAGAAGGTTCTTGAGGTTTTGAAGAGCGAAGGAAAACCAATGAGAACGAGTGATATTGCAAAAAAATTGGGAGTTGATACTAAAGTTGTTAGTAAGCTTATTAGTGAGTTAAAAAAGGAAGGAAAAGTTGAAAGTCCAAAAAGGTGTTATTATGCGCCAAAGGGGGAATAAATATGACAAGAAGAGGGCAAGTATATAAGTGTGAAAAATGTGGAAATATTGTTGAAGTGTTGCATGAAGGACCTGGAACATTAGTATGTTGTGGAGAGCCTATGAAATTATTAGAAGAAAAGACAGCAGATTCATCTCAAGAAAAACATGTTCCATTTATTGAAGAAATAGAGAATGGTTATAGAATAAGAGTAGGAGCAAATGCAATGCATCCAATGGAAGAAAAGCATTACATTGAATGGATAGAGTTGACAGTAGACGGAGCGGTGTACAAAAAGTTTTTAAACCCAGGGGAAAAACCTGAAGCTGTTTTTGAAGTAAAGAAAGGAACTAAAGTTTCGGCAAGGGAATATTGTAATATACATGGACTTTGGAAAAAATAGAATAAGGTAATTTTTGAGAATCCCCTACCAATTGGTAGGGGATTCGTTTTATATAGTAATCAAGCACTGTGTATCTTAGTTAATTTATGGCTTTGAATAATAATTTTTTACGACACATTTTTTTAATGGAATAATATTGAATATAAATTATGGAAAATTGCTAGTTTATTAAGATAGAAAGATTTGTAAAATAATAGTATTGACAAATTATCAATATTAATATATAATCTATTACAGAAATGGAGGTGGTAAAATGCCATTCGGTAGAGGTTTTTTTGGAAGAGGATATGGTTATGGCAGAGGATATGGATATGGTAGAGGTTTTGGTTATGGTAGAGGGTTTGGAAGAGGATATGGTTTTGAACAATATGATGAGAGGTTTCTTCTTGAAGAGGAAAGAGATATGCTTTTAGAATATGTAGATTATTTGAAGAGTGAGATTTCGTACGCTGAAAGAAGATTAAAAGAACTTGATAAAATGCTTCAAGGAGGTGAATGATATGCCAGGTTTTGATGGAACAGGACCATTGGGTACAGGACCTATAGGATATAGAAGAGGATATTGCAGGTTTGGAAGAGGAGATTATGGGTGGTTTGATCCTTATTTACCGGATTATGGTAGAAGAGCTTTTGGATTGTTCAGAGGATATGGAAGAGGCTTTGGCAGAGGCTTCGGCAGAGGACATGGCAGAGGTTTTGGTAGAGGCGGATATGGCAGAGGTTTCGGTGGAGGATATGGAAGAGGCTTTGGCAGAAGATACAATTGGTAACCCCCAGTTTCTGGGGGTTATTTGTTATCATTTAAATTATCCCACAAAATTTTTATTTCTTCTTCATATTTTTTAAAGATTTCTAGTATTTTTGGATTGAAATCATTTGGAGACGTTCTATTATCGCCTTTTAATATGATCTCCATTGCTTTTTCGTGAGATAATGCTTTTTTGTAAGGTCTTTTTGAGCGTAATGCGTCATATACATCCACTATATTAACTATTTGTGCTTCTATTGGTATAAGTTCACCTTTTAGACCAAAGGGATAACCTTTACCGTTATATTTTTCATGATGATACAAGGCAATTTTTTTTGCAATTTCCAATCTTGGATCACCATCCAAAATTTCTGCTCCCCAAATTGTATGATTTTTCATGATTTTCCATTCTTTTTCTGAAAGTGGTCCAGGTTTTGTTAGTATTTCAGGTGGAACCTTTATTTTTCCAATATCATGCAATGGAGAATAAAGATATATTTGACGTACAAGTGTTTTTGGTAGCCCTAATTTTTTTGCTAAAAATTCAGAGAGAATTTGGACCCTTTTAATATGATTTCCCGTATTCTCATCAAAGCCTTCTACTATATTTGACATTTTTTCTATAAATAGTTCATATGTGGATTCAAGTTCGCCAGAGTATTTTTCAATTTCATTGTATGCGTCAAGCAATTCTTCGTTTGTAGCTTTAAGCTCTTGAAAGTTTGCTTCTATTATTGATATCATATCAGCTATTTCATTTATTAGGACTTCGATTTCTTTTATATTAGATGTAATTTTTGAAGAATCAAAGGTTTGGTTGTTAAGATAATTTTTTGCTTCATTTACAAGTGTTTCAAGTGGCATGGCAATGGAGTTTTTTAGTTCAGTGTTTATATTTTTATTTACTATTTTTCCAAGAAAGAGAATAAGAAAGATGCTTACTAGTGATATGAAATAATATGGTAAAAGTTCTAGGAATAAATTTTTGTAAGTAACAATATAAACGTTTCCTTTTGCTTCTTTAGTAATTAAAAGGATATTTTTGGAAATGAATCTTTCGCTTTTTGTTGGAATGTTGAATGTTTTCCCGATTTTATTTTTATTTTCTGAAAATAAGATGATGTTATTTTTAGAGATTAATAGTAAGTCCTTGTTTGATAAAATATCATTCAAGAAAGATGGATTTATATCAATTCCAATTACTCCTGAAATGTTCATTCCATTTACATATTTTGATATTGTGATTATAATATCTTTTGTAATGTGGTCCACATATGGTTCTGTTATTTGTGTTTTCTCTTTGTTTTTTGAAGCATTTATAAACCAAGGTCTGGTATTTGGGTTAATTCCATTTATCATGTCTGTTTCTGGATAAATTAAAATATTTTTACTTGATGTTGAAAAATAAATATATGATATTTTGTTTTGGAATTTGTTATAAAAGTTCTTTAAAATTTCTCCTAATTTTTCTGTATTATCAATTAAATTGTTGTCATAACTTAAAAATTCGAGAAAATTTTCCATATTTGTAAAGGTATTATTCCATTTTTCCACTGCTTTTTCTAGCTCAATTTTTGATGTGGTAATTGTTGTACGAAAGCCTATTGACATGAAAAATATACCGGATACTATTGCTAAAATAATAAACGGAAATATTAATTGTTTGTTTATCTTTTTTTGTATAAAGGTGTTTAGATTCAATCTCCCACCTCATTTTAATTATTTTCTTTATTATATTTTATCATGAATTTTCAAATTAATAAATGATGTAGTAGGAAATGAGTGGTATAATATCTTTGGAGGTGAGTTTGTGCCAAAAGGATTTAGAAGAAGAGGTAGAGGATTTGTAATGGGAGATTTCTTAGCAGCTTCTTTACTTTTGCTTTTAAAAGAAAAACCATCACATGGTTATGAGTTAGTTCAGAGACTTTATGAAGCTAATTTTTACAATTTTAGGCATGATCCTGGTGTGATTTACAATATTTTAAGGCGTTTGGAAGAAGGTGGATTTATAACTTACGAAATAGAAGAAGGAGATGGTCCCTTTAGGAAGGTTTACAAAATAACAGATGAAGGAATTGATTATTTAGAATTAATTAAAGTTGAAATTAAACAACTTTATAAACAACTAGGTCTTTTTTTAAAAGAATTTGGTGATATGGGGGAGATGTAATGGTTGGGAAGATAACCGTTATTACAGGACCCATGTATTCTGGGAAAACGACAGAACTTTTATCCTTTGTTGAAATTTATAATATAGGGAGAAAAAAGACAATTGTATTTAAACCTTCTATAGATAACAGATATGGTGAAGATATTGTATCAACTCATACTGGTTTCAAAGTTAGTGCAATTAGAATATCAAAATCAAGAGAGATATTAGATTATATTAGAGATTCTATTGATGCTGTATTTGTAGATGAAATACAATTTTTTGATTTAGAATTGGTTGATGTTGTAAAAGAATTGGTTTTTAAAGGAATAGACGTATATTGTGCAGGATTAGATATTTCATATCTTGAAAATCCGTTTGAAACTACTGCAAAACTTTTGGCGATGGCTGACGAGGTAATTAAAAAGAAAGCAGTTTGTGAGAAGTGCGGCGAGCATAGGGCGACTTATTCATATAAAATAATACCTAATGGTGGAGAAATTGATGTTGGGGGTAAAGAAAAATACATAGCATTATGTAGAAAGTGTTTGAGTGAAATAAAAAAACAGGAGGTGATATTGTGAGGAAATTTGTTATTTTGTTCTTTTCGGTATTTGTTATTTTGGGATTTTCACTTGATCTAGTTATATTGCATACCAGTGATTTACATGGAAATATCTTGCCAATAAATTATGCAACAAACATGCCTTCAGATGTTGGACTTGCAAAGATTGCTACTTTAGTTAAACAAATGAAAAAAATGTATAGGAATGTTATTTTGATTGATTCGGGGGATTTAATTCAAGGTACACCACTTGAATATTATCATGCAAGGATTGACAACAAACCTATTGATCCTATGATTTTGGTGATGAACAAATTGGGGTATTCCGCTTGGACGTTAGGCAACCATGAATTTAATTATGGTTTAGATATCTTAAATAAAGCTATATCAGAAGCACAATTTCCGGCTTTGAGTGCAAATATTTTAAATGAAAATGGGGAACCTGTATTTAAACCATATCATATAGTAAATGTGGGAGATATAAAGGTTGGAATTTTGGGATTAACCACAAAGTTTATACCAAATTGGGAAGAGCCGAAAAATATTAAAGGCTTAAAGTTTGAAGATCCAATTGCTATTGCCAAAAAATATGCGAATGAATTAAGGAATAAAGTTGACGTGCTTGTGGTAAGTTATCATGGAGGATTGGAAAGAGATCCAGAAACAGGTGAACCTACAGAAGAATTAACTGGAGAAAATCAGGGATATCAATTACTAGAGGAAGTTGATGGTATTGATGTGTTATTGCTGGGACATCAGCATAGAACAATTGCAACCAAAATAAATGGAGTACCTGTTTCAATGCCCTCTTATTGGGGAAAATATGTTGGAAAAGTTGTACTAAAATTGGAAAAAGTAGATGGAAAATGGAAAATAGTAGATAGTAGTGTTGAATCGGTTTCGGTAAAAGGTGTGGAACCAGATACTGAAGTAATGTCTCTTGTAAAACCTTACGAAGGGAAGGTACAAACATGGCTTGATCAACCAGTTGGATATGCGAAGGGAGATTTTTGGATTTATGATCCATTGTTTGCAAGATTGCAAGATAATAGCTTAATAGAATTTGTAAATAAAGTGCAAATGTATTATAGTAAGGCGAAGATCTCTTCAACTGCATTGTTTAACAATAGTATAAGAGGTTGGAAAAAAGGACCTGTTACGCTAAGAGATATAAATGCAGTATATATATATCCAAATACATTGAAGATTATAAAGGTAAAAGGAAAGGATATAAAAGATGCATTAGAGAAAAGTGCAGATTATTTTGTATATGATAATTACAAGGTTTCAGTTAATAAAAGTTGGGTAAAACCAAAACCAAGACATTACAATTACGATATGTGGGAAGGAATTAGTTATAAAATAGTTTTGAATAATCCATCTGGTGAAAGAATTGTTGATCTAATGTTTGAAGGGAAACCAATTGAAATGGATAAAGAGTATGAAATTGTTTTAAATAATTACAGAGCTGGTGGCGGCGGCGGTTATTTAATGTTCAAGGGAAAACCAGTTGTCAGAGAAGTAATGATGGAAGTGTCAGAATTAATGGCAGATTATATTTTAAATAATAAGGAAATTGAGGCAACTGTAGATAATAATTGGGAAACTGTTATAAAATTTGAATATATTGTAAAACCAGGTGATAATCTTTGGAGTATTTCTAAAAGATTGGGAATTTCGATGAATGATCTTATAAGATGGAATGGTATTAAAAATCCATCTATGCTTAAAGTTGGCCAAAAGTTAGTATATTACAAAAATTACATTGATACATTGCCACCAATAAAAGAGGTTATGGGATTTTAAAAGTCCAAGGGAAGACCCTTGGACTTTTTTATCACAGAACACAAGAGAAAACCTAGAATTCTATAACCACAAGAGGAAATCATCAACGATCAGAATGAAGAGAAAATATGCTTCTAACTTACAAATTCAAAATCTATCCTAAAAAACTAAACAAGCCTACTCATTACAACAAGTGGGATAGTGTTCTAACACATACAAAGCAAAAAGAGGAGGAATTGAATCAATAAAAATGACAGATTCATAGCATTAAGTCAAACAAGTTAGGTATGTGGATGAAAAAGTAAGAAGACTTGAACATTAAACAATGAAAAAATCCAAAATGCAGAGCAGTTTATGGTAGAGAAATTAATACAGCAAAGATGTTGCTGTGTGGAGAAAATAGGAAAGTATGGTGAGAAGCATTTGAAGCTAGGCCTGTGGATTGTGAACTGGTGGGGATTACAAGAGTGCTACGAGCCATCGTAAAATGAAGTAGAGAGCCAAGTTTTCTAAGCATAGCGTATGATGTGTTAGTTTATAACCCTAATTCTTCTAAAACAAGAACTACTTTTATTCGACCTGGATGTCTAAATCCTGATTCGATGATAGTATAATAATTACAAATCCTTTGGTGGGATGCACAATCAACACAATATCCCGTTTGAACACATGGGGTGTTTAAATTTAAACGTTTGGTATTCATGGGAGAAATGTATCTAATTCTTTCTCGTGCTTGTTCTAAATCTTTAACAATCTTGTTTATGCTTGTTACTAAGATTACGTTTTTAGGCCCAAAAATTACAGCTGCTACTCTGTTACCATTTCCATCTAAGAGTGCAATTTCTCCTTTTTCTGTTATTGCATTTGCACTGCATATGTAATAATCTGCAAAAAATGCTTTTCTTTCTAATTCGTATTTTTCTTCTGTTGATTTTGCACTATACCTGTCGTAAAAGATATAATTTCCCGTTCTTAGCTTTTCGAGCAAACCAATTTCAGTTAAGGTAAGTGAACCACCAGTAGCAACTGAGGAATTTTCCGGTATCAAACCTAAAACAATTTTTAACGCAGAATCTTTATTTCTTGCTATATATACTTCATGTCTTTTTTTATTTAGTTCATCTGCAACTTTGTTGGCAAGTGATTCATATTTCCAAATATAAAATTCTTTTCTCATTTATTCGCCTCCTATTTTAATTCTCTATCTATTTTAAATGTAAGGGACTTGAAAGAAAGAGTTATATCTACATCTTCAACAGGTAATTTTGTTCTTAATTTTATTGGTGCGAAATTTATAAATCCTTTTATACCTAAATTTTCAAGTTTTTCAACCATCATTTGTGCAGCGTTTTCAGGGACTGCTATAATAGCAATTTCCACAATGTTTTTTTTGAAGAAATCTTCAAGTTCTGAAATATGTTTAATGGTTAATTTTCCAATTTTTTTACCAACTTTTGACCTATCTGCATCAAAGATACCAATGATACTAAACTTTTCTTTTCTTAACCCTTCGTAGTTTACAAGTGCTGTTCCTATGTTACCTGCACCAATAACTATTACATTCCAGTACTTGTTCACACCTATTATTTTTTCAAGCTTTGTCATTAGTTCATATGTATTGTAACCAACACCTCGTTTTCCAAATTCTCCAAAGTAGGAAAGATCTTTTCTTACTTGACTAGATTTTATTCCTAGTCTTTCTGCTATATCTTTTGATGCCACAAAATCAATACCTTCATCAGATAACCTATTAAGGCATCTATAGTAAAGCCCAAGCCTTTTAATAACCGGTTTTGGAATTTTTTTCTGATTCTCCATATTATCCCCTCCTAAATGTGAAGTAAGTCACAATAAATTATACAACATTTTTCACAAACATTTCAAGAGAAAAATTTGATAATCAAACTTATAATTTTTTTATTGATTTTAGATAATCAAAGTTAAAAAAGGGAAAATAAGAAATATCTACACTTTTTTTTATGTTTGGATATTTTTTATTTATTTGAATATTTGATATTTTTATGTTAAAATACAAGCGGAAAAACAGACAAAACAACTCAAAATTTAATAAATGGCTAAATTTTATTATACTTGCTAAGGAGGGAGTGTTATGAATTTCTCAGTTTTTATTGTGACCTATTTCACATGGGTGTTGCTAACAGGTTATAACGATATTTCGGAATTGTTAGTTGGTTTTTTAGTATCACTGGTTATTTCCGTTGTATTTAAAAGGTATTATAGGATTAAGTTTGATGGTTGGTTTTTAGTGAAGATTGTAAAGTTTTTGTTAATATATCTACCTATTTTCATTTGGGAGATGATTAAAGCAAACTTTGATGTAGCAGCACGTGTTTTAAATCCGAAACTTCCTATTAATCCAGGATTTGTAAGAGTTAAAACGGAATTAAAAAAAGATACCTCAAGGCTTTTCTTGGCAAACTCAATTACATTAACTCCTGGAACTTTGACTTTAGATGTAGAAGAAGATACGTTGTATATTCACTGGATAGATGTAAAAGCAAAAAGTGCAGATGAAAGAAGAAGACATATTTCCGAAAAGTTTGAAAAAATTTTAAAGGGGGTATTTGAATGAATTATTTACAATATATATATTTTACACTAGTAGGTTTAGGAGTTTTTTTATCTTTTTTGAGAATATTATTTGGACCAACAAGTGCAGATAGAGTAGCGGCTCTTGATACATTAAATGTTGTTCTAACTGGAACTATAGTTTTTTTGGCGCTTATATTTAAAAATGGATTATATCTTGATATTGCTTTAGTTTATGGATTACTTTCTTTTGTTGAGACGGTTGTTATTGCACGCAATTTGGAGGGGAAAAAATGATGATATTAGGATACTTACTTATAGTAATAGGTGCATTTTTTTATTTTTTAGGTGGATTAGGGATTTTTAGGATGCCTGATGTGTATAACAGGCTTCAGGCAGGAACTAAAGCTACAACGTTAGGTTCCTTTTCAGTTATTTTAGGTGTTGGACTTGTGAATTTAGAATTTTTACCAAAAGCTTTGGTTATAATTGCGTTTATTGCCTTAACTAATCCAGTTGGTAGTTCTGTTTTAGCAAGGTCTGCATATTTAAAAGGAATTAAGCCTACAGATAAAACCCAAGTTGATGAATATAAGGGTGGTGAAAAAGAATGATGTACTTAACAGTATTTGTTGGAATTTTAATGATAGTTTCTGCTATTTATGCTGTTGAAGCTAAAAAGGTGCTTGATTCATTCATTGCGTTGTCATTACTAAGCTTATTATCTGTATTTTTGTTTATTGTAATGAAAGCTCCAGATGTTGCAATTACGGAAGCTTCTGTTGGAGCCGGATTGACTACAGCTGTCTTAATACTTGCTTTGAAAAGATTGGGTGGTGATAGAGAATGAGAAGAGTATTCTCATTGTTAATTGTTACTGGATTGTTGATATTTTTTGTTAGTTCTTTATCGGCGATACCGGAATATGGAAAGGCAAGGTTATCAAAAGTTTCTAAAGCGTATATAAATAAAAATGTGAAAGGTGAAACAGGAGAAGTTGAGTTTGAAAAATCTAAAAATTTGGAAGATGGTGCTGCAAACGTTGTAACTTCAATTGTTGTTGATTATAGATCATTTGATACCTTAGGTGAAGTTACAGTTTTATTTACATCTGCTTTAGGTGTAGGGATAATATTAAATGGAATTAAAAAGAAAACTTTTGGAAGAACACCTAACTTTATCTTAAGGATTTCCGTTGGAATTTTATTACCTTTAATCTTATTGTTTGGTGCTTACATCTTTATCCACGGTCACTTGACACCTGGAGGGGGTTTTCCGGGAGGTACTATAATTGCAGCTGGAATATTGCTCCTTTACCTTTCCAATGAAGAATTTAAACTCGGAAAAGCTTCAAAATTTGTGGAAAGTGTTGCAGGAAGTGTTTACGTAATTATTGGAATTATAGGGTTGGCAATAGGTGGATATTTCTTAATTAACTTCCTCCCGACAGGAGTTTTAGGTGCTTTATTTAGTGCGGGAATTATTCCAATTGTTTATGTGGTTATAGGATTTAAGGTTGGTGCAGAATTATCAGGTATAATTGCCGATTTACACGGGGAGGGATAATGATGATATACTATATTTCATTTCTTTTGATAGGTATAGGTATATACGGTCTTCTAACTCAAAAAAACCTTTTTAAATACTTGGTTTCATTGACTATTATAGATACAGCAATCAACTTGTTTATCATTTCTATTGGATACATAAATGGTAAAGATGTGCCTATCTTTTCAAAATATACAAAAACGGCAAATTTTGTTGATCCTCTACCACAAGCTTTGGTGTTAACGGCTATTGTTATAGGTGTAGGTACATTAGCTTTAGGTACATCACTTTTAATAAGAACGTATGAGAAATATAGTACATTAGACGTTGAAGAAATCGCCCAAAAGGAGGCGGAAGAATGATAGCTCTTTTAGTTGCTATTCCATTAATCTCTGCGTTTTTATTCGTGCCATTTAAAGATAAGTCAAAATACATATTACCATTTGTTATTTTGTTGGATTTAATAGTGTTATTTAACTTAGCTCCAGGTACAATTTCAGAAATGGGTGGCTGGAAAGCACCTTTTGGAATAGTTTTGGTACTTGATTCTGCAAGTTTTTACACAGTACTAGTTGTAAATATTATCTTTTTATTGATTTCATTTATGCCGCAAATCGCAGAAAGAAACTATTCAATAATTTTATTAATACTTTTAGGAGCGTTAAATGGCTTAATTCTTACAGGGGATATTTTTAATTCTTTTGTATTTTTGGAAATTACTGCAGCAGCTGGATATATAATTGCATCTACTAAGAAAAATTATTATGGAGCATTTAAATACCTAATTATTGGTGGAATTGCTGGTGGATTTTATCTTCTTGGAGCAATTTATGCATATTTAGGTACCGGCTCATTGAATTTAGCCGATATAGCGATTAATATAAATCATTCTATTATGCCATATGTAGCACTTTTGTTATTTGTTGGACTAGCAGTTGAGGCAAAAGTTTTGCCATTAGCAGGATGGGTTCCAAGTGTTTATGCATCAGGTTCATCTTTAACACCAACGGTTTTAGGTACCACTGTTACTTTTTCTGTGATTTATCTCTTGGGAAGGATTTTTATTACTGTATTTAATGGTTATTTTTTAGATGTAATTTATGTATTTGGACTTTTAACTCTTATTCTTGCCGAAATTGCCGCATTTAGACAAGAAAAATTGTTAAAAGCTCTTGCTTTTTCTTCAATTGCACAGGCAGGTTTAGTGTTAAGTGTTATTTCTCTTAATACCTTTAGTGCGTTAAATGCAGCATATTTTCATCTCTTAAATGATGTAACCGCAAAATTAGTTTTATTTATTGTAGCTGCAAGTGTTTCTGGAAGTTTTATGAAGAATAAAACGTTAGGGATTACATTTAGTATTGCTTCCTTTTCTTTAATAGGATTCCCATTGTTTGCTGGTTTCAGGAGTAAATTGTTAATTTTAAAAAGTGCTTTTGAGAAAGGTGACTATTTATTACCTATACTTTTGTTGATAGCTACTGTGATTGAAATGGCGTATCTTCTGAAGTGGAATGTAAAATTTTGGTATAGTAATGAAGATATAAATAAGGAAATTCCATGGAATATAATGTTACTGGTGTTAATAGTTGCATTGTTTATCATTTATATAGGAATATTCCCAGAAATATATTTAAAAATTTCCAGAAGTATAGCGGAAGGTTTGATAAATTCAGAGGCATATGTAACGACTATTCTGGGAGGGATGTAAATGATTTCTTTGGTTAATTTGATATTACTTTTTTTGTTTGGATCTTTAATTTCATATATTCTCACAAAAGTCAACAAAGTAATAGGTGCAATTTTCAATTTTCTTTTAACAGGATATGCCCTTTTTGTTGTGTGGAATGTTGAAGTTGGTACTACTGAGAAGTTGTTTAGTATTTTTGAAGGTTTAGAAAGTGTATTGAAAGTTACCTTTTTGGGGAAATTTTTTGCTTTAATTAGTTTGATAGTTATTTCATTTGTTGCGTTTTTTGTACTTGAATGGATAAAAAAGAAAAATTTGAATGCTGCAGCTTTTAATCTTTTTTATATGTTAATGATTGCGGGAGTATTAGGTGTATTCTTTTCAAATGACTTACTTACACTTTATGTTTTTTGGGAAATTGCCGTTTTAGGTTCGTTTTTGATTGTTCCTATGGGAAAGGAAGATTCTAAAAAAGCTGCGATTATATATGTTGTTATTAGCGGAATAGGAAGTTATCTATATCTTTTTGCAACATTTTCATTATATTTTAGGTACGGAGTACTTGATTTTAAAGGAGTTTCTCAACATTTATTGAATGAGCCTTCAAATATTTATAAATGGTTTGTGGTGTTGTTTATTGCTAGTGCAGGTATTGCAAAAAGTGGTTTGTTCCCGCTTCATACATGGCTTAGGATAACACATGGAAATGCTCCTGATGCATTTAGTGCGGTACTTTCAGGTCAACTTGTAAAAATGGGTTCTTATGTTTTGGCAATTTCTCTTGCTGTGTTTCCAACAACACAGTTATTTAATGCATTTTATATGGGAGTACCTTTGATAAATTACATTTTAATATGGCTTGGTAATATTTCAATAATTATAGGTACCTTTATGGCAATTAGACAAAATGATATGAAACAATTGATAGCTTTTTCTTCAATTGCAAATGGAGGTTATATACTTGTTGGTTTAGGTGTTATGAATTCTACGGGCTTTGCTGGTGGTTTATTCCATGTATTTAATCATGCAATTGCTGCTGCTATGATATTTTTGTCTTTTGCTGCGGTTGTTTATAGGACAGGTACTACAAAAATAGATGAGATGGGTGGGTTAATTTGGAGGATGCCATGGACCTTTGTGATTTATCTTGTAGGTATAATTTCCCTCGCAGGTATTCCACCAACAAGTGGTTTTATTTCAAAATGGATGATTTTTAATGCCCTTCTTACCAAAGGTATGTTTCTAACTTTGACAATAACATTTATTGGGAGTATTGGTTCATTTTTATATGTTTTTAGACCATTGGCAGGGGTATTTTTGGGGCAGTTAAAAAAGAAACATTATGAGATTGAAGAAGTATCGATTATAATGTTGATACCAATGTTACTTTTAGTTTTTCTTACGTTGATTATAGGAATTTATCCTAAACCATTATTAGACATGATTTCATCTGTTGAGCAAGAACTTGGAATAAAGGCCATAGAATATAGTGGAACAATTATAAAAACTAGTTTAGGGCAGTGGAATACTTTAACAGTATTTAATATGTTTGTTGTTGGTTTCATTATTGCTGTAATTCTTTATTTAATTTTCCCAAATGGAAAGAAGGTTAAATTAACAGATCAGTATACTGGAGGGGAATATTTGTATAATTACGATCTTTATCACTATGCAACGGGATTTTATAAATTTCTAGAGAGACTTTATGACAAACATCCCTCGTTTGAAAAATTATATGAAATGTTAGCTAACTTTTTTAGAAGTATGGGTGGAATTGTTGTAAGCCTCGTATATAAACCAGGTCCAAGTGGTTATGTATTTTGGTTTTCTATTGTAATCCTCATATTATTTTGGGTGAGGTGGTAATGATGACTGTGCTTAAAATAATAGCAGTATTAATGACAGGTTTTTTTGTTGGTCTAACTTTAGAAGGTGTTGCAAGAAAAGTGATGGCGAGAATTCAAAGAAGATATGGACCGCCTTGGTATCAAAATTTCATAGATGTGTTTAAGGTGTTATCAAAAAGGGGTATTTCTCATGGTTGGATTTTTGACTTTGGAATTTTAATGGCATTGGGGGGCGTTATTGCAACTTTATCATTTGTTCCCCTTGGGAATTTGGTGGCATTTCCTGGGTTGGATAACATATTTATTATTGTTTATTTATTTGCAGTTGGTGCACTAGGTATGGCAATGGGAATGGTAGGATCCGGAAATCCTAATGCAAGTATTGGAGTTGCAAGGGCCTTAACACAAATGTTGGGGTATGAGATACCATACATGCTTTCACTTTCTGCTGTAATGTTTTATTACAAAACGGCCTCTGTATCGAAACTTATGATATCTCAGCAAGATACATGGACACTGGTTAAAATGCCAATAGGGGGTATAGTTGCGTTTATATCTCTATTAGGAATGTTAGGGAAAAAACCATTCGATACGCCAATTGCTCCAGCAGAGATTGCTTCTGGACCTATGGTAGAGTTATCTGCAAAATATATGGGACTTTTAATGTTGATGCATACATTTTCAGTTTTTGTTGAAGTTAGTTTGTTCGTAGATGTTTTTTTGGGTGTAAGTAATTATTGGACGTTTTTAATAAAGTTTACAGTTGTTTGGGTGTTTGCAACTATGATTTCTTCAGTTTTGCCGCGATTTAGAATAGAACAAGTTGTCAAGTTTTACTGGAAAGTTCCATTGGGATTGGCATTTTTGCAAGTATTATTTGTACTACTTGGATGGGTATTTTAGGAGGTGGTTGTATGTCAATAAACGAGAGAAATTTATGGGAAAAGATAGCAGATAAATTGAGAAGTAAGTCTCTATGGATGTTGCATTATTGTACAGGGTGTGGAGCAGTGGAATTACCACCAACAATGACATCAAGGTTTGATATGGAGCGTTTTGGAATGGGGCCTATGGCTACTCCAAGGCAAGCTGATATTTTGTTTATTACAGGTTATTTAAGTGCAAAAACTCTTAGGAGAGTTATTTATACATATGAGCAGATGGCTGAGCCAAAATATGTGATTGGTTTTGGTTCTTGTACTTTAAATGGAGGAATTTATTATGATTCTTATGCTACTATAAACAAATTAGACTATTACATTCCCGTTGATTTATACATTGCAGGTTGTATGCCAAGACCTGAGGCATTATTGGAGGCATTTAACAAATTGATGAGAATGATTAGGAGTGGAGAGGCAAATGGATGGAAAAAATACAGAGAAAATTATGAATGGTACAAACAAAATCAAATAAGATCTCTCGGGGAGGTGTTTATCCATGACGAGTTTCATGAGTGATGTAATAAAGAAAATAGAAAAAATTTTCAATGATATTGAGATAGTAGAAATAGATAGTAGAGAAATAAAAATAAACGTTAAACCCGAGAGTATCGTTTCAATCCTTTCTATGTTGAAAGGAGAGGGATATTCACATTTGTCGTTATTAACAGCGGTTGATTGGATTGAAGAGAATAAATTTGAATTGGTATATATTCTATTCTCTTGGAAAGATGGCAGTAAAATAATTGTTTCAACAAAAATTGAAAGGGGAAATTCTCAGTTTGTTACAGTAAAACATCTTTGGAGTATAGCTAGATATTATGAGAGAGAAATCCATGAATTTTTTGGCATAAATTTTGAAGGAAATGATGATATGAAGCCTTTGTTTCTCGAAAACTGGGATGATATACCACCTCTTAGGAAAGATTTTGATCCAATGGAATATTCTAGGAAAAAATTTCCAGATAGGGAATATAAGAAAGATGTTATTCATGAAGCAAAAATAATAAGAGGTGATTTAAATGGGTGAAGTAAAACTCTTTTTTGGACCTAACCATCCTGGAATGCACGGAAATTTTAGTGTCCATATGTATGTGGAAGGAGATACAGTAGTTAAAGCAAGACCTTTACCAGGCTTTCTTCATAGGGGATTTGAAAAATTAATGGAAAGAAGACTTTGGTATCAAAATTTAGCCTTAATTCCGAGAATTTGTGTTCCAGAACCTGACATAAACGAGTTATGTTATGCACTAGCAGTAGAAAAAATTGCAAAAATAGATGTGCCAGAAAGGGCTCAATGGATTAGAATGATTGTTCTTGAGCTTGCAAGGATAGCAAATCATCTATGGAGTTTTTCAGGTATAGGTGGTCCCATAGGACTTTATACAGGTTCTTTTTGGGGAACAGCAGATAGAGATAGGATATTGGATATATTTGAAAATTTAACTGGTGCAAGAGTATACCATATGTATATAGTTCCAGGAGGAGTGAGAAAGGACTTAACACCAAAAATTGAGAAAATGATTTTAGAGACGTTAGACTACATTGAATCACGTTTGCCTGATTATGAAAAGTTAATATTAAAAAATAGGATAGTACATACAAGATTGAAAGGTATAGCAAAACTTGACAGAGAAACGGCTTTAGAAATGGGAGTGACAGGTGTCGGGTTGAGAGCCACAGGTGTTCCATATGATATTAGAAAGGTTGATCCATATTTGTTTTATGATAAAGTCGACTTTGAAGTTCCCTTTTCAACAGATGGTGATGCGTTTGCGAGAGTGTATTTGAAATTTAGGGAAATTTTCCAAAGTATAAAGATAGTGAAACAAGCACTTGAAAAAATGCCGGTGGGTAAGGTGAATACGCCAATAAGTGAAGGTAGCGCTTTAAGATTTAGGGTACCAAAGGGTCAAGCATATGTTCATATAGAATCTACAAGAGGGGAATACGGATATTATATGGTATCAGATGGTGGTGAAAAACCATACAGAGTAGTAGTTAGAGGTGCATCTTATCCACAAACATTTATTGGAGTAGAAAAATATTTACCTGGTACCCGTATTGAAGATGTACCAATCTGGCTTTCCACAATGGATGTTTGTGCTCCCGAGGTAGATAGATAATGGAGGTGAATATAAATGAAAAATAATACAATTTCAAAAAAGGAATTCTTTTCACCAATAAGTGCTTGGAAATTTCTCTTAAAAAAACCAGTTACTATAAAAGTTCCGTATGTGAAAAGAGAAGCTGCCGAAAGATACAGGGGCTTTCACATAAATGATTGGAATGAATGTATAGGGTGTGGAACATGTTCTAAAATTTGTCCAACTGATGCAATAAAAATGGTTGAAATTGAAGATTTGCCACAACAATATGGAGAAAAACCCCAAAGACCTGTTATTGATTATGGAAGATGCTCATTTTGTGCAATGTGTGTTGATATATGTACAACTGGTTCACTGAAAATGACTAGGGAATATGTACATATTTCGCCAAATCCAGAAGATTTTATCTTTGCCCCTACTGAAGGGGGAATTCACGGGGTAAAAGATGTTCCAGTAGGTTGGACTAGAGATGATGATTCTGATCTTTTAGAACTAGAACGTGTTGAAATGGGAATGATAGAAGGGGAAGAAAGGTCAAAATCGTTTATAGAATATGTAAAGGGATACAGTAAAGAACAGGCAATGCACGAAGCTTCAAGATGTGTTGAGTGCGGAATATGTACTGATAGATGTCCTCAGCATATGCAAATTCCAGAATATATAAAAGCTATTTGGAAAGATGATTTAAAAGATGCATTAAGGTGGCTTTTAAAGGGTGATGAAAGTAATAATATGGTTGGTGCCAACCCATTTTCAGCGGTATGTGGAAGGGTTTGTACTCATAAATGTGAGGAAGCGTGTTCACTAGGAAATCGTGGAGAGGCAATAGCTATTAGATGGTTGAAAAGATATATTGTGGACAATGTACCTGATTATGAAAAAGTTCTTGAGGTAAATACTGTGAAAAAAGATAAAAAAGTTGCCATTGTTGGTTCAGGGCCTGCAGGTCTTTCTGCGGCGTACTTTTTGGCAACCCTGGGATATGAAGTTGAAGTGTTTGAGTCATTATCGAAACCCGGTGGGGTTATGAGGTATGGAATACCGTCCTATAGGTTGCCAGATGAGGCTTTAGATAAAGATATTGCATTTATTCAAGCATTAGGTGTAAAAATCCATGTAGGTGTTTCTGTGGGTAAAGATATTTCTCTTGAAAAATTGAGGGAAAAATACGATGCCGTATTTGTTTCCACAGGATTTACCCTTGGACGTTCTACAAAAGTTCCTGGAACAGAACATGAAGATGTGATTCAAGCTCTTCCACTTTTGAGAGAAATAAGAGATTATCTAAGAGGAGAAGGACCAAAGCCGAAGATACCAAGAAGTTTGGTAGTTATTGGTGGAGGTAACGTTGCAATGGATGTGGCACGTTCAATGGCAAGACTTCAAAAGATGGAATATGGCAAAGTCGATGTGAAGATAACATCTCTTGAAAGAACATATGAAGAAATGCCAGCAGATATGGAAGAAATAGAAGAGGGGTCAGAAGAAGGAGTGGCATTTTATCCTGGATGGGGGCCGATGAAAATAGTAATTGAAAATGATAAGGTTAAAGGTGTAGAGTTGAAGAAATGTTTGGAAGTGTTTGATGAAAATGGAAGATTTAATCCAAGGTTCGATGAAAGCAATAAAATGGTTTTAGATGCGGATATGGTAGTAGAGGCAATTGGGCAAGCCCCAGATTATGATTATTTACCTGAAGAAGTTAAATCTAAGATTGAATTTGTAAGAGGAAGGTTGCTAACAAACGAATATAGACAAACGTCTGTTGAATGGTTATTTGCAGGTGGAGATATTGTGCATGGGCCAGATATAATTCATGCAGTAGCTGATGGATACTGGGCCGCAAGAGGTATTGATAAGTTTTTAAGTAAAGGGGGGAAATAGTATGTCTATAGAAGATATTTTAAAGGTTGCGGAAAATTTTGAAATAGAGGGATTCAGATTTTATGGAGAAAAAAAAGAAGAAATAAGAAGTAAGTTGGCAAAAGAGGTGCTTGATTTTTTGCAAGAAATGGAAAAGGAGCATACAGAATATATAAGGAATTTAAGAAAGGCTATGGAGAATAATGAAAAAATACCGGTTGCAGATGTTGATAGAACAAAGAATTTTTTCGAGGAAAGATTAAAAGGCCAAGCAATTGAAGAGACACCTTCAGAAGATGATTTGAAAGATTTATCCATTTTACGAATGGCACTTTTGATTGAAAAAGATTTTGTAAATTATTATGATAAAGCATCAAAAAAAGCAGAAGAAATAGGAAATTTAGAGTTAAAAGAAATACTTGAAAATTTAAGATCCTGGGAAGAGTCTCATGTAAAACTTGTTGAAGAATTAATTCAAAGAATTTATGATAAAAATAGGTTAGATTTGGGATTTTATCCCTTTTAAACCTGGCTTTAAGCCAGGTTTTTTTTGTAATCAATATCTTTGATAATTCTTTTAGTAGTAGATGGTATTTTTTTCAGCAGTTCAGGATGCTTTTTTATTAATTGACTGACACCTTTATCTCCATGCAATTTTAAAATTTCCTCAAATAACTCTTTGTGTATTAAAGTGGGAAATCCTTTTTTTTCAAAAAAAAATGGAGCAATTATTTTGTTTTTATTATCTGTGTATTCTAAGATTTTTAAAACGTCTTTTTTTAAAATAAAAGGCATGTCTGCAAGAAAAACTGCCACATAATCAGGAATTACATTTAAACTGAGAATATATTTTATTGCTGCTTTTAATGATGATGAAATCCCCTCTTTATAGTTTTTATTTTTGATTATTATTACATTTTCAGGTATTTTGAAGTTGTTTTTAATATTTTCCCAATTATCATTGACTACCATTATGTTTTGTGTAAAATTTAGAGATAAAACCAGATCCAAAACTACTTGTAACATATTTTTTCCTTTTATATTATGAAGGAATTTTATGCCTTTATACCTTTTTCCTTCGCCAGCGGCCAAAATTATCGAATATATTTTTTTTCTAGTTCTAGGAGAAATTTTTTCCATTTTATACCTCCCGAGAATCCCCCAATATCGTTTTTTCCTACTACTCTGTGACACGGTATGTAAATTGGTAAAAGGTTTGCTTTCATTGCAAATCCAATGATTCTTGGATTTAAATTTAAGACCTTTGCAACTTCACCATAAGTCATAGTCTCCCCATATGGAATTTTTCTTACATAATTCCATATTTTTAAAAATACAGGTCCTCCTTTTAATTCAACTTCAAAATCGAAAAATTTTCTTTTTCCCTTTAAATATTCTATAATTTGCTTTGTGAAATTGTTTTCTGTTAATTCCTCGTAGGATTTTTCATTACTAAATGATATTTTTTTCAGTTTGTTGCTTTCAACGTTTAAAAGGATAGTACCTATGTCAACTATTATTTTGTATGTTATAGTTTCACACCCTTTCTTTTGAAGGATGAGATTAAAATTCTTGTTATTTATGAGTTATAATTATTTTGTTTTTTATAAATTATATCAAAAATTAAACCCAGAATCGTTAACTTTTTCAAATTTCTTTAAAATGTTATATAATGAAAATGAGGTGATAGATATGATATTAATTCCTAGGCCAAAAAAGTTTGAAATAAAAGATGATGTTTTTGAATTCAAATCTGGAGAGTATATTTTTTTATCAACAAAGAACTTATTTAAAAGTGCAGAGAAGGTAAAAAGGGTGTTAAAAGATTTTGGCGTTGAACTTTTTATTTCATACTATAAAGGAAGTAAAACTTCTATATATGTTGAGGTAGAAAGGGGAAAAATAAAGGAAAAATCAGGGTATAAATTAATAGTTTCTTCAGATGGCGTAAAGGTATATGGTAATAATAATCTTGGAGTTCATTATGGACTTATGACTCTTGTTCAGATAATAAGGAACTATGGTAATACAATTCCTTTTATGGAAATACATGATTGGCCGGATATAGAAAATAGAGGAGTATTGATTGATATAAGCAGAGATAAGGTGCCTAAATTAGAAACATTATATTATATTGTTGATCTTTTGTCGGAATTAAAATATAATCAATTCCAGCTATATACCGAGCATACATTTGCATATCGTGAACATGAGAAAGTTTGGAGAGATTATTCACCATTTACTAGTGAAGATATTATTAAACTTGATAAATATTGTAAGGAAAGATTCATTGAACTTGTTCCTAATCAAGCTTCATTTGGTCATATGGAAAAATGGTTAAGCCATAATGAATATAGTTATTTAGCTGAAACGTTTGAATTTAATACTTCATGTGGGGAACATTATAGTCATCCTTTTACATTGTCACCTGCCGTTAGTGATTCAATTGAGTTTTTAGATTCTTTGTATAGGGAATTACTTCCGCATTTTTCGAGTAAACATTTTAATGTGAATGCAGATGAAACGTTTGATTTATGTCAAGGTAAATCAAAACCATTATGTGAGAAACACGGTAAAGGAAAGGTTTATCTGAGTTTTGTTTTAAAGATATATAATTTGGTAAAAAAATATGGAAAAAAAATGATGGTGTGGGCGGATATATTAAAAAATTATCCAGAATTATTTAATGATTTACCTAAAGATGTTGTGTATTTAATTTGGGGATATGAAAAAGATCATAATTTTGATGCTGAGTGTGAGTTATTTAGAGGATTTGAATTTTATGTATGTCCAGGTACTTCGAGTTGGAATTCTTTTTTAGGAAGACTGGAAAATGCGCTTTTAAACATAAAAAATGCAACAGAAAGTGGATTGAAATATGGTGCTAAAGGAATTTTAGTTACGGATTGGGGGGATAATGGTCATTGGCAACATTTACCTATTTCTTTTCCCGGATTTTTTTATACTTCAGCTGTTTCATGGGGTTTTGATAAGAATCAAGATATAGATCTAAAAGAAGCTTTGTCTTTATATTTTGGAGAACAAGTTTCTGAAATATTATTGGAAGTTGGTAATGCTTATAAATTACTTGAGTTTGAAGTTCCAAATTCTTCTATTTTTGCATTGGTTTTCATAAAGCCTGAATTTATAAATAAAAAGTTTATTTCTAAGTTAAAGATAGAAGCTCTTGTAAAGACTAAAGATTATTTAGAAGAAAGATTATCAAAGATAAATATCTTGAATGATAATTTAATAAAATATGAATTAAAAAATGCCATTGAATTTTCTATCTTAGCAATTGAAATACTTTTATCAGCAAGAAAATCAAAATTAGATAGCTTAGAAGGTATTTCGCCGGTTGCAAGGGAAGAATTTTCAATAAGATTAGAAAAATTGATTAATGAATTTGAAAAAATTTGGCTTAAGAGAAACAAAATGGGAGGTTTAAGCTATAGCATAGAAAAGTTAAGAAAGATCCAAAATATTTTTAAGGAGTTAAAAAAATGAATGTGAAAATTTTATGTAATGATGAGGCAAAAGATGGTTTTTACGAAGAACATGGTTTATCAATATTGGTAAACGATGAGATACTTTTTGATACAGGTGCAAGTGATGTTTTTATAAAAAATGCAAAAAAGATGAAAGTGGATCTTAGAGGTATTAAAAAAATAGTCGTTTCCCATGGTCATTATGACCATGTAGGTGGTTTAAAGTATTTGATTGGAAAAGTTAATGCGCCAGTGTATATTCACAAAAATGCTGTTATTCCAAAGTACAGTGGTGATCGATTTGTTGGAAGTCCTTTTGAAATAGAAAATCTTAAATTAGAAAAGAAATTTATAAAGGGAAATATAAAAATAGATAATCTTTATGTCATAAATAACGTTCCACTTGAAAAAAATACAATTGATAAAAAGTATAAAATAAATGGGGGACGTGATTTTTTTCATGATGAGATAAATATAGTTATTGATAATATTCTTTTTACAGGGTGTGCTCATAGAGGAATTGAAAATATTTTGAAGGTCGCTTTAAAAACTCATGCTATAAAATATGTAATTGGAGGATTTCACCTTATAAATGCTTCTTTAGAGAGAATAAGAAATATTGTAGAAATTTTTGGAAAAAATAATTTGGTTGTTATTCCTTTACACTGCACAGGTGTCAAAGCAATATCCATAATGAAAAGTATCCTTAAAGAAAATTGCATAATTTTAAAGGCAGGTGATGAGTGGGATTTGTTATGAGTAAGAAAGGAGCTGGAAAATATAGAAAAAAATTTATCGAACCATTTGTATTGTTAATTATAGCGGAAAATCCGATGCATGGTTATGAAATTGCCAATAAGCTCTTTGAGTATGGAATTGAACTAACTGGTCTTGGGCAAATGGGGAATATTTATAGGATTCTTTCAAAATTGGAAAGTGAAGGATTTGTAATTTCTAAATGGGATAATTCATCTCAAGGACCATCAAAGAAAATTTATTATATAACTAAAAAAGGAATTGAACAATTGCTGGTTAGTAAAGATGAATTTATCAATATAATATCTAAATTAGAGACTTTTATTGAAAAAGTTTCCAAGTTTACTGAAAATGTTTATTGACTTTTTCACAAGCAGTTGTATAATTTAAATGTATATATATGTAAATTGTATATAATATTGTGAAAAATATATCATTATGTTACATACATATTACATACTATTGGGGAGGGATTTTTATGAAGAAGTACGATGTAATAATAATTGGTGGAAGTGCGGCAGGGATAGTTGCTGC
Source organism: Thermosipho melanesiensis BI429 (assembly GCF_000016905.1). Lineage (GTDB taxonomy): Bacteria > Thermotogota > Thermotogae > Thermotogales > Fervidobacteriaceae > Thermosipho > Thermosipho melanesiensis. The sequence goes on from NC_009616.1 coordinate 1,241,823, forward strand.
AACAACGGGAAAGTGTTGTTATAAAGATAAAAGTTTTTTAATGATTAGAAAAGACAGGGATGCTTTAGTTCCGTGTGGGATTCCATATGTGTTTGGAGTATTGGGAACAACTCAGAAAAACATAATTCCTCTCGAAGCAATTACAAAATCTGGAGTTGAATTTTTAAATGACGAGGTAGTAAAGATTGACAGAGAATCTAAAATAGTTGTTACTAAACAAGGGGAACAATTTCAATATGAAAAGCTTATTTTGGCAACAGGTTCAAAACCTTTTGTTCCCAATATAAAAGGTAAAGAACTTAAAAATACGTTTGTTGTTCCTAAAAATAAAGAATATCTTGATAAGATGATTGAAGAGTTAAAGAGTTTGGATAAAATAGTTGTTATTGGTGCAGGTTTTATAGGTGTTGAAGTTTCAGAACAGCTTGCAAAGGTTGGAAAAAATGTAACTATAGTGGAAATATTACCTCATATTTTAGGTAAGGCATTTGATAGTGAAATTGCAAAAATTGCACAAGAAGAATTGGAAAAATTGGGAATAAGGGTATATACAAATACCAAAGTTGTTGAAATAAAAGGCGATGAGAAGGTAAGAGAAGTATTGCTTGACAATGGAGAGCTATTGGAAAGTGATGCTGTTATTTTTGCAACAGGTTATGTTCCAAATACAGAGCTTGCAAAGGAGGCAGGTCTTGAATTGAACAAATATAATGCTATTCGTGTTGATAGTTATATGAGAACAAGTGATCCAGATATTTTTGCTATTGGGGACTGTGCGCAAAAAGTGGATTTTATTACTAGAAAAAGTGTACCAGTAATGCTTGCTTCTACTGCTACTTCCGAGGCAAGAATTGCGGCTATGAATTTATATAAACTTTCTACTGTAAGAAGTTTTTTGGGGACAATTGCAATTTTTTCGACCAAAATTGGAAATAGAGTGTTTGCATCTGCAGGTCTGACGGAAGAAGAGGCAAAAAAGAATAATTTTGATATAAAAGTTGGTTATTTTGAAGGAGTGGATAAACATCCTGGTTCGCTCCCAAACACAAATAAGCAAATAGTAAAATTAATAGTTTCTAAAGAATCTGATATAATTATTGGTGGAGAAGTTGTAGGAGGAGATTCAGCAGGGGAATTGATAAATGTTATTGGTATGGAAATACAAAATTCAGTAACAATTACCGAACTTTTCATTTCACAGATAGGTACTCATCCGCTTTTAACGTCAGCTCCTACGGCTTATCCATTAATAAAAGCTGCGGAAAAGGTATTTATGTCAAAATAGGAAGTTAATTTTTTCAATTAATTAAAAGTAAAACAATCGTTTTGTTTTAGTTCATCCCCAGTTGGGGATGAACTTTTTAATAGGTTAGCCTTAATATGGATTGTAAAAAGTTTTTTGTCAATAAGAGATGCATTATTGAATTCATAAGATTTGTTGTAACATATATTTAACTAAAATTACTACGAATATGATATAATCTAATTAGTGCAACCTAATTTGGAGGTGAGTTTTATGGGGTGCAAGGATTTGTAAAAGATTTTATAGTAACTATTAGGGCTATCAGAAAAGACAAAGAAGAACTTATGAAAAAAGATCCTTCCATTGAAAGAACATACCAGATATTCTTTCACACGGGTTTTCAACTTTTGATTTTGTACAGACTTTCCCACCTGTTTTATAGATATGAATTAAGATTTCTCTCATTTTTAATTCATTATATTTCAAAAATTTTGTATTCAGCGGATATTAGTCCAGCTGCAGTTATTGATCCAGGTGTTGTTATTGATCATGCAATTGGAGTTGTTATTGGTTCAACAACAACTGTGGGTAGTGGTACTTTGATTTATCATAATGTTACCCTTGGTGCAAGAAACATTCAAAAGGGGAAAAGACATCCTGATATTGGAAAAAATGTGTTAATAGGTTCTGGAGCGAAAATTTTAGGCCCTGTAAGAATTGGTGATAATGCTAGAATAGGTGCAAATTCAGTAGTTTTAGATGATGTTCCAAATGGTGCAACATTTGTTGGGATACCTGCAAGGCAGGTTTTTGAAAATTTAGAAAAAATAGAATGGATTATATAAAGGGGTGAAGATATGATAGGCAATACTCCAATGGTTTATATAGATGAATTGAGAATATTTGCAAAATTAGAAAAAAATAATCCAGGAGGTAGTGTAAAAGATAGAGCAGCATTTTTTATGCTAAAAGGTGCAATTAAAGATGGTATAAAGACGCGTAAAATAGTTGAACCTACAAGTGGTAATACTGGTATAGCGTTAGCTTGGATAGGTAGAAAACTAGGTTTTGATGTTATTCTTACCATGCCAGATACTATGACAAAAGAGAGAATAGACATAATGAGATCTTTTGGTGCAGATGTGGTATTAACTCCTGGAGATAAGGGTATGAAAGGTGCAATTGAAAAAGCAAAAGAAATAGTTAATGAAAAAAATGCGTTTATGCCGAATCAATTTTCAAATAAGTACAATATTTTGGCACATAAATTAACTACTGGTCCGGAGGTTTTGGAGCAGATGAGATTTGATGTAGATGTCTTTGTTGCAGGTGTGGGAACAGGTGGAACTATCACTGGAGTGGGAAATGTTTTAAAAAGTATTTTAGGTGAAAGAGTAAAGATAGTTGCAGTTGAACCGGAAAATTCGCCTGTGTTATCTGGTGGAAATCCAGGTAAGCATAAAATTCAGGGAATTGGTGCAGGATTTATACCGAAGATTTTAGATTTGGATGTTATAGATGAAATTGTAAAGGTATCCGATGAGGAAGTTTTAAAAATGTTTGTGTATTTAAATAGGAAGTTAGGTTTAAATGTTGGAATTTCATCTGCAGCCAATGCATTAGTTGCAGCAAGATTTGCAAATTTTGGTAAGGTGGTAACTATCTTTCCTGATGATGTTAGTAAGTATATTTCAGTTTTAAATGTTTTGAATTAACTGATTTGTAACTTTTATAGTATTGACTGTTTGTTTTTTTACGTGATATACTTAAAGTGTACCCTTTAATTTGGTCCAGAGAGGCCAAAAAGGAGTGAAAGATATGAGTTATACATTTGGTTTATGTGTATTAAAAAATATGAATATTAATAAAGCTCCTACCTTTTTCATGGTAGGAGCTTTTTGCTTTTAAGGGGGTGTGAATTTTGATTGCTGTTATTGCGGGGAGCAAGAGTGATTCTCCTGTGGTTGATAAGGTAGTGTCCGTTTTAGAAAATTTTGGAGTGAGCTATAGGATAAAGTATTTATCTGCTCACAGAACACCTAAACTTTTAGAGGAGTTTATTGACGAGTGTGAAAAAGGTGGGGTAAAGGTTTATATTGCAGTTGCAGGTGGTGCGGCCCATTTACCAGGAGTTGTTGCTTCAAAAACCGTAAAGCCTGTTATAGGTGTTCCAGTAAAGTCCGAAGATTTAGGGGGGTTAGATTCTTTACTTTCAATTGTTCAAATGCCCAATGATATACCAGTGGCAACAGTGGGGATTAACAGGGGGAAAAATGCGGCAATTTTAGCTATTGAAATGCTAGCTTTGGATAACAAAGAACTTTCAAAAAAGTTAAAAGAATTCCGCTCAAAGCTTGTGGGGAAGTATCTTTAAGGGGGAAGAGTATATGGAGGGAAAAACAAAAATTGTAGACAGATTTGATGATTATGTTATTTTAAATTTTAAAGATGATATTACAGCTGGTGATGGGGAGAAGCATAATGTATTATCTGGAAAAGGTGAAATATGTGCTGAGATTACGGCTATAACTATGAAATATTTAAACTCAAGGGGGATATATACACAATTTTTAGATTTTGAAAGACCTAACAAAATAAAGGCGGTTTCTTTAGAAATGTTTCCGTTGGAAGTGGTTGTTAGGTTAAAAAAAGCAGGTTCGTTTATTAGAAGATATGGTGGCGAAGAAGGAGAAGAATTTAAAGAACCACTTGTTGAGTTTTTCATAAAGGATGATGAAAAACATGATCCAATGGTTTGTAAGAATCATTTAGTGCTTTTTGGAATTTGTTCAGAAAAACAAGTAGATGAAATGATTGACGCTGCAAAGAAAACAGCGTCAGAATTAAAGAAATTTTTTGGGAACTTAGGATTTGATTTATGGGATATGAAATTTGAGTACGGTGTTGACAAAGATGGTAAAATTTGTTTGGGAGATGAGATTTCTCCAGATACATTAAGGCTTAGAAAGACAGCAGAAATATTTGATAAGGATGTTTATAGAAAAGATTTGGGGGATCCTCTTGAAAAATATAGGGAGGTTTTAGAAGCATGCAGAAGTTTAAATTTGTTGTAGATATTCAATACAAAAGTAACGTAAGGGATCCAAGAGGAGAGACTATAGCAAGGGTACTAAGGGAAGAAAATGATATTCCAGTGGAAAGTATTAGAATAGGGAAGTCTATTCATGGTGAAATATTGGCAAATGATAAAGCTGAAGCAGAAAGAAAGGTTGTTGAAGCATGTGAAAAGTTGTTGGTAAATCCCGTTACAGAAGAATATGAGGTGAAGATAGAATGAGAGCAGGGGTGATTGTTTATCCTGGTTCAAATTGTGACAGAGATGCATATTATGCGCTGGAATTGGCAGGATTTAAAACATATTATATAACAACAAGGGATAATTTAGATTCTTTTGATTTGATAATATTACCTGGTGGTTTTTCTTATGGAGATTACTTAAGACCAGGTGCGGTGTCTGCTAGAGAATCACTTGCTGTCAAAGAATTTGCAGAAAATGGTGGAATGGTAATAGGGATTTGTAATGGTTTTCAGATATTGGTTGAAATGGGATTGTTATCTGGTGCTCTTTTACAAAACGATTCTGGAAAGTTTATTTGTAAGTTTGTTGAACTTGAGATAGTGGATAATACAACTCCTTTTACTATGTTATACAAAAAAGGTGAAAAAATAAGGCTTCCTGTAGCACATGGATTTGGTAGATATGTATCTGTTGGTAATCCAAATGTGGTTTTTAAGTACAAAGAAAATATTAACGGGTCCGATGATTTTATTGCAGGTATATACAATGGAAATGTTTTAGGAATGATGCCTCATCCTGAAAGAGCAGTAGATGAGTTTTTGGGAAGTGTTGACGGATTAAAACTTTTTAAGTCAGTTTTTGAGTATATTAGAGGTGGTAATAGATGAAATATTTAAATATTTTAGAAGAGAAACTTGAAAGAAAGGCAACTTTTACCGAAAAGGAAGCTTTCACAGTGATGTGGAGTGAGCATTGTGGTTATTCACATACAAAAAGGTATATAAAACAATTGCCGCTAATTAGTCTGGAATCTGGAAATGCAGGGCTTGTTTCCCTTAATGAAGACTATGCACTTGCTTTTAAAATTGAGAGTCATAATCATCCAAGTGCAATTGAACCATATAATGGTGCTGCAACTGGAGTGGGGGGAATAATAAGGGATGTACTTGCAATGGGAGCAAGACCTACGGCAATTTTGGATTCGTTACATATGCATAAGATTATTGATGGAATAATTGAAGGTATTGCTGATTATGGAAACTCAATTGGAGTACCTACTGTAGGTGGAGAACTTAGGATAAGTGATGCGTATAGATACAATCCATTGGTTAATGTTATGGCAGCAGGTATTGTAAAACATAAAGATATTATCCCATCTAAGGCAATGTCAAAAGGTCAGGTTATTATTGTATTTGGTGGTGCAACTGGAAGAGATGGGATTCATGGTGCATCTTTTGCTTCTGAGGATTTAACTGGGGAAAAGGCAAATAAGCTATCTATTCAAGTAGGTGATCCATTTGCTGAAAAAATGCTTATTGAGGCATTTTTAAGAATGGTTGAAGAAGGTTTAGTTGAGGGTGCCCAAGATTTGGGTGCAGGTGGTGTTTTGTCTGCAACATCTGAATTAGTAGCAAAAGGTGGATTTGGTGCGGTTATACATTTGGAAAGACTTCCTTTAAGAGAGCCAGATATGAATCCTGTTGAGATTTTGATTAGTGAAAGTCAGGAAAGAATGGCCGTGATAACATCGCCTGAAAAGGCAGAAAGAGTATTAAATATAGTAAAAGACCATTTGTTGTACGGTGCTATTTTAGGTGAAGTAACAGATGATGGAATTTATCATGCAATGTATAAAGGTGAAACAATACTAAAAATTCCAGCGCAATTGTTATCAAATGCGCCAGAAGAAGAGATTTATGATTTTTTTAGTGAATCTTTGCCAAAAAATGTTTCGATAACTTTTAGTGATGTGGATGCATCGCAGGTGTATACCCAATACGATCACATGGTAGGAACTGATACAGTTCTTTTACCAGGTTATGGTCCTGCTGTAATGAGGATAAAGGGAACGGATATATTTTATTCACTCCTTACTCATAGTAGAGCTGATATTGGTGATAAAAGTCCATATTGGGGTTCATTTATTGCTGTTTTAGAAAGTGTTAGAAAGACTTTGTCAGTAGGTGGAGAACCTTTTGGGATTACCGACTGTATAAATTATGGAGATCCTGATGTTGAACCGATGGGGCTTTCGGCTATGATGAAAGGGTTGAAAGATGCTTGTGAATTTTCAAATGTTGGTGTTGCAAGTGGAAATGCTTCACTCTATAATACCAATAAAGGTATACCTATCCCTCCAACTATGGTTATTGGAATGGTTGGTAAGGTAAAAAAAGTTGTAAAACCTAAAAAGGGAGATATATATTTAATTGGATGGGAAGATTTTTCCTTGGAAAGAGAGAAGATTTTGTGGGGTGAAATTAGAAAACAAGTATCTAAGGGTAATTTTGTTATTTCTTCGACTAGATATGATAAATTGACTTATTTAAAAAATTTGAACTTAAAACTTCCTCCGTTAAAACATTCTCCTATTCACCAGCTCGTTGTGGTTATAGGAAATAATGTAAGAAGTGACCTTCCTATTAGAAAGATTTAGTCCCCCAGTTTTGGGGGATATTATTTTAAATAGAGTAATTAAGTCCAAATATTTAATTTGTACTTTAATATGCTTTTTTTTAGTAAAGTATAATAATTAATCGTCAATTTTTATATAACTATGTTTGTTGTTATAATCTTCTCTGTAGAGGGGGAGATATGATGGCAACTAAAGAATATTTTAAAATTGAGGAAATTTCTAAAACCAATCCTATCTTTTCACCCATGCGGATGACGGTGGAAACTGCCTTTTACAGAAATAACGTAGAGCTTGTTACATCTCCAAAAGAGGCATATAAACTTGCCGAAAGTTCACCTGGAACAATTGTTACAAGTTGGGAAGTTTATAAACCTGAAATGTTAGGACTTGATAAAGAAACAAGAATTTTACTTTTTAATGATGGTGCAGTTACAGGGAGGTATGCGGCGGGAAGAAGAATTTTGGGAACAGCTGATGATAAGAAATATCTTGAGATTGTTAGGGAGGCTGTGTATAGGACAAGGTATAGAAAGATGTACCATGGTATTTCTTTTTCTGGCCTTTCAAAAGAGTTTATGGTAAAAAATCATATTTTGATTCCTGAGGGTCATGAAAACTTGTTGTACAATTGGATTTTGAATTTTCAATATCCATCTCCAGAGTACGAAAAGATGTACAGTGAATCGAAAGAATATAGTGAAGGAGATATATATGTGTTTGTTGATCCAGATTGGACACATCCAGATTATCCATTAGGTCTTGCAATTTTTGATCCAGAGCATAATTGTGCAGCTATTCTTGGGATGAGATATTTTGGAGAGTTAAAAAAAGGAACTTTGACACTTGCTTGGAGCATTGCAAATAGAAATAATTTTGTTTCTTGTCACGGAGGATTAAAGAGGTTAAAAAATAGTAAAGTAGACTTTGTGGCTGCATTTTTCGGATTGTCTGGTTCTGGAAAGTCAACTTTAACCCATGCAAAGCATTCAGATTATGAAGTTACCGTTTTACATGATGATGCGTTTATAATATCTACCGAAGATTTGTCATCTGTGGCTCTAGAACCTTCATATTTTGATAAAACAGCGGATTACCCATCTATCTTTGATGATAATAAATATTTGTTAACTATACAAAACTGTGGTGCAACAAAAGATGAAAATGGTAATATTGTTCCAGTTATGGAGGATTTAAGAAACGGTAATGGAAGAGCTATAAAGTCAAAATTGTGGTCTCCAAATAGAGTTGATCGAATTAAAAGCCCAATTGATGCCATATTTTGGTTGATGAAAGATCCAATTTTACCACCAATTGTGAAGGTTGAGTCTCCGAGCGTTGCCTCATCTATGGGAGCACTTTTAACGACAAAAAGAACATCTGCAGAGAAACTTGATAGTAGTGTTGATCCAAGTGCTTTGGTTTTTGAACCATATGCTAATCCGTTTAGAACGTATCTATTAAGCGAGGATTATTATAAGTTCAAGTTGTTATTTGAAAAAGGTGTAGCATGTTATATTTTAAATACGGGGTATTTTTTGGATAAAAAAGTTCCAAAACGGCTTACAATAAAGCTTGTTGAAAAGGTAGTCGAAGATAAAATAAATTGGATTAAATGGTTCGATGGTTTTTATTATGCAGATTTAGATGATTTTGTTCCTGACATGCAAGATAAAACATATCTTCTTTCTTTGAAACAATCATTTTTAAAGAGAAAGGATTTTGTTTTATCAAAGGTAGGAACAAGGGATGAATTGCCGAAGGAAGTTTTAACGGCAATAGATGGTATTATAGGGCTGCTTTAGGCAGCCCTTTTTTGTGATATAATCTTTTTTGGAGGTGATATTATGAAAAAGAAAATTATTTTTTTGTTTTTATTTCTTGTTTCTGTAGCTTTTTCAAGTGGGGTTATGATATTTAAAGTGGATAAAGTATTGCCAGATGATTTGTTTGAAGTTATTGGAACAAAAAGTAATACTATATATTACTTTAAACTATTTGATGATGGTGTGCAAAAGGGATATGTGATTAAGGGATGGTATTTTACACCTAACAATTTCATAGGAAAAACCAACGTAAAAATAATAAGTAGTTTAAGTAGCTTTTTAGTGGAGATTGGTAACGAAAGAAAGGGAAATTATTCTGTTATTCCAACATTTATGTTAATTTGCCCATCTGATTCAAAAGTTGTATTGGATAAATACGAAATTGATCAAAAAATGCTAAAAGCGGAGATAGGTGATATTGTTATGCCGAGATTTAATGAAATGGGTATCTATACAGGTATATTTGAAAAAAAGTTTATCCAAAAAGATATTTTCTCTCAAGATGATGAAATATATGTTGTTATTTCTATGGGGTTGCGCAAGACAGGAGGTTATTCATTGGAGCTAGAAAGTTACGAAATAAAAGAAAATGAAATTATAATTAATTTGAATTTAAAAAGTCCTGGAAAAGGTGATATGGTAACCCAAGCTTTTACAATTCCATCATATAATCTAAAATTGGGTAAATTGAAAAGGGGAAAATATACTATAAAGGTTTTTGTGAGGAAAGGAGAAAACATAGAAAGGTTTTTAAAAAACATTGAGGTAAAATAGGAGGTGTAATTATTATAGAAATCTCAGAAAGGATAAGGAGCGCTATAGACAAAAATAATCCCGTTGTTGCATTGGAAAGTACAGTTATTGCACATGGACTTCCCTATCCGGAAAATTTAGAGGTTTTTAGTAGATTAGAAGAGATTGTATATAGTAATGGGTGTATTCCTGCAACTGTTGGAGTTTTAAAGGGAAAGGTTAAAGTTGGATTATCGAAAGAAGAAGTTATTGAACTTGTGGAAGATGATCCAATAAAAGTTGGTACAAGAGAACTTCCATATGCAGTTGCTCTGAAAAAATCTGCGGCTACCACTGTTAGTTCAACTGCAAGAATAGCAAATTTAGCTGGTATCGAAGTATTTGCAACTGGTGGAATAGGAGGAGTACATAGAGGTCCCTGGGATGTTTCACAAGACATACTGGAATTGGCTGAAACAAGTATAATAGTTGTTTCTGCAGGGGGTAAATCAATTTTAGATGTAAAGAAAACATTGGAATTTTTGGAGACGTTTCAGATTTTAACAGTGGGGTATAAAACAGAATATTTTCCAATGTTTTACAATGGGTTATCGAAAGAAAAGATTTATAGGGTAGATAGTGAAGAAAAGATTGCAGATATATTTGTACAAAAGAGAAAATTGGGAATAAAAAGTGCTATTTTGGTTGCAAATCCAATACCAAAAGAATTTGAAATAAGCGGTGAAGAAGTGGAAAAATATTTAGAGATCATTGAAAAGGAGATGGAAGGTGTAAAGGGAAAAGAAGTGACCCCTTATCTGTTGAAAAGACTGGTTGAATTATCAAATGGAAGGACTTTGAAATCGAATATAAAGCTTCTTGAAAATAATGTTGAACTTGCTTGTAAAATAGCGCAAAGTTTAAAAAAATAAAATATTTTAAAGTTAAGAGTTATTAAGTGTTGTTTTCCAAGATTTTATAACTATGACCTTAAAGTTTTTTTCTGTTATATTAAAGAAGGGGTGGAATTGTGAGAATTTTAGTAATTTCTGATACACACGGTTCATTGAAAAATTGGGAGAAGATTAAAAATATAGTAGATAGTGTAGATGAAGTTTTTCATTTAGGAGATATTTTATACCATGGTCCTAGAAATCCATTACCGGATGGTTATGATCCAAAGAATTTGGCAGAGGAATTGAAGAAGACAAATGTAAATTACGTAAGGGGCAATTGTGACGCAGATGTAGATTTGAAAGTTTTAAATATACAAGAAATGCCAAAGCAGATAATTGAGTATTTTGGAAATTTGCCCGTTTATTTTTTTCATGGAGAAGTTATTGAAGATGATGGATTTGATTTAATAGCTTTTGCCAAAAAACATGATGTAAAAATAGTTTTACATGGACATACACATATTCCAAAAATTGAGGAAATAGAAGGAGTTGTAGTTGCAAATCCGGGAAGTCTTTCACTTCCTAAAAGGGGATTTCCAAAGACATATATGATTATTGATATAGATGATAAAGTTACACTTACAATTTTTGATTTAGAGGGGAAAGAGGTGCTTAAGAAGACCCTATGAATGGGTACAAAACAATATTTGGAATATATGAAGGGAAAAAGAATATAAAAAGGTCACAGTTTATTGCAACATTTTCACACGTTGAAAGTGTAAAAGAAGCAAAAAGTTTTATAAGAGAAATTTCGAAGAAATATAATGATGCAACTCATAATTGTCCTGCCTATAGGGTAATGGAAAATAAACAAATAATTGAGTTTTCTTCTGACAATGGTGAACCATCTGGAACTGCAGGAAGACCTATATTGGGAGCATTGAAGAAATTTGATTTGTTAAATGTTGCAGTAGTTGTTACTAGGTACTTTGGAGGTGTAAAACTTGGCGTTAGAGGACTTATTGATGCTTATTCTAGTATTGTGGAAGAAACATTGAAAGGTATAAAGATTGTAAAACTTATACCAGTAGAGGTGTATAAGTTAAAGGTACCCTATGAAGTGTATGGAAAGGCTATGCAAGAATTACATTATCTAAATTTTGAAATAATTAATACGGAATACAAAGGAAATTTTGCATACATTACAATAAAAGGTAACCAGGAACTTGAGGGGTATGAAATAGTGGAAAAAAAGAAAATTCTTTTTAAGGAGGAATGACCAATGTTATCAAAAAGAGCAAATATTGTTCCTGCAAGTCCAATTAGAAGGCTAGTTCCGTATGCCGATGATGCAAAGAAAAGAGGTATCCATGTTTATCACTTAAACATAGGACAACCTGATATTGAAACTCCAAAGCAATTTTATGAGTATATTGAAAAGTACAAGAATGAAGTTGTTGCGTATACACATTCGCAAGGTATTTTAGAACTTAGGGAGAAGTTTTCGGAGTATTACAAATCTTGGAACATAGATGTTCAACCAGATGAAATAATGGTAACCAATGGTGGAAGCGAAGCTATAATGTTTGCACTTGGTGTGATTTGTGACCCAGGAGATGAGGTAATTGTAATTGAGCCATTTTATGCAAATTATGCTGGGTTTGCAGCGTATTTGAACGTAAAACTTGTTCCCGTGACCACAACACCAGAAGAAGGATATAGAATGCCAAGTTATGGTGAATTTAAAAAGGTTGTTTCACCAAAAACCAAGGCGATTTTATTTTCAAATCCTTCAAATCCAACGGGGGTAGTATATACTAAAGAAGAGCTTGAAGTTGTTGCAAAGTTTGCAAAAGAATATAACTTAACGATAATTTCTGATGAAGTATACAGGGAGTTTACGTTTGACGGGTCAAAAGCACTTTCTATGTTTGAATTTGAAGATATCAGAAATCAGTTGATTATTGTAGATAGTTTGTCAAAAAGATATAGTGCATGTGGTGCAAGGATTGGAACGTTTGTTACTAAAAATAAAGAATTTTACAGTGCAGCTTTGAAATTTGCACAAGCAAGGCTTTGTCCTGCAGAGACAACTCAATATGGTGCACTTGGTCTTTTGGAAGCAGATGAGGAATACATGAAAAAAGTAATAGAAGAATACAAAATTAGAAGAGATGTAGCTTTTGAGGAAATTAGCAAGATACAAGATGTAGTTGTAAAAAAACCACAAGGTGCATTTTATTTAGCCGCAAAGTTGCCTGTTGTTGATTCTGAAGAATTTATAAAATGGATGCTTTCTAACTTTGAAATAAATGGCAAAACAACTATGGTAGCACCTTTATCGGGTTTTTATGCAACACCGGGTTTGGGTAAAAGTGAAATAAGAATTGCGTACGTTTTAAACGCAGAAAAATTAAGGGATGCTATATTGATTATAGCAAAAGCCGTTGAGGAATATAACAAATCCAAGTAACCCGTGCGGGTTACTTGGATTTAAATTTATCGAATATATAGTTAATATTTCTTAGGTAGTAATTTGAATTAAAGATTTCATTTATCTCACTTTCTAAAAGGTTAAATTCTTTTTTTACTTCTTCCTTGAAAGATTTTTTATTTTTCCAACATTGAAGCGCTATCTTTTGTACTCTTTTATATGCCTCTTCCCTTGTGAGTCCTTTTTCAACTAATTTTAGCAACACTCTTTGAGAATACACCAATCCTTTTGTAATATCAATGTTTTTTTCTACATTTTCTTTAAAAATGAATAAGTTTTCGATTAAATACTTTGTTTTTGAAATCATATAGTACAATGTCATTGTAACATCAGGGAACATATAACGTTCAACTGAAGAATGCGAAATATCTCTTTCGTGCCACAAAGGAACATTTTCAAGTGCTGCATTTATGTAACTTCTAATAACCCTGGACATACCAGTTAGTCTTTCACACAAAATGGGATTTTTTTTATGTGGCATAGCAGATGAACCCCTTTGTCCTTTTTTGAACGGTTCCTGTACTTCTAAAGTTTCAGTTTTTTGTAGATGCCTTATTTCAATTGCAATTCTTTCTATACCACTTGCAATTAGTGCAAATATTTCAATTAGTAGTGCGTGAATATCCCTTGGAATAACTTGTGTTGCTACTTTTGTGGGTTTTAGGCCAAGGTAGGATAGCGCAAGTTCCTCTACTTTAGGATCAATATTTGCATAATTTCCCACAGCGCCGGAGAGCTTTCCTATGGAAATTTCATCTAATGCGAATTCCAACCTCTTTATATTTCTTTCTGTTTCGGCACCCCAAGATAAAAATTTTAATCCAAAAGATGTAGGTTCTGCATGAACCCCATGGGTTCTCCCAATTGTGGGTAGATCTTTAAATTCATTAGCTTTTTTTATTAAAATGTTATAAAGGGATTTTAATTCATCTAATATAATTTTAGTTGCTCTTACTAAAGCAAGACTATTTGCTGTATCCACAATATCAGATGATGTGAGACCAAAGTGAAAGAACCTTGATTCATCCCCCATTTTTGATGTAGCAACTTTTATAAACGCAATTACATCGTGGTCCACCGTTTTTTCAACATCTAGTATTTCTTCGACGTTAATGTATGAATTTTTTTGAGCTTTTTCAAAAGTTCCTTTTGGTGCAATTCCAAGTTCTTCGTACGCTCGAATAACGGCAAGTTCAACTTCTAACCATCTTTCATATTGTTTTTTTAATGACCATAAAGATTTTAATGGTTCAAGCGCATATCTTTCTACCATACTTTACCCCCCTTTTCTATTTACATTCAAAGTATAACATTAAAAAATTTTTATGTATGATTTTTAATGAAAACTTTACAAAATTTGTATTTTATCATATAATATACATGTACAATTATTCATATAGAGGAGATGAAAAAGTGATATATGAATTATCTGAGTTTTTTAAAATTTTAAGTGATCAAACAAGGTTAAAAATTTTAGTTTTACTTTTTGAAAAAGAACAAAATGTATCTGAATTACAAAGACAAATAGGTGTTACTCAATCTAATATTTCACACCAATTAAGAATTTTAAGGCAGGCTAATCTTGTAAGGTATAGAAAAATTGGGAGAAATGTGTATTACAGACTTTATGATGAACATGTTGAAATTATAATAAAGTATGCAATGGAACATTTAAAAGAGTTTGGAGGGATTGAGGATGCACAGTCATGAACACCATCATGATGTAGTTGAAAGAAAATTAATATTTTCAGTTATTTTTAATTTTTTAATTACTGCTTCGGAAATAATTGGAGGAATTGTGTCTGGAAGTTTAGCACTAATCTCAGATGCTTTACATAACTTAAGTGATACAGGAGCTTTGCTCATAAGTTACTTTGCAAGGAAAATTTCTAAAAAGCCAGTTGATAATAAATATACATATGGGTATAAAAGAGCAGAACTTGTTGCTTCAGTTATAAATATAACTGTTTTACTTTCGATTTCTTTTTCTTTGATTTTAGAAGGGATAAAGAAAATTTTAAGTCCAGTTCAAATAAATACTTCGATTATGCTAATAGTTGCATATGTGGGATTAGTAGGGAATCTTTTAACAGCAATTTTATTATCATCACATAGTAAAGAAAACTTGAATTTAAAATCAGCCTTTTTGCATATACTAAGTGATATGTTTTCATCTGTGGGGATTATAATTACAGGGCATGTTATGAGTTATTACAATATATGGATATTGGATCCTATAATAACATTTGTAATTTCTGGTTATATAATAATAGAATCGATAAAGATTTTAAAAGAGTCAATTAGAGTAGTTATGCAAGGAATACCCAAAGGGGTGGATTTAGATAAAGTAAAAAAAATTATACAAAACTTTTCATTTGTGAAAGATGTACATCATATTCACGTTTGGTCTTTGGACGGGATTGAATTGTATCTAGAAATGCATGTGACAGTAGATGGTAAAGACTATGATGATTATTTAAGGAGAATAAAAGAGACGTTAAAAGAACATGGTTTTAGACATTCAACTATTCAACTAGAACAGATAAATTGTGGGGAAAATTGTATTGCTGAAATTCAATAGGTATGTTAAAATAAAAACGATGTCTGGGCGTAGTTCAGATGGCTAGAACGCCAGAATCGGGATCTGGAGGCCGTGGGTTCAAGTCCCACCGCCCAGACCAGTATTGTAAACCACGGGATGTTTTTAGATTAGGCATTTAAGATATTTAGAAATGTTACACTTTAGTTAATGGTTCGGGAAAAAGTATGCTGAATTACATAACCGCTCACGTGAAAACACCCCAAAAGTGGTGAACAACTATCAAAGGGTGTTTTTCTTTTTTAGTGGTGAAGTTAGAAAAGCACAATAGCATATATATATTCTGAGTATTTTTTCATTTTTTATAAAATAATTACACTAGAATGATGGAGCTAAGTCTAAGATGAAAAATCTCATAATTTAGAACGTTTAATTCAAAAAAACTCTCTACCAATTGGTAGAGAGTTTTTGGTTTTTATTTGTTTAGAATGAAACAGTTGGTTGGAAAGTGAGGCTTAGATAGACCGTGTAGTCTCCGGCTGGAAGATCTGGATCCACGCTGTTAATTTGAAAACTTATGTTATATGTACCATCACTAATTGGTGAAGTTGGTGCAAATGGTACACCATCTTTTAGAACTATAAAATCTGCGTCAACCCACGCATCTAAACCATTAAAATCTGCATAAGGTATAACTGCAACGTCTGCGTTTGAATCTAATGTAAAGTTTAATACTCCAACCTCTCCAAATTCCTGGTCGTAATCACATATATCGAATTCAGAGATTAACCATTCATAATCTAAATCCATCCATTGATGCACGTAAATTGTTATGGAACTGTCAATTGTATAACTTTCAAATTCACATCCTGGTACATGTACATTTTCTGCTAATAAAACTAATGCAAATAAACTTAATAAACCTACCAATATCTTTCTCATAATTTCCCCTCCTTAGATTTTTTTACCAAGTTACTGTAGGATAAAAAACAATTCTTACGGGTAAGTGATAAATTCCGGCAGGTGTTTCTAAACTACCGGGATCAGATGTTACAGTGTTTAGCGTAAAAAGAATAACACCATTCATTGCTTCTGGAAGCCATACGGGAAGTGATGTATCTGTTCCCATCCTTGTTAAGTCTCCTAAGTTATAGTTAAATTGGAAATAGCTTTCTTCGTTTATTGCGTCAAAAGACTTTACAAAGAAGTATATAGAGATATTTTCCAGAATATCACCAAGCTCATTTCTAAATCTTGGATCAGGAAAGTCAATGCTTATGTTTAAACTTGCGTTGGAATCATAGCCAACGGATAACAAGACAAAACCATCATCATAGTACAATTCATTTGTTTCTTTGTCGCAAATTACAAACGGTGTTGCATCCCATGTGAGGTCTAACCATTGGTGAACACGTATATTTATTTCATTTGATAATTCCAAACTTTCCCAGCTGCATCCTGAAGCATGTATGGTTGTGTTGGATGTGGCAAATGATAATGTGAAAAATAATAACAATAATGTAGCAATGAATTTAATTTTCACTTCTCCCCCTCCTTTCACTTATATTTGGGACAACATAAATATAATAGAATAAAGAAACTGCAAAAATACAGAAGTTGAATAATATTTCCAATCAAAAAAAATATATTTATTATTCAATTTTATATTTATATGTTATAATAATTTTGGAGGTGAAGAATGTACATACAAACATTTGGAGATTTTAAAATTAATGGAAAGTTTATTACTTTATCAAAAAAAGAAATAGAATTGTTGGTATATTCTATAATTAAAAATCCATATGCTACAATTGAAAATTTAATTGAGAACGTATGGGCAGGATTTATTCAACCAAGCAGGAATGATGTGGGAACGTATTTTTCAAAAATTAACAAAAAGATTAATGAGTTTTTTGTAAGGCTAAGGATAAAAAACGGAAAAGTTATAGTTGAAGGAAAAGTAGAGTTAGATACGAAGCTTTTTGAAAAAAACTCTCGGGATTTTCTAAATGATAATTTAAAATTGTTTGATAAGATTTTAGAACTGTACAAAGGTCCATTTTTAGGTGGTATAGATTCTGTTTGGGTAGAAAATTACAGGGAATATTTTGAGGAATTGTTTTTTGAAATGATGTTGGTAATGATAAAAGTAGAAAACAATGCATCAAGAAGGTTGAAAATTTTAGGTAATTTGGTGAATTTGTGTCTTGATTTAGAAAAAGTGAATGATATTTTAAATTTTGTTAGAAAAATAGAGTTTTCATATCAAAGCTATGTAAACAGAGATATATTTGATTATTTATATGAAAAAGATAAGAATCTAAGACATTCAAGATACATAAAATTGATTTTGAAATTAAAAGAAGCAAATGAACTTTTATTTAAAATAAGAAGAGGAGATGTAATTTATAAAGAAAGTGATAAGATTTATTATATTTTACTTGAGACAAGTGGAAATGATGTAAATACTGATATAAAAAAGTTTAGTTATAGGTTAGTTAATATGGGAGTAAAGATAAAATATATAGGTATAGTTAATTAAAAAATTTCTCTGCTAGATGCACTGAACCCAATAAATGAGACACATAAAAAAACACCTCCGGAAGTGATAAAATATAAATACTTTTGGAGGTGTTTTTCATTGGCAAAGAAATGGCAAAAATTCAAAAAGTATTCTTCTGAGTTAAAATATCAGGTTATTAAACTTTTCATTGAAGAAAATCTTCCTGAAAAATTATTGCTTTTCTTTTTGGTATTCCACCAGATAGAGTTTGTCTTTGGATTAATATAGAAAAAATAGATAATAAGCTCAAAAAGATTTAAAAGCAAAAGACCGTTTGAAAAGTTTGTAAGTGATATAACCTAAGTAAAAACAATTGATGGAAAATGGGGTTTGTATAATAATGAAATAATAGAATATTCAATAGGTAAAAATAATAATTTGTAACTAGTAGATAATACAATAAAGAGATGGTTAAAAAGTGGGAAATATAGAAAAGGAGGTATATTACATACAGATAGAGGATTTCAATACACACATATGTTGACAGCAAAGATGTTAAAAGAAAAAGGAATAATCCAAAGCATGTCAAGAAAAGGTGTACCACAAGATAATGGACCAGCAGAAAGTTTTTTCAGTCATCAAGCCAATAGAAGAATATATACGATTCTACAATAAAGAAAGAACCAGGCAAGATTAAAAAACATGGCTCCGGTGGAATACCGAAACCATGCTGTTTGAAAAGTGTATAGTTATTTTTTTTATCCGTTTCACTTTCGGGGGAAGTCCAAAATAGCAAAGAGGTTTTGTTCTTAGAATTCAATTGTTGGAATGAAGGTAAGTACAATACTGACTATGTATTCTCCAGCTGGTAAATCTGGATCTACACTGTTAATTATGTAACTTATATTATATGTCCCATCTTCAATTTGTAATTGTGGAGCGAATGTGATTGGATTACCATCTTTTGTTATTTTAATTTCTCCAGAAACTTTTTCAGCTAAAAGCCCAGAATCTACAAATAAATCAATATTAACATCAGCATTTGAATCTAATTTAAATGAAAGTAAATCAATTTTAGTAAATGGTCCTTTGTAATCAAAAATATCAAAGCTATTGAGTTTCCATTCATAAGTGATGTCCATTCATTGATAAACGTTAACAGTAATGTCAGTACTTATTCTATAGCTTTCACTGTTTGCGACATGAACTTCAGTTGGTTCTGCTAAAGTAATTAATGCGAGTAAACTTAACAATACAACCAATAACTTTTTCATAAAAATTCCCTCCTTAAATTAAAAATTTTTAAAAAGTTACTGTTGGTTGAAAATTAATAATTACAGGCAGACAATAAACTCCAGCAGGTGTTTCTAAATATCCAGGATCGGATGTTAGCGTGTTTAAAGTAAATAGAATACAACCATTTTTAGATTGTGGTAGATCTACAGGTGAATCAAAAACCCCATAAGTATTAGCTTGTCTAAAGAATAACTTGCTTGAAAATAACTGTTTTCATTAGTAGAGATGTCAGATTTTACAAAGAAAAAAATTACAATATTTTCCAGAGCTTTCCCAAAACTGTTTTTGAACGTACCATAAGGGAAATCTACTGATACTTTTAGTTCGGAATTTGAATTATAGTTTATTTCAAGAAATTTGAAACCATTATCAACGTATTGTACATAAGTTTCTTTATCTCGGATATTGAGAGGTGTAGAATTCCATGTAATATCGAACCATTGGTAGACTCTTACATCGATGTCATTAGATAAAGTAAAGTTTGTCCAATCGTTACCGGATTTGTGAACAGAAGTTGTTTGAGCATAAGAAATAAGTAAGACAGAAAAAAGTATGATTATAACAAGTTTTTTTCTCAAAATTCACCTCCTTTCTTTCGTAGCTTCCAGTTCCATTATTATGGTAATAAAATTTTTAAAAAATAATTTAAAAACCAATAAAGAAATTAGTAAAAAATATATTTAAATTGTAATTAAATGGTAAAATATTCTTTAGAAAGGAAATAGGGGTGGTAGTTATGTATATAAAGACTTTTGGTGGATTTAGCATTGAGAAAAATTATACTGATTTTACGAAAAACAAAATAGAAATATTTATTTATTCAGTAATAAAAAGAAATTACATTAATGTTGAGAATTTAATAAATAATGTGTGGTTTGAAAATGACAATAAACCTCTAAAAAAAGATATAGCAGTTTATTTTTCGAAAATAAATAAAAAGTTAAAAAATTATTCTGTAAGGTTAAGAATTAGAAATGTAAGAGTT
The DNA here is from genome assembly GCF_000016905.1 of Thermosipho melanesiensis BI429. Taxonomy (GTDB): domain Bacteria; phylum Thermotogota; class Thermotogae; order Thermotogales; family Fervidobacteriaceae; genus Thermosipho; species Thermosipho melanesiensis. The sequence continues at coordinate 1,262,009 of NC_009616.1, forward strand.
ATTTTAGAAGGAAAGTTAGATATAGATACTGAACTATTTGAAAGTATAGCTAATAAATTTTTTGAAACAAATGATTTAAATTTATTAGATGAGATTTTAAAAATATATAAAGGTCCGTTTTTATTAGAAACTGATTCTTTATGGGCTGAAAGTTATAGAAAATATTACGAAGAGATTTTTTTGAAGTATTAACAACTGCTCTGAAATTGGAAAAAAATTTTCAACGAAGGGTTGATATATTGAGAAAAGTTGTAAACTTGTGTAATGATATTGAAAAAAACAAACGAGTTAATAGATTTTGTAAAAAAATTAGAGTTTTTATATAAGAGTTATGTTAACAAGGAATTATTTGATTTTTTGTATGGAAGGGATAAAAGTTTGAGAAATCCAAGGTATACAAAGGTGATATTAGAATTAGTTGAAAAAAGAGTTGTTGTTTAATTTGAGAAAGGGAGATATTGTTTATAAGGAGACGGACAAGTTATATCAAATATTGATGGAAAGTAATGAAAATAAAGAGGAATCTGTAAGAAAATTTATTGAGAGGTTAAAATCACAAGGAATAAAAATAAAAAAATTTTCTGTAATAAAATAAAACTCCCCAGGTGGGGAGCTTTTTACCATGATATACCTATTCCTGTTCCGAAATTGGATTTGGAGTCTATGGAAAATTTTGATTCGAAATTTAGAAACTTTAAAAGTATTTCAAAAGAGAGAAGTTTGTTTGAATCAATGTACGTACTGAAATTTGTTTTCAGATTTTCAAAGTTAAATTCAATACCTAGCCCTGCTTTTAAGAGTAGGTTATTTAATATACTATCAAAATTTATGTTGGAAAATTCAAAATTTGAATTTGCAATTAGTTTTAGATAAAACGGATTTAAATTAAGTGTATCTTGTAACAAAAAGTAAAGTTTGTCAACAGTTGAAATATTTGTATACGCTCCTATTGTAAAGTTTTTATTTAAGTTAAAATTTGTGCCTAAGTAATATTCATCATTTTTGTAAATTAAAAATGTTTCAAGCTCGTTAAATGATATTGATAGCGAAAAAGTTTGTGAACTTTGATATGTAATTGAGATTTTGTTGGAAGTATTTTTAGTTAGTATGTAGTTTTCTATAGGTTTTAACTTTTTTGTTGTTATTAGGACAATAAATTTTCCGAATTTTCCATTTAATATATTTTTGTATTCTCCTTCTTTAAATGGAATTTGGAAGTTAACTCCATCTTTATCCTTAGTTATTGAAAAATTTATTTCCTTTTCGTTAGTTGTTGCTTTTATGTTTATATGACCCGTTGATTCAAAATTTATGTTGTTTCCGGTAAAGAAACCGCTGGAATTTGTTATAAATAAAGCTTTTGAATTTACAATAGAGTATATATTATCATTTAAATTGAATTTTTCAATTTCTTCATTTGTAAGATAATAAACTATATAGGAAATTGTTAAGTTTTCCGCTTTGCTATCCAACATTTTTAATTGTTTTTTGTAATAATTCCACTTTGAGTCTGGACAATAGACAATTATGCTTTCCGGTGTAGTATAAATATTTGGAATGTTTATGTATTTTATTATTTCTTCTGAGGACCTGTTTAAAGGATAATATACATGTGATTTAAAATATTCAATCATTTTCGGCGAAATTACAATGTAAATATTATCCTTTTTTTCATAATAATAATCAAAATTTGATAGTATTATTTTTAATGCAGTTTCCAGATTTACGTTATATAACTCAACATTAACTATGCCGTTAATATCATTTGGAAATATAATAGTTTTGTTATACATTTGACCAAGTTTTATCAATACATCTTTTATATCTTCGTTTTGAAAGTATATATCTACTGATAAATACAAAGATGAAAGTAGAATTAAAAATATAATAAGTATTTTTTTCATTTCATATCACCTGCCCATTTAGCTTCTAAAGATATTATAATGATTTTCTTATTATTTTTTATTTCATTAGTTTTAAATAAATTTCCTATTATAGGTAAATCTTTTAATCCAGGTATACCGCTTTCAATATTATTTGTCGTTTCAAACGATAACCCAGCTATATAGTAATGTTTATTATACTTTAGATCAAGTGAATTTGAGAATGTTAATCCTATTGTCTTATTGCTAGGGGAAAGTGCTTCCGCTCTAGCAGTTAGATTTAATGAAACATGATCAACAAAAACTGTTCCGCTTATTTCTATTTCATTTAGAAGTTTTTTTTCTATTACTTTATCATTAGATAATGTAAAGTCAATTGTTGTATATGCAGAAATTTTAGCACTTTCATTTGCCTTAAGAAAAATAGTTCCATTCGTTAAGATTTTTGCTTTTCCAGAGCTTATTAATGCGGATATAATTGCAAAAAGATTTGTATCCATAAGGTCTAAGGAAAGTTGTAAGGCGTTGTTGTTATAACTTACCTTTAGAGTAGTTGTTTCATCGTTGGATGAAAATTCTACTCCAAATTTTCTAAGATCTTCTTCGTCAATTTCATACAGTTTAATTTTTATTTCTGCAATGTGAGATTTTTTATCTATTAGATTTATTATTTCAGCAATTTGTGATGCAATTTTTGGTGGAGCATTTATTAGTAATTCATTTTTGGAAGCAGTTGGATATATGTAGTTTTTTAAAACATTTGGTAGTGCGTTAGAAACATTTTCAAAGGTAACATAAGATAATTTTATAATGTACTTGTTTGAAATTAGGGAAAAATTTGGATCGTTAGGATTGGCAGTTCCAACAAAATAGATATTATCTATTTTTTTCCAATAATATCCTAAAGGCAACAACATGTAATCAAGTGCTTTTTCTATTGTTGTGTTATATAGTTCAATTGTTATAAACCCTGTTAGAGAAGGACTGTATATTATAGTTATACCTTCTTGCATTGCAAATTGGCTTAGTGCATCTCTGATGTCAGTTTGATAAAAATACACATCAACACTAAATGATAATACTGAAACTAAAACGATTATTAAAAGTATTTTTTTCACTGATCTCATCTCCCAATTTCTTTTGTATTTGTGAATTTATCATTTCCGTATGGTTTAAAAAGAATAAACGTACTATTTTTAACAATATCATTAAAAGCAAAATCTAATTTTATGCCTTTTTCCTCTTTAGGAAAGATTAAGAATTCATCTGTTAAATCAGTTGTTTGCAATCCAGTTTTTCTAATTATTTTAGTTATTAATATTGTGTTTCCCGTATTTTTGATATTTATTGTAAAAGTATCGGTAGCTACATTGGTAATTTCTGAAGTACAATCAGTTATTAAATTTCCGTATCTTAAAATGACTTTTGGTCGGTTAAATAGAATTGCATTTTCGTTATTTGATTTAAACTCAAAAATGTTATCCCCATCATTCAAAGTTGTTTCTCTACTGTCAAATTTTATAAATCCGTTTATTTTTGAATAGGGTGATAATCGGAGTTTTTTAGGGAATATTTCCATAGCTTTGTTTTTAGTAGATAAACTTATCTCATACGAATTTGGTGATAGGTTTTGGAAAATAACTTTTGCGTTTTTTATTTTTGAATCTATATTTAGCAGTATTAATTCAGGATTAATAAGTAATGCGTTTTTACTGTTCTTGTATTTTTCAATTTTCATTTTAGATGAAGCAGTTACTCTAAGGCCTTGTGAAACACCATCTATTTGAGCTTCAAATGTCCCATTTGGAAATATATAAGGTACAAAATATTCAAACTTTACCGTTCTTTCTGGAAAAACTATAAAGTCAGAATTTGATATGGGAATGGATGTAATAATCCTATTTATTGCTCTTGATATTAAACGTATTTCTCCATTTAGTGCGAGAACAGCATTGCCTTCATTTTCGATTGCTATTTCAATAACACTTCCAAAGTTTCCATATTTTTGAATAAGAGATTTAGAAGCATCTGCTGTTAGGTCGTAAACTTTTAAATCTTTTATTCTAGGTCTCATTATTTTTGATTTTGGGAAATCAAGAATAATTAAAGAGATGTAATCAAAAACAGTTTCAAACATACCTCTTTTTTCACCTTTTTGTTTAAAATGTATTGCACCAAAAGCTTGAGCTCCGTCAAAGTTGTTTGGTATATTTATTTTTATAGGATAATCTATAACCTTACCAGGTTGCAATGTTAGTTCTGTGGATTCCAATGTAATCCAATTTTTGATGCTATATTTGTACTCATCTTTTGTATCATATAAATAATTTGTACCTTCGATTATAAAATCCGAAAGTTCTATTATGACTTCTGCAGCTACAGGTGATTGATTTGCTACTTGAATTGTAATTTCTGTATTATCAAGATTGGGTGTGATGTTTATTCTGTTTACGAGTGGATAGATAGTAATAGTAAAGTTAATAATTGAAAATATAAAAATGAAAATTAATAAAGCCACCTTTTTCATAAGTTTTCCCTCCAATTTTTTGTTCTTTTATTATTATATAATAAAAAATTCATTTTATTACGAATTTTAAATCATATTTATAATAAAAAATTATAGAAAAAATTTAAAGAGATTAATAAGAGATTAATGCGTGATATAATAATGTTAGCAAATCTAATTAAGGGGTGAGAAAATTGATATTTGTAACAAAAGAATTTACTTTCGATGCAGCACATAATTTGATAAAATATCATGGAAAATGTGAGAAACTCCATGGACATACGTATAAGTTATTAGTAACTGTTGCAGGAAAAAAAGATGAAGAAGGTATGGTTATCGACTTTTTAGAATTAAAGAAGATTGTTAAAGAAAACGTATTGAACATTTTAGATCACTCGTATATAAACGAGATAATTGAGCAACCAAGTGCTGAAAATATAGCAGAATGGATTTGGGAAAGGCTTAAGGAAAAATTAAACACCGAGAGATATTTTTTGTATGAAATAAAACTTTATGAAACTCCTACTTCTTATGTTACTTTAAGGGGGAGTTACTAGTGTTTAATAATGTGCCGAATAGAAAAGGAACAAATTCTTTTAAATGGGATTTAAAACCTAATGTGTTACCATTGTGGGTTGCAGATATGGACTTTGAAGTATCAGAAGAAATAAAAGAAGCAATTAAAAGTAGGGTAAATCATGGGGTATATGGTTACACATTTAGACCAAAAAGTTATTATGAGGCTATAATTAATTGGTTTAGAAATTATCATGCTTTCGATATAAAAAGAGAATGGATAGTACCAATTCCTGGTGTTGTACCAGGTATATCTTTTGCCATTCAAGCTTTTACTTTACCAGGCGATAAAATAATAATACAACCGCCAGTTTATAGACCTTTTCATGAAGTTGTTGTAGAGTTAGGTAGACGTCTAATATATAATAAACTAATTGAAAGTGATGGTTATTATAAAATGGATTTTGAAGATTTAGAAAATAAAATAGATAAAGATGTAAAAATGTTGATTTTATGCAGTCCTCATAATCCGGTGGGAAGAGTTTGGAAAGAAGAAGAATTGAAAAGATTAGGAGAAATTTGTTTGAGAAATAACATAATTGTAGTATCTGATGAAATACATGCGGATATTGTCTATAAGAGAAAGCATAATGTTTTTTTGGGCGTAAATGAAAAATTTTTCAAAAATTCAATTGTTTTAACTTCTCCAAATAAAAGTTTTAATATTGCTGGTTTGCAATCTGGAAATGCAATTATACCTAATAAATGCTTAAGGGAAAGGTTTGAGAAGATTATCAATTCACAACATTTAGGATTGTCAAATATTTTTGCTATAGTAGCTACTGAAGTTGCATATAATTATGGAAGACAGTGGTTGGAGAAATTATTAGATTATCTTTATCAAAATGTTTTGTTGGTAAAAGAATTTTTGGAAAAAGAACTTAATATAAAAGTTAGTGTTCCAGAAGGTACTTTTCTTATGTGGCTTGATTTTAGAAAATTTGATGATGCGTATAATAGAGTTTTAAATGCAGGTGTTTGGTTAAACGATGGTAAAGATTTTGGACCAGGTGGTGAAGGATTTCTTCGTATGAACATAGCTACTTCAAGAGAGATATTAAATGAAGCACTAAAAAGGATTAAATCTATAACTTTTTAACCATGCCTTTTACAGGGGTTATTTGTTTTTGTTAAAATTTTTTGGTATGTATGTTTAAGCCTTTGTTATGTGCTTTTTCAGTTGACAACTGTTTGGCTTTTACCCCATTTTAAAAAGATTTTAATAATTTTTATTTTAAAAAATTGCTCTAAAACATGGCACTTAATTCTAAAAGTGCCAAGGACCTACAAGATTTGGTGCTAAAACGATTATTGATAATCTAATGTTTTAGTTTTACTAAGTGTAAGTTTATATACAAGCTTTTAGAGCGATTTTTTGATAATGTTTTTATAAAATAAGTTCTTGTGGAAAATTATATGAGAAGTTATAACTAAAAATTATAAAAGAGATGGTAAAGAAAGAGCGAAAGTAAAAAATTTTATGTAATAGGGGATAAAATAATACATTTGAAAATTCAAATAAGGGATGAATGAATTATTTTTTTATTTTTTCTTTTAGATCGTTGATAAGTTTAGCAATTGCATATATAATTACAAGAAATTCCAATCTTCCAGTGAACATGGCAACGGTTAAAGTCCACATTGCACCAAGTGGCATAGTAGGTTTTGTTATTCCCACAGATAACCCTACACCGTTCATAGCAGATGCAAATTCAAACATAGAACTTGTAAGATCATAACCATATGCAGATAATATAATACTACCTAAAAAGAAGGTAAAGAGATACATGGAGAATATCAAAAATATTTCCTTAACATCATCATTTGTAATGGTATTTTTATTTTGTCCTTTCCATGCAAATATTTTTGTTACGCTTTTTGATGGAAGTAAAAATTCTTTTATAGAATGTAAAACAACTTTTATAGTGATCCAAATTCTGTATTGTTTTAACCCACCCGCTGTGGAATCCATACCACCACCGGCTATCATTAGCGAAGTTAATATAAACATAGCAAGGCCAAAGCTTATCCATATAGGATTTGTGAGATCTACAGTTGAAAAACCCGTACCAGTGATTGCCGAAGAAGTTTGAAATATTGCTTGCCTAAAACCATCCGAGAAATTATTAAATATTTTACCAATACCGTTAATACTTATTAATGTTGAGGTTATAAACACAGTGGAAAGCATAAGCCAAGGCTCTCCATTTTTTATAAAAGCTTTAAAATTACCTTTCCAAAGTGTATAATGAACTCCAAAACCTGTACCGCCTAAAAACATTAATATTATAACTATGATTTCCAAAGAGAGGTTATTGTATTCTCCAATGCTGCCATTTCTAACGGAAAATCCACCAGTTGCAAGTGCAGTTAAAGAATGATTAAAAGCATCAAAAAGTGGCATGCCAAAAACATCTAATAAAATTGTACCAATAATTGCGTAAGTTACGTATATAAATGATATAATTCTTGCGGATCTTTTAATGTTTGGGGCTATGTTGTCTACTCTTCCTTCTGCATGATATAAGCCAAAGCCTTTTGGTCCTATAACTGAGCCCATCATTATAAGTGCAAACCCTGCTCCACCAATAAATTGCATAAAACTTCTCCATACGAGGATTAATTTTGAAACAGTTGTTACGTCTGTAAACATGGTAAGACCTGTTGTAGTAAATCCGCTGGTTGATTCAAAAACTGCTTGAGAAAATGTCAAATGTTCAATAATCATAAAAGGAATAGCACCTATTAGGACAACCGATAACCACGTAAAAAGTACAATAACTGCTCCTTCTCTCACGGTTACCGTCTGAGATGATTTTATGTTGGAAAGCTTAAAAAGAAAGTATCCTATTATAAAGGAAAGGATAGCTGCGAATATAAAAGCAAAAGCATTTTTTGCTTCATTTGGATAGAAAAATACTAAAAATGTTGGAAACAAAAGTAATAAAGTATAATACATTAGAATTAATCCAAGATTGTGTATTATGACTTTGTATTGTTCTTTTTTCTTAGGCATTTTATTCCTCCGTTAATATTTTTAATATTTCTGTTTGAGCTGTAGGAAGACTGACTATATACAATCTATCTCCTGCTTTTATTTGGGTGTTTCCATGCGGAATTATAACTTCCCCTTTTCTTAAAATGCCTCCGACTACACACTCATGCGGAAGGTTTAAATTTTTTAAGAATTTTCCAATAGCTTGTGAATTTTCTGGTATATCAACTTTTAGAAATGATAATTTGCCTTCTTCTATAGCCAAAAATTCTTCTAGCTCCTTTCCAAATAATAGGTTTTCAACAGCCTTTTGAAGCATAGTTGTTGTACTAACAACAGCTGTTATTCCAAGTTTTTCAAATAATTCTATATTATCAGGGTTATTTACAAGAGTTACTATATTTTTTACACCAAAAATTTTTTTTGCAAATTGTGTTATTATTAAGTTTTCTTTATCTTTGTTTGTAAGAACAACTATGATATCTTCTTCTTCTATATCAAGCTGTTCTAACAATTTCTTTTTAGTTGCATCACCGTGTATAACCACTGCTTTGAGGTCTCTTGCAAAATCCTCACAAAGTTTTTGATCTTTATTAACTAGATATGTTTTGTAGCCTTTACTCGAGAATGACTTTGCCAAAAAATATGCTATTTTCTCTCCGCCTATTATGACCACTTTCATTTTAAATCACCAACCAGTATTTGTTTTAGTTCGCCAATTATTAATAAAGTAGGAGAAATTACTTCTATGTCAAATTCTTGGAATAAAGTCGTGTTGTCCGGATCATAAACACGGGTTATTATTCGTTTTGCTCCAAAGTAATATTTACACATTAGTGATATTAGGAAATTTGTATTATCGTCTTGTGTTAATACAAGTACATAATCGGCTTTATTAACTTTTGCATTTTCCAAAACTTCTTTTTCAGTAGCATCCCCTACAATTGTAAAACCCGTAAAATCAGGCGAAAGATTTTCAAACGAGTTTTCTTCTTTATCTATTACTACTACACTATGCCCTATGGATGATGCGATACTAGCAACGTTTCCACCAACTTTTCCACAGCCTATTACTACCAAATAAAGCTCATTTATCTTTCTCATTATTTTCCACCTCATCTAAGGCTTTTGCAGCTTTTAGATGTTTTTCAGCAAGTGTTGCATTTCCTCTTTTTTTTAACAATTCGTACATCAAATAGTGGGGTATAGGTGATGAAGGGGCAATTGCAAACATTTGTTTTATCATTTTTTCAGCTTTGTTTAAATCTCCTGTTTCTAGATATTTGTTTGCTATTCTCAGTGATTTATCAAATGATTCTTTTTCTTCTTCAAGAAGTTCTTTGACTTTGGTTTGTAGTTCATCTTTCGTGAAAGGTTTTGAAAGAAAGTCAACGTTTTCGTATTTGAACATTTCGGAAAGTATTTCAGGTTTTACATATGCTGATACAACTAAAATAGGACAATTGTAAACATTTTTTCTTAGTTCTCTAATTAACTCAAGCCCTGATTTTCCTGGCAATTTTAGGTCTGTAATTATTAGATCATATTTTGTGTTATTTTCTAAAATTTTCTTAAGAGCTTCTTCTGCGCTAACTAATGAATCCACTTCATAGTCTTCCAAAAATTTTTCTATTAGCATCCTTACATTTCTTTCATCATCAATTACAAGAATTTTTTTCATTAGAGTCCCTCCTAAAAGAAAAAAGCTAGGGGAAAATCCCCTAGCTACTATTATATCACCATGTTCATTATTTTGCCAAGCTCAATGAAACTTTCTTTTAAACTAGCTCCACCTACCAATCCTCCATCTATATCTGGTTGTATTATGAGATTGAAGAGGTTATTTGGTTTAATACTTCCACCGTATAGTATTCTAATATTTTCAGCGGCTTCTGGACTATACATTTCCGAAATTAGCTTTCGTATGAATTTGTGTACTTCTTGAGCTTGATGTGATGTTGCAACTTTTCCCGTACCAATTGCCCATACAGGCTCATAAGCAATTATTACTTTTTCAATATCTTTTACGTCCTTTAATCCTTTTCTTATTTGAGTTTCTATTACTGCAAAAGTTAGTGAACTTTCTCTTTCTTCTAGTTTTTCTCCTATGCAAAAGATAGGTTTTAACCCTACTTCAAGAGCTTTAAGTACTTTTTTGTTTATCATTTCATCTGATTCATTGAAAATATTTCTTCTTTCACTATGACCTATTATTACATATTCAACACCCACATCTTTAAGCATCTTCCAAGATATCTCGCCAGTGAATGCGCCTTCATCTTCAAAGTACATATTTTGTGCGGCAACTTTAATTTTTGAGTCCTTTAGAATTTCATATACAGAAGGTATTGAAATAAAAGGTGGTGCAACTATTATTTCAAAGTCTTTTGCTTCGACAAAACCGTTTAACAAAATGGAAGCAAAATGTGCAGCTTCGGTTGGTGTTTTGTGCATTTTCCAGTTTCCAGCCAAAATTAATTTTCTATTTTTTTTTTACTTGCTATTGATGCAATACCTGGCAATTCTTTTCCTTCAAGAAATTCTAGTGAAGCACCTCCACCTGTTGATACGTGTGAAACTTTATTTTTTAGATTGAATTTTGCAATTGCTGCTGCACTATCTCCACCACCGATAACTGTAGTTGCACCCTTTTCAGTTTCAGCGGCTATTGAAATAGCTACTTCTTTTGTTCCAGTTTCAAAGTCTTCTATTTCAAATACACCCATAGGTCCATTCCAAACTATGGTTTTTGCCCCGGATATTTTTTCTTTGAAAAGTTTGATTGATTCTGGCCCTATATCAAGTCCCATCCAACCTTCTGGTATGCCATCATTAATTCTAAATGTTTTTGTTTCAACACCACTTTCAATTTTTTGAGCACATACTGCATCTACTGGAAGAACAAACTCCACGCCTTTTTCCTTTGCTTCTTCTAATATTCTCTTTGCAAGGTCTAACTTGTCTTCTTCTACTAATGATGAACCAACATTTTTACCAAGTGCTTTTAGAAATGTAAACATCATAGCACCACCAATAAGTATTTTATCTGCTTTATTTAGTAAATTTGTAATTACTCCTATCTTGTCGGAAACCTTTGCCCCACCTAATATAACAACATATGGTTTTTCAGGATTTAAAGTGGCTTTTGAAAGAAATTTTATTTCTTTTTCCATTAAAAACCCAGCTACACTGGGGATGTATTGGGATATTCCTACATTACTTGCATGAGCTCTATGAGCTGTACCGAATGCATCGTTTACGTGAATGTCTGCAAGATCGGCCCATTTTTTTGCAAGTTCAGGATCGTTTTTTGTTTCTCCCTTATCAAACCTCGTATTTTCTAAAAGAATTACATCTCCAGGTTTTGCATTGTCAATGGCCATTTTAACTTCTTCACCATATAGTTCTGGGACAAATGTAACTTGTTTACCTAAAAGTTCACTTAATCTTTCGGAAACTGGTTTTAATGAAAATTCAGGTTTTCTTTCACCTTTTGGCCTTCCTAAGTGAGAGAGAAGTATTACAACAGCATTATTTTCAATTGCGTATTTTATAGTAGGGAGAGCTTCAACAATTCTTGTATCATCTGTAATTTTTCCATCTTTTAATGGCACGTTAAAATCAACTCTCATGATAACCTTTTTATTTTTTATATCTATGTCTCTAATCGTTAATTTTTCCATGTAATTTCCCTCCTTTTTAATAATGGGGGCAAAAAAGCCCCCATTAATTTTTTTTATTTATGAAATGTTATAACATCTTTTCGACAAGTTCAAGAGTATCTACAACTCTGCATGTGTAACCATATTCATTATCATACCAGGAGAAGATGTTTACTAAGTTACCATTCATAACTTTCGTAAGTGTGGCATCAAAGATTCCGGCATATGTTGTTCCCACAATGTCACCACTTACAATTGGTTCTGTGTTGTAACCTATTATTCCTTTTAGTCTTCCTTCAGTTGCTTTCTTTACTACTTCGTTTACTTCTTCAGCTGTAGTTGCTTTTTCAACAATTACACTTAGATTTGTTAAAGAACCGTCTGGAGTTGGCACCCTTATTGCCATACCATCTAATTTTCCTTTCAATTCTGGGACAACCAATGCGACAGCTTTCGCAGCACCCGTTGTTGTTGGTATTATATTTACAGCTGCAGCCCTTGCTCTTCTCAAATCCTTATGTGGAAGGTCAAGGATTCTTTGGTCATTTGTATATGAGTGAACGGTTATTAAATGACCTGTTATTATTTTAAATTCATCGTTAATCACTTTTGCAATGGATGCTATTGAGTTTGTTGTACATGATGCACAAGATATTATTTTGTGCTCTGGTTTTAGTTGTTCTTCGTTGCAACCTAGAACTATTGTTATATCTTCACCTTTTGCAGGAGCAGTAATTACAACTTTTTTGGCACCGGCCTTAAGATGTTTTTCTGCTCCTTCTCTGTTTCTGAAAACACCGGTTGACTCAACAACTACGTCAATATTTAGGTCTTTCCATGGGAGATTTTCTGGGTCTTTTTCTGCGAATATTTTAATTTCTTTTCCGTCGATTATAATGGAATTTTCAGTTGCTTTGATTTCGTTAGGTAAAATTTTGTGAACGGAATCATATTTGAAAAGATGGGCTAATGTTTTTGCATCAGTCAAATCGTTAATTGCAACAATGTCAATGTCACTATTGCGGCGTATGAGTTCCCTAAGTACTAATCTTCCAATTCTTCCAAAACCGTTAATGGCTATTCTCATGTTTTTCCCTCCTTTTATCATGGTCCTTCGTGAAAAATTTTACTATCTTTTTTTAACAATCATTCATCAAATTTGATAAAGATTTTGTTACAATTAGTATAAAAACTCTATAGTGTGAATATTATCTGTTCTAATAAACATTACTCCTATAGCTGTTTCTATCAAAAAGCTATTTGACTCAAACTTAAGTATTTTTGAATAGATTTTTGCCCCATCTTTTAAAATAAAAACAGTTGAATACTTTGTATTTTCTGGATAGACGACCAATTTTATTAAATTTGTTGGAATGGATATAATTCCTCTTTCAACTGTGAAAGTAATTACATCTCCAAGTCTGGACGAAAAGTTAGCACTAAATGTTCCATTGTTTTTTAATGTTATTTTTAATTTATCTGTTTTCCCTGGAATTATAGATGTTGTTTGTTTGTTTGCTAATGGTTTTTCCGTTTCGGCAAAGTTTGAGTACTTAATTGCATTTCTACTTGAAAAAACAAAAGTACCGTTATCTGGTAATAATACAGTTCCAGAGTTTCCATCAAATTTAGTTAATTTGCCTGGAATGTTAATCCATTCATTTTCGTTAGGTTCTATCCATATACCAACAATTGGTGTTGCTGTTTCATCAAAATAAATTTCTTTTACCAAATCAGTGTATGAGACAATTTGTCCTACTATTGATTTTATGCTTATTATGTTTGAATTAACAGTTTGAATTTCTCCTTTTATTTGACTTCCATCCTTTAGTACAATTGTCTCAGAAAAGGAAACAGTTGTTAGAATTAATAATAGAAAAAGGAATTTTTTCATCTTTTTTCCTCCTTACAAACTTAATTCGAAAAAAGCACTAATTTCAATTATATTTTTGTCCTTATCGGAAGGAGAAAAATACGGCAACTTATTTGCATCATCTGGTATTACTTTTTCAAGGACATTAAATATTTTTCCAAATTTTGACCTTATTCCCAAAGTAATTATATCAAAATTTTTTACTATATTTAAATAAAAAAACACACATTTTTCCAGTTTACTTTCGTTTAATAGGTTAAAGTTTGGTTCAAAGGTATCTTTATCTGTCCAAGGATTTATAGGGGATTTTGTTCCTGACACAACCAATTCGACGGCGGTGTTAAATTTAATATTACCATTATATTCTGCAGCCACCATAAAAGCAATATTGTTTTCACCATATTTATAGCCCACATATGTATCTTCATAGCTAATGGGATATCCATTTATTTCGAGTGTATTATAGTAAGTATATCCATAATAAAAAGCATTACTTGAGGTAGCTATGCTTGATGGTTGAAATGTATATTTTGTGGCTCCTGCGTGAAAAAGCTTTATTTTTAATTTGTTGTATTGAAAAACGGTTCCAAAAGACCAAGCCATTTTATCTACAGTATCGTTTTGCGGGTTAAAAAATCTATTTGCGTTAAAATCATCAATTAATATTTGTCCAAAGATTGTATATTTTTCTCCTTTGTAGTTACCAAAAAAGCCCATTAGACTATTATCGTTAAAGATATTTCCATAGAGGTTATTTACTCTGTAGTATTGAATAAAAAAATTTGGGAGTGGATTTGATAGATATTCAAAATCGAAGATTCTGTTTACATATACTGCGGTTTCTTCAAAGCCAAATGTAAAGTTATTTAATTTAATTGCGTAATATTTGAGGTTTATTCCTTTGTTAATTGTTTCGTTTGCTTTGTAAGAAGAAAGCATATACCTTGATTCATATAAAAATTTTTGATCTTCGTATTTTATTGAAATAATTGGTTTAGAATGGCCTAGGGAAGATATAAACAAAGAATAAGGTGAATTGATTATATCGTAATTCTTAAAATTTCCCATTTTAACTTCTATATTTTCTAAAGAGAGTATTATTCCAGCATCTTGGAATTTTATATAGTAGTCTTTATAAAATTCATTGTAAAATGGAGGGTATTTTCCGTCATTTGAAAATTTCATGGATGCTATGAATTTGAAATTATCCGATGTATATGAAATCTTTGGAATAAATGTGTTTGAAAAATATTTAGTGCCGTTGAATATGGTATTTTCATAAAATATCGAAAAATTCACTGAAAATATGATAAGTGGTAAAATGGTAATTGCAAAGATAAATATTTTTTTCATCTTAATTCCTCCTATATTTTTTTGGCTATTGAAATTAAGTATTGTACTGTATCATCAAAACTCATGCTTTCATCTATTGATTGTTTTAGAAATTTATTTATTTCATCAATTAATTCAATGGATTTATCTATTTTTGGATTTGTTCCTTTTTTATATGCACCAACATCGATTAAATCCTTTGCATCGTAATATGTTGCTATTAAGTCTTTAAGTTTCATAGCGGAAATTTTATGTTCTTTTGTTACAATGTCGTTCATTAATCTACTCACACTCATTAATACGTCAATTGCAGGATAATGTGCTGATTCTGCAAGTTTTCTCGAAAGGATTATATGACCGTCTACTATTCCTCTAACCGTATCTGAAATAGGCTCATTAAAGTCATCGGCTTCTACAAGAACAGTGTAAATACCTGTTATACTTCCTTTGTCAGAATTTCCAGCTCTTTCTAATATTTTTGGTAATCCAGCAAAAACACTTGGTGGATAACCTCTTGTTGTTGGCGGTTCACCGGTTGCAAGTCCCACTTCCCTTTGTGCCATAGCCCATCTGGTTAAAGAATCTACCATCAACAACACGTTGTATCCCTTATCTCTGAAATATTCTGCTATCGATGTTGCTGTTAAAAGTGCTTTTACTCTAAGTAAGGCAGGTTGGTCGGATGTAGAAACAACGACAATTGAACGTTTTAATCCTTCTTTTTTTAAGTCTTTTTCTATAAATTCCCTAACTTCTCTTCCTCTTTCACCAATTAGAGAAATTACGTTTATATCGGCAGAAGTATTTCTAGCTATCATACCAAGTAGCGTACTTTTTCCCACACCACTACCAGCAAAAATACCAATTCTTTGACCGTATCCAAGAGTTAGAAAACCATCAATTGCCCTTATTCCAACTGAAATAGGCGTCGTTATTCTTTTTCTAATGAGCGGATTTGGTGCTTCTCGAACTATTGGAATTTTTTCTTTAGAAAGAATTTTCTTACCATCTAGAGGCCTTCCGAGAGCATCAACTACCCTACCCAAGAGTTCTTCGGATACAGGTATACTTACATATTGGTTGGTTTTTATTACTTGACACCCTTTTTTTAAACCAGAAATATCTTCTAATGGCATTAATATAACGCCATTTTCGTTAAACCCTACTACTTCTGCGTATGACTTTTTGTATTCTGTGATTATCTTACAAAGTTCTCCCAAAAAGGCATCTGGACCTTTTGATTCTATTGTGAGTCCCACTATTTTACTGACTGCCCCTATTTTTTGATAAGGATTGTACTCGGATAATCTTTTTTTTAACAATTCCAGTCTATCCATTTTTTAAAACCTCATCTATGATTTCATTTATTAATTTCATTTGAAATTTTAAATCCGTGTTTATATTTCCCATTTCTGTTTCAGCTACAACACCATATTGAACATTTGAATCTTCTATTATTTCAATTCCTTTATTCCTTAAGTTTGATAAAATATCTTCATCTAGAAGTTTTAAATCATCGGGATTAATATATAGTTTTATTTTTTTCATTCCAATGATATGAGTTAGTATTTTATTTAATTTTCTTTTTGTAGTTTCTTCATCTATTTCTTTTTCTAGAAGTTTTGTAACTATTATTTTTGTGATTTCCAACAAATCGTTTTCAATTTTTTTAGTTGTTTTATCTATAGTTTCTTCAAATTTTTTTGCTAAAAAGTTTATTCTTTCATTTAAGGTTTTTACCATGTTTTCTATACTTTGTTTCTGGGTTGTTATTAATTCTTCTTTTTCCTTTATCGCTTCTTTTTTTATATTTTCAGACTTTTGTTTAGCAATTTCAATAATTTCACTTGCTTTTTGTTTTGCCTGATTAATTATTTCATCTGCCTTTCTTTTGGCTTCTTCGATTATTCTTTTTTGTTCTTCTAAAATTTTTAAGTTATTTTCAGATGATTTTTCAATTTTTTTTTCGTTAATTGTTTGTGGGGTATCTATATATACATATCTTTTTTTTATTATCATACTAAACACCTCTAATAAAAGGCTGGACAAGCCAGCCTATTAATACTCAAGTTGTTTTAAACCTTTTTCTATAATTTCTTTTGTATCTCTTGCAATCATAAGTTCTTCGTTTGTTGGAACAACTAAAACTTTAACTTTAGAATCTGGAGTTGATATAATCCTTTCTTCACCTTTTACATTATTTTTTTCTTTATCTATTTTTATTCCTAGAAAGCTTAAATAGTTTACACAAATTTCTTCACGAGTAATTGGGGAATTTTCACCTACACCAGCAGTAAATGAGATTGCATCAACACCATTCATTGCTGCAGCATATGCTCCTATATATTTTGCTATTCTATATTCATAAATGTCGAGAACTAACCTGCATAGAGGATCATTTTCAAGTGCTTTATCTTCAATATCTCTCATATCAGAACTAAAGTTTTTAGAGAGTCCTAAGACACCGCTTTTTTTGTTTAGGATTGTGTATACTTCTTCTGCACTTAGTCCTTCTTTTTCCATTAAAAATGTCACAATAGAAGGATCGAGATCTCCTGAACGTGTTCCCATTACTAACCCTTCTAAAGGAGTGAATCCCATTGATGTATCAACGCTTTTTCCATTTTTTACAGCCGCAATTGATGCTCCATTTCCAAGGTGAACTGTTACAATTTTTGCTTTATTGTAATCTAATCCAAGTATTTCAGCTGTTCTTTTTGAAACGTATCTATGACTTGTTCCATGAAAACCATATCTTCTAATTTTATATTTTTCATAAAATTCGTATGGAATAGCGTAGAGGTATGCTTTTTCAGGCATCTTTGCGTGGAATGCGGTGTCAAAAACTCCAATATTTGGAACACCAGGTAGTAATTTCATAATTGCTTTTATTCCCATTAAATTTGGTGGATTGTGTAGTGGTGCAAGATAGGAAAATTCTTCAATTGCTTTAATTACTTCATCATCAATTAGGACAGAACCAGAAAATTTTTCTCCACCGTGTACAACTCTGTGTCCAACTGCATCAATTTCTTTAAAGTCTTTTATTGCGCCTAGTTTTTCATCTTTTAAAACTTCCAAAACAATTTTCAAAGCTTCATCGTGATTTGGCATAGGTTTTTCTACTATGAATTTTTCTCCGGCTTTTTTGTGAACAATTCTACTTCCAGGAATGCCTATTCTTTCAGCCAACCCTTTACATAGAACTTTTTCGTTATCCATATCCAAAAGTTGATACTTAATAGAAGAACTTCCACTGTTTACAACAAGAACAATCATCTTGATTCCTCCTTTTTGTTTTTTAAGCTTTACCAGCGGTGTTCAGGAATTCTAACCTTTCCATGACTACTTCTTTTACGAACTCCATACCTTCTTTGAAATATTTTCGCGGATCGAATTCTTTTTCGTTTTCAGAAAGGTGTTTTCTAAGTCCGGCAAGGAATGCAATTCTTAGGTCTGTATCAGTATTTACTTTATTTATACCTAATTCCACGCATTTTTTGATGTCTTCTTGTGGTACACCTTTTGCTCCGCCTAAATTTGCTCCGTATTTTTCTGCAAGTTCAACAAATTTTGTTGGTACACTTGAAGCCCCGTGTAATACCAAAGGAATTTTTGTTAATTCTTTTACTCTTTTAAGTCTTTCAAAGTCGAGCTTTGCTTCTCCTTTAAATTTAAATGCACCGTGACTTGTTCCAATAGCTGGAGCGAGAAAGTCCACATTAGTTTCTTCAACAAAAATTTTTGCTTGTTGAGGGTCTACTAGAACATTTTCTTTTGCTACTACATTATCTTCAATGCCTGCTAATTGGCCAAGCTCTGCTTCAACAGAAACACCTGCAGCATGTGCCCATTTAACAACTTCTTTTGTTATTTCTAGGTTTTTTTCAAATTCTTCGTGTGAAGCATCTATCATGACGGATGAATATCCAGCTTTAATTGCAGCTGCTATATATTCGAGGTTTTTACCGTGGTCAAGATGTAATGCAACTGGAATATCTAGGCTTTCTGCATAATTTTTAACGGTTTCTGCAAAAAATCTTGCCCCTCTTAAGGGATTACCATTTCCAGCATACTTAATAGCTCCTTCACTGGTTTCGATTATAATAGGAGCCTTTTTCTCGACGGCGCCTTGAAGAATTGCCATTAAAAATTCTAAGTTGTTGATGTTGAATGCGGGAACTGCGTAGTATTTTTTACTTGCATCTTCCAAAATTTCTTTGGTGTTTACGTACATATTATTCAACCTCCTTTAATCTATATAAGTAGTTATTTTTTTAATCGAGTGGAGCAGTAAGCCGGATTCTGTTTTTGGAGGCATCTATCTGGGGAATTTGTTACCAAATTCCTCAAGCGGTCTACCCGAGCTATAGGGCGGGCCACCCAAGCTCTGCTTGACCTTGCTCCAGGTAGGGGTTACCAAGCGTATGGATTACTCCATACCTGGTGAGCTCTTACCTCACCGTTCCACCCTTACCATTAAGGTGGTTTTCTTTTCTATGGCCCTATCCAGGGATCACTCCCTCCGGACGTTATCCGGTACCTTGCCCCTGGAGTCCGGACTTTCCTCGGCTTTAGCCGCGCCTCCTCGCTCCACTCAATGTTATGAGAAAAAATAAAGTTATGTTAAAATATCAGTGATGTTTGACAGAAAAATTGTGTTTTTATGGATTATAACTTTTTTTATTATATTTATCTCTTTTTTCACTAATAACCAAAAAATTCATAAAAAAAATATTGATTATCCTCCTATGTTTATTTTACCATATGAGGGTAATTTGTGGATAGTTTCTGAAAATGGTAAAATTATTGATGTGGTGGATGATTATAATGTTATTGTTACATTGCCTGTTTTTGTAATACCTGAGGATTATGTTGATTTTTTTAGTGGGACAATTAATGAAAAATTTTTGAAAAAAATACCGATAAAAGTTCCTAATTTTATTTTTGAGATAAATTTTGTTGAAAATTACATGGTTTTAAATAACAATTCTAAAGTATTTTTTAATGAATATTTTGATTTTCAAATGTATTTTGAAAAGCTGAAAATAGTGTATAAATATATTGAACCTAACAAGATTTATTTTTTTTCAAATGACAAGTTAGTAAAGGTGAGGTGAAATCTATGTCTAGATGGGAACCCATTACTTCAATAGATATTGGAAATCATAGTATAAAAGGAGTTGTAGTTAATGATACAAATGAGGGTAAAGAAGTTGTGGCTTATTCAACAATAAAAGCTAAGGGAATAGAATCTGGGGATATAAAGGATGCTAATGCACTTAATGAATCTATGGAAAATTTAATAGAAAATTTAGAAGAACAAGTTGGGAAAAATTTAAAAGATAATTTCTTAATCTCTTCAAGTATCGGAAATTTTAAATTTCAAGAAATTATTGAAGAATTAATATTAGTTGAGGGAGATAACGCTGTTACTGTTAACGAAAAACACGTAGAGGAACTAAGGGAAAATGTTTTAAAGACGGTTCTTGGTGATAGCAATAGTGTGTATCATTCATATATAAAGAAATATATCCTTGATGGAAATAAAATTGTTTTTAACCCTGTTAGTATGAATGCACGAAGGTTGGAAGGGGCATATTCATTTATTATAGGAGATAGTGTTCATAGGAGTAGTGTTGATTATGCAACAAGGAAAACCATAGGAGAAGCAGAATATTTTATATCGCCAGTTTCAGCTTCTGAAGCTGTTTTAACAAGTTCTGAAAAAGATAGTGGTGTTGTTCATGTTGATTTAGGTTATCATACCACTGTAGTTACCGTATTTTTGAATAATGCTCCAATAAGATTTGAAAGATTATCTAAATCCATAAAACATGTTGTGTTTGATATTGCAAAGGTTTTAAAAACATCGGTAAATGAAGCGGAAAGATTGTTGAAGATTTATGGAGTAGCAGATTATAGAAATATTGAGCCTGGGATAATAGAATATAAAGCGCTTGATAATAGGACTACTTTGGAAACGAGTAGAGAGCTTCTAGCTAGGATAATATATGCTAGATTAAGAGAAATCTTTTTGAATGTGAGGAAAGTTTATAGGAATGTAATATTTGATTACAGTGAATTTAGAGATTTGGGAATTCCTGGTGGAATAGTTTTAACAGGAGGCGGTGCGAAAATTTTAAAAATTACAGATGTTGCCTCAGATGTTTTGAAGAGTTCTGTCAGGGTTGGTTCTTTTGTGAATATTGAAGAATTTCAAATAGAAGAAAATGAACAAATTTTAACCGATCCTCAATTTGCAGCAGTATTTGGAAACATTCTTCAATATGAAAAGAAAGAAAATATTGAAATTTTCCAGAAAAAGTCTAGAAAAAATTCGTTTGGATTTGGTGAAATTCTTAGAAAATTGTTTAAGGGGGAATAAATATGGTATTCAATGTGAGAAAGGAAGATAGCTTTTCCAAAAAGATGCCAATAATAAAAGTGGTAGGTGTTGGAGGAGCAGGGTGTAATGCAGTAAATAGAATGGTTGAATCAGGCATAGATAAAGTAAAATTTATTGCGGTGAATACTGATGCGCAAGTTCTAGAAGTGAGTAAAGCGGATGAAGTTGTACAAATTGGAGAAAAGTTAACCAAAGGTTTGGGGGCAGGTGGGAATCCAAAAGTTGGTGAAGAAGCGGCTTTGGAAGATAGAAAAAAACTAGAAGAGATTTTAAGAGGAACTGATATGTTGTTTATTACAGCTGGGTTTGGTGGAGGGACTGGTACAGGTGCAACACCGGTGATTGCAGAAGTTGCCAAAGGTCTTGGGATTTTGACTGTTGCTGTTGTTACAACACCTTTCTTTTTTGAAGGTTCTCCAAGATGGAATGCCGCCATGGAAGGTATTAAGAAATTACATAAAAATGTTGATACGCTAATTAAAATAAGTAATAATAAATTATTGGAAGAGTTTCCTGCGGATATTACTTTTCTTGATGCATTTAAAAAGGCAGATGAGACGTTATATCATGGAATAAAAGGTATATCAGAATTAATTACCAAACGTGGAGTTATAAATCTAGATTTTGCAGATATTAAATCAGTGATGAAAGATGCAGGTGCTGCGATGCTTGGTATTGGTGTGGGTAAAGGTAAAGATAAAGCAACTATTGCTGCAAGAAAAGCTCTTGAAAGTAAGTTAGTTGAACATCCTATTGAGAATGCAAATTCTATTATTTTGAACATTACAGCACCAAGTACATTTAAATTGCAGGAAATGCAAGAAGCTGCTGTTATAATAAGGCAAACATGTAGTGAAGATGCTGATTTAAAACTAGGAGTTAACGTTGATCCAGCACTTCCGGAGGATGAGTTAATTGTAACATTAATTGCTACAGGTCTTGAAAGAGAAGAAGACTTTTTGTATGCACAAGATGATATACCTGCTTTGTATAAATTTGGGCTGGAGTTAATGGGAATGAATAATGTTAAGGAATACGATGTTGCCGAAGAAGGAGATGAAGAAAAAAATGCTTGAAAAGAGATATAAAAGATTGGGAGATATTTTAATTGAAAAAGGAATAATTTCAAATGATGATCTTGAATATGCATTGCAGATTCAAAAAAAGACGAGAAAACCTATAGGAGAAGTTTTGGTGGAACTTGGTTTTTGTACTTGGAGTCAAATAATTAAAGCTTTAGCTGAACAATATGAAGTGCCATTTTTTGAAGAAAAGCCAAGGGTAGATCCTACGTTAAATTTAAATATGAAAAGGGAACTTATGGAAGAACTTAGAGCAATCCCAATAAGAATGGAAAATGACAAGATAGTGGTTATTACAGATAATGTATACAATGTTTCATTGATAAAGAGAAGATTAAAATTTTTATTTGGGAAAGATATAGAGATTTACCTTGTTGCTCCTGATATATTTGAAGAAGTTATGATGGATGTTTCTTCTGAAAGAACAGTAGAGTTTGAGGTTTCAGATGTTCTAGTAGAAGAACAGGAAGAGCCCCAAGAAAACTTAGAGGAAATTGAGAATGAAGATACGCCAATTGTAAGATTGGTAAATAACTTGCTTACACATGCTATAGAACTTGATGCAAGTGATATACACATTGAACCCAGGGAAAGAAAGAATGTTGTTGTAAGATATAGAATTGATGGAGTTTTGAGAAAAATTACTGAATATCCGAAAAATAGTCATAATTCAGTGGTTGCAAGAATAAAGATATTATCAAAATTGGATATTACGGAAAGAAGAATACCACAGGACGGAAAGTTTTTTATGAATGTTAGAGGAGAGCAATATGATTTTAGGGTTTCTACTATGCCATCTGTTAATGGGGAGAAAGTAGTAATGAGGATTTTAAAAGTGTCACAATCCAATAAAAAATTGGAGGAATTGGGATATAGTAGTTATAACTTTGAAAGAATAAAAAGGTTAATTAGTCATCCGTATGGAATTATCTTGGTTACAGGACCTACTGGTAGTGGAAAAAGTACTACTTTAGTTGGGATAATTAACTCTTTGAATAATGAATCGGTAAATATTGTAACAGCGGAAGATCCAGTGGAATATACAATAGAAGGCGTTACGCAATGTCAGGTAAATCCAGAGATTGGTTTAACTTTTGCAAAATATTTAAGGGCTTTTTTAAGGCAAGATCCTGATATTATAATGGTTGGAGAAATTAGAGATAGAGAAACCGCTAATTTGGCAGTTGAAGCATCTTTAACGGGGCATTTGGTGTTATCAACTCTTCACACAAACACAGCTGCGGGAGCAGTTGACAGATTGCTCAATATGGGAGTTGATCCTAGTCTCATTAGTTCCTCATTAATTGGAGTTATAGGGCAGCGACTTGTAAGAAAAGTATGTAATAATTGTGCAAAAGAGGTTGCGCTTGATCCAGAGTATGGAGCTTTTGCACAAAAAGTTTTTCCTGATATGCAATTAAATCAAAAGATAGCAGTTGGTTGTGATGCATGTAATAATACGGGATATAAAGGAAGAACTGCTATAAATGAAGTGTTAATTGTCGATGATGAATTAAGAACTTTAATAAATAAAAGAGCATCACTTTCTGAAATAACAAATGCTGCAAAAAAGGGTGGAATGAGAACTTTGTTTGAAGATGGCCTTTACAAAGTTTTAAGTGGTGAAACTACCCTTGAGGAAGTAATCAGAGTTACAGGTGGGATGTATGAAGAATAATAATGAAGAGTATAGGAAAAAGATTGAGGAAAAAGAGAAAAAGTTAAAAGAGGAAATACAAAATTACAGAAGAAGAAGCGTTTACATTCTTTTTGTCAATATTATAGTTGTTTTGGTGATTTTTTTCCTATTTAAGAACATTAACGTTTCTTCTAAGAATTTGGTAGATGGTTTTCAGATTGTTATAAAACACAAACAGGAGTTTTACTCCGATGAATATATTGATGCAAAAGTTTATCTGATAAATACAAGAAATGGTGAAAGAAGTTTTGTTATAAATAACTTTCGTTTTAAGATAGTCGATGAAAACAATGTACCAGTATATAATTTTTACTATGATTCTACTGTAAATTCTAGAGTTGGAAAACTTTCAAGTGTGCTTGTTTTTGATCTAAGAAGGGAAACAGCAGTAAAAACTTTAAAAAAAGGAATATATAATATTATTGTAGAACTGAATCTTAATGGGAACAAAATAAATGTAGAAGATACCTTCGAAATAAAAGAAGAAGTTTTAAAAGAGTTAAAGATAGATCCATTTTATTTAGTTGAGGAAGAGATTTATCCGCAACTTATGTTTGAGAACAAAACTTCAACATCGGTTATTTTAAATATAAACTCGATAGAGTGGAATTTTAATGATAAGATGTTTAAAGATGTATTGTCGGAAAATTACAAGCTTTTTAGTGGAGAAAAGCTTTTTTTAGAATCCTCAAAGCCATTTATTATAGATAAAGCTGGGATATATAATGTAAAATGTAATGTATATTACAACAATAGATTGGAGACTATTTCAAAGGAAATAGTCGTAATAGATAAACCTGAAAAGAACTTAGAAGGATTAAGTTTAAGAATATATTCAAATGAATATTTAAAAGTCAATTCCCCGATAAATTTTATCTTTGAAGTAAGTAATTTAGAAAACAGGGAAAAATATTTAGTAATAGATAAGGTTAACATATTAATACCTGAGCAAAATTACTCTTATGAGACAAGAAACGTGAAAGTTTTATTAAACAAGTACGGTGCAATAAATCTTGTAGAGTTACCACTTACCTTTAGAGAAAAAGGAAAATATACAATAATTTTTAGAATTGTATCTGGCAAGGAAATATCAAAAGTTTTAACGATAAATATTGAATGATGTGATATAATATTTCAAAGGAAAAAATAAAAATGCATAGGAGGTGTCTAGATGAAAGATCCAATAGTAAAAAAAACAGAAGAAAAAATGAAGAAAAGTGTAAATTCAATTGATGAGGAGTTAAAAAAACTTAGAACGGGAAGGCCTTCGCCTGCTCTTTTAGAAGAAATAAAAGTAGATTATTATGGAGTGCCCACACCGATAAATCAAGTAGCAACGGTTAACGTAACTGAGGAAAGATCCCTTATTATTAAACCTTGGGAAAAGAATTTACTTAACGCAGTTGAGAAGGCAATACAGGCAAGTGATTTGGGATTAAATCCTATGAACGATGGGAATGTTATAAGGTTAGTTTTTCCAACCCCAACTACAGAGCAAAGACAAAAGTGGGTAAAGAAGGCAAAAGATATAGTGGAACATGGAAAGATTGCAGTAAGAAATATCAGAAGAGAAATTTTAAAGGAATTAAAGGATTTGAAAAAGAATGGTGAAATTTCTGAAGATGATGAAAGAAGATTAGAAAAAGAGATTCAAAACTTAACGGATAAATACGTTGAAGAATTGGATAAATTATTTGAGAGAAAAGAAAAGGAGATTATGGAATTTTGATATGTTAAAACATATAGCCTTTATAATGGATGGTAATGGTAGATGGGCTCAGAAAAGGAATAAGCCTAGGATGTATGGGCATTATGTAGGAGCGTATAAAATAGAGGAGGTTGTAAGATGGTGTGCGAAACGTGGTGTAAAATACACCACGTTTTATGCTTTTTCAACGGAAAATTGGAAAAGACCGAAGGGAGAAGTAAATTTTATATTTGGTTTACTTCAAAGTAAAATTTCGGAGTTTTATGAGCGAATGAATAAAGAAGGGGTAAAGCTTGTTTTTTCTGGACGATTGGAGGAGCTGGGGAAAAATATTTACAATATTTGTAAGGAATATGAAGAAAAGACAAAAAATAACGAAAAAATAGTTGTTAATATGGCTATTAACTATGGCGGAAGAGCGGAAATAGTAGATGCGGTAAAAAAATTTTTAGAGCAGAGGCAAAAAGAAATAGATGAGGAAACTTTTAGAAAATTTCTGTATAGACCAGAAGTACCTGATCCTGATTTGATAATAAGAACTTCGGGTGAAATGAGATTAAGTAACTTTCTAACATGGCAATCTGCATATAGTGAGCTTTATTTTACAGATGTTTTATGGCCTGATTTTTCAGAGGATGATTTACAAAAAGCTTTGGAAGATTATGAAAAAAGAAACAGAAAATTTGGGGGGATAAAGTGAAACAAGAGACTAAAATTAGACTTTTTTCTGCTTTAGTTGTTGCTCCATTTGTGGTTGCATGTTTTATTTCTTATCAAAGTTTAATAGGGTTAGTTTCTGCAATTGTTTTTCTATCATCATCTGAGTTGTATTTTTCGACTTTGATTAAGTATAAAAAAATGGGAATTGTTGTAATTTACATTGGGATTGTTTCGGCATTTCCAATATTATTTGGACTTTGGTTTTTAAACTTTTCTATGGAGTTGTTTAGTGTTTTTTATATAATCGGAATTTCTTTAACGTTGATGTTGGTTAAAAGTAAGGATGTAATAATGGAATATTTTGGGATTTTTTCCATATCAATGATATATATATCATTTAATCTTTCGTTTTTTATACCTATTTACAAATACTTTGGTGTTGCACTTGCGTTGCTTACTTTGACTTTATCATGGGCTTATGATAGTTTTGCATATTTTTTTGGACTTTCTTTTGGAAAACATAAGTTGTCAAAAGTATATAGTCCAAATAAAAGTTACGAGGGGCTTTTTGGTGGAATTTTCGGTACCTTTATTTATGTGTTAGTTTATTTCTATATTATCAACAATTTTTTCGATTATAATATAAGTTATTGGTATGCGGTACCATTTTCCATTATCACAGGGATATTTGACACATTGGGAGATTTATTTGAATCAGCTATTAAAAGAGCTTATGGTGTGAAGCATATAGGAAAATTTTTGCCAGGACATGGTGGTATGTTAGATAGAATTGATGGTTTATTGTTTGTTGCTCCTGTTATTTATATTTTCTTAAGATTTTTCAGTTGAAGGAGGTAAATATATGCTAAGTGAAGAGATAAGGCAATTGTTTTTAGAGTTTTTTGAAAAAAAGGGCCATAAAATTTTACCAAGTGCGTCTTTAATTCCCGATGATCCTCAGTTAATGTTTACAGTTGCTGGTATGGTTCCGTTTAAACCCATCTTTTGGGGAAAAGTAGATCCTGTGTACCCAAGAGTTACAACTTGCCAAAAATGTATTAGGACTACTGACATAGAAAACGTTGGTAGAACACCAAGACACCATACATTCTTTGAAATGCTTGGAAATTTTTCTTTTGGTGATTATTTTAAAAGAGAAGCAATTGAATGGGCTTGGGAATTTGTTACGCAAGTTTTAAAAATCCCAGAAGAAAGGTTATGGATATCTGTTTACGAAGAAGATGAAGAAGCCTATGATATTTGGAGAAAAATAGGTGTTTCATCAAATAAAATAGTTAAATTGGGAAAAGAAGATAATTTTTGGGGGCCTGCTGGACCTACGGGGCCTTGTGGTCCTGATACGGAGATTTTTTACGATACAGGTAAAGAAGTTCCTATAACTGATGGTAAGGAACCAAATCCTGGTAATACTGAAGGAAGGTTTGTCGAAATTTGGAATTTGGTGTTTACTGAATACTACCAGGATGAAAACGGTCAATTGTTACCTTTAAAGAGGAAAAACATCGATACAGGTGCTGGATTAGAAAGAATAGCTGCTATGATGCAAGGAGTATATTACAACTTTGACACAGATCTTTTTTTGCCAATCATTAATAGAATTACAGACGTGTTAAATGTTGAATATGGAAGAGATGAAAAGCATGATGTGTCTATACGGGTTATAGCTGATCATATAAGAGCTTTGGTGTTTTTGATATCTGATGGTGTATTTCCTTCAAATGAAGGAAGGGGTTACATTTTAAGGAGAATTTTGAGAAGAGCAGCAAGACATGGAAAAATGCTTGGGTCTGAGAAACCGTTTTTGCATAATATAGTTGATGCTGTGGTTGAGAAAATGGGAAAAATTTATCCTGAGATAGTAGAGAAACAATCTTTTGTAAAGGAAATAATTTACGGTGAAGAAGAAAGATTTTTGCAGAATTTAAACAAGGGCCTTGATATAGTAGATAAGATTGTTAAAGAAACAGGTGGGAAGATAGATGGGGAAGCTGCTTTTAAACTTTACGATACTTATGGTTTTCCACTTGATATATTGAGGGATCTTGCGAATGAAAATGGTTATATTTTGGATGAAGAAGGTTTTAATAAATATATGGAACAACAAAGAAAAAAGGCTAGAGAAGCTGCAGGAGAAGTTGAATTTTCAGAAAGAACAGATTATGAAACATTGGATATTAGTACAAAGTTTGTTGGTTATGATGTGCTTAGTACAAATGCAAGGGTTTTGAAAATAAGAACGGAGAAATTTGTTGATGAAGTAAAAGATGTGGAGTGTGAATTAATTTTAGATGAAACACCATTTTATCCAGAAAAAGGCGGTCAAGTTGCAGACAAAGGTGTTATTAAAGGCAAAAATGGAGAGTTTGTTGTAACAAATGTTTATGTTCCCGTTGAGGGGATAATTGTTCATAAGGGGAAATTGAAAGGAAAAATAAGAGTTGGTGATGCAATTTTTGCATCAGTAGATGAGAAAAAAAGAAAAGCAACTGCAAGAAATCATACTGCTACTCATTTACTACATGCAGCACTAAGAAAAGTTCTTGGAACACATGTAAGACAAGCAGGTTCTTTAGTTGCGCCTGAAAGATTGAGATTTGATTTTACTCATTATGCGGCTTTAACAAAAGAAGAAATTGAAAAGATAGAGAAAATGGTTAATGAAAAAATTTTAGAAGCTATAGATGTGAATACAAAAGTTATGTCTTATGATGAGGCAATAAAAAATGGTGCAATGGCTTTATTTGAGGAGAAATATGGTGATAAAGTAAGAGTTGTAAGGATAAGAGATTTTAGTGA
Source organism: Thermosipho melanesiensis BI429 (assembly GCF_000016905.1). Taxonomy (GTDB): domain Bacteria; phylum Thermotogota; class Thermotogae; order Thermotogales; family Fervidobacteriaceae; genus Thermosipho; species Thermosipho melanesiensis. The sequence continues at coordinate 1,291,211 of NC_009616.1, forward strand.
GGAGTTGTGTGGAGGAACACATGTGAAAAATACAGGTGAGATTGGTTTATTTAAAATAATAAGTGAAAGTTCTGTGAGTGCCGGTGTAAGGAGAATAGAGGCAATCACAGGTTTTGCTAGCTTAACTTATTTAGAGAACTTGGAAACAAATTGGAAAAAAATTAAAGAAGAACTTGATGCAACGGATGAGAATGTTTTTGTAAAAATAGAAAAATTAAAGGAAGGGATAAAACAACTTGAGTTAAAAATTAAAGAAATTCAAAAGAATATGATAAATATAAAGCAGATATTAAATAACGTTCAAATTGAAAATGAAATAAAATATCTAGTTTATGAATTTGAAGGTGTGGAGCAAAATACTTTAAGAGATTTAGCAGATAAGCTAATAGATAGAGGAGTAGACCTTGTGGTGTTTTTTAACAAGCAAGGTGATAAAGTTATTTTGATTGTTAAGAGAAAAAAGACTTTTGAAAAATTGCATGCAGGAAACATTGCAAAGTCTTTATCTAAGATTCTTGATGGTGGTGGCGGTGGTAGACCTGATTTTGCCCAAGCAGGTGGAAAAGATGTTTCCAAAATTAATGAAGCAAAAAGTAAATTAATAGAGATATTAAGGGAGTGTTAGATATGTTTAAAAGATATGATATGGGAATAGACTTGGGAACGGCAAATACCTTGGTTTATGTAAAAGATAAAGGAATTGTTGTAAACGAACCGTCCGTGGTTGCTATAAACGTTGAGAATGATGAAGTCTTAAAGGTGGGAAATGAAGCAAAAAATATGATTGGTAAAACCCCAGCTTATATAAAGGCAATTCGTCCATTAAAAGATGGTGTTATTGCTGATTATAATGTAGCATTGGCTATGCTTACGTATTTTATAAACCGTTCGCAAAATGGATTTTCATTTTTTAGACCCATGGTTGTTGTAGGGGTGCCAGTTGGAATTACTGAAGTGGAAAGTCGTGCTATACTTGAAGCAGGGAATGAAGCAGGAGCTAAAAGGGTTTTTTTAATTGAAGAACCTATGGCAACTGCAATTGGTGCAAATTTAAACGTAGAAGAACCCACAGGAAATATGGTGGTTGATATTGGAGGAGGTACAACAGAGATCGCGATAATTTCGCTAGGGAGTTTAGTTACATGGACGTCAATTAGGGTAGCAGGTGATGAACTTGATGAAGCTATCATACAATATGTAAGAGAAGTTTACAGAGTAACGATTGGAGAAAGGACTGCAGAGAGGGTAAAAATAGAAATAGGTAATGTATTTCCCGAAAAAGAATATGATGAGTTAGAAACAAGTGTGACAGGAATAGATTTATCTAGTGGCCTTCCAAAGAAATTAATATTAAAAGGTGGAGAGATTAGAGAGGCTTTAAAACCTATAATAATGCAAATAATTGACTCAACAAAGGCTACTTTGGAGAAGACTCCTCCTGAACTTGTTGCAGATATTACTGAAAAAGGGATTGTAGTTGCAGGTGGTGGAGCTTTGCTTCGTGGTATTACAACGTTGATTAGAAAAGAAACAGGAATAGATGCATATGTGGCAGATGAACCTATGACTTGTGTTGCACGTGGAGCTGGAATGGTTTTAGATAAGGTATCAATTTTGTCAAGGTTGAGGAGAAACGAATGAAAAAATTGGAAATATTGTTGCTAAGTTTTTTAATACTTATATTTGTGTTTGTTTTAAATTTTGTCTTTGAAGGTAAAATTACAGATGATGTTTCATTTGTTTTGAAAAAATGTGCTTATCCATTTTTTTATCTAAGGGAATCTTTAAATAGTCTTTTTGAGAAAAAAGTAGAATATAAATTAATTTATTTGGATATAAAAGAAGATGAATTAAATCCTTTAAGTTTTTCCGAAAAAGGAATATACTTTTATAACATTAATGCTACGGGTGTGATAATAACCGATGAAAAGAAGTTTTTTGGAATAGCAAGAGATGTTGGAAAATTTGTTTTTGTAAGAAAATGGTGGTATGATAAATTCAAGGTAACAATTGTAACGGATATATTTGAGATGGAGGCATTTCATAATAATGGTATATTAGAATTTGTTGATAACGTTGAAGTGAAAAATGGTGATATTTTTCTTTCTAAGAAAACACCTTATGGTGTTTTTCTGTGGCGAAATAATGTGAAATTGGGGACAATAAGAGATGGGAAGATATATTGGAATATACCAAAATTGAACTTAAAAACACATTTCTTTTTATTAAAAGATTATAATGGGAGGAGATAGGATGGGTGAATACGAAAAATTTTCAAAAGAGGAATTAATTGCTAAAATTAAGGAATTAGAGGATGAGGTTTTAATGTTGAGGACCCGTCAAAATGAATTAGAAAGTTTATTAACAGAGTATTCTGAAATTGTCAAGAAACAATTTGAAGTTTTTGATGACTTCATAAAAGATTTGGGGACAAAGAGAATGGTAGATCCACTAACAAGGGTTTATTCAAAAGAGCATATTTTAAAATTGATAAGTTATTATCATCAAAAGGCTTTTGAAGAAAACTTTGAATATGCCATTATTATGATAAAACTAACAAATATAAAAGATAAAGAAGATTTTGAAAAAGAACGGATAATAATAACTTTGGGAAAGGTTTTAAGAGAAGCGGTTAGAGTACCTTTAGATAGCATTGGAAGATATTCTTATGATTCATTTTTAATTTTGTTAACTGAAATAACAAAAGAAAATGCCAAAGTGGTAGAAGAAAGGATAAAAAAATTAATTAGTATTAAACTTCCAGATGTTGAGTTCGAAATAAAAATGGCAGTTTATCCTCATGATTCTAAGAATTTAGAGGAGTTAATTAATATTGTTAATAAATGAGGGGATTAAATTGGGATACTTTATTTTGGAAAAATCACATCTTAATGGTGAAGTGAAAATCTCAGGTGCGAAAAATGCCGCATTGCCTATTCTAGCTGCATCATTGTTAGTAGATGATGGGTTAGAGATAAAGAATGTTCCAGATCTTTTAGATGTTAGAACAATGATTGAAATTTTAAAGACTATTGGGAAAAGTGTTAAGTTTGAGAATAATATTGTTAAGATCTCTGGGGATGTAAAAAATAAAGTGGTACCTTATGATTTAGTTCGAAAAATGAGGGCATCATTTAATGTGTTGGGACCATTAGTTTTAAAATTGGGAGAAGGTCAAGTTTCATTACCTGGAGGTTGTGCTATTGGTGTTAGACCTGTCGATTTTCATATAATGGGGTTAAAAAAACTTGGGTTTGAAATAGATATAGAACATGGAGAGGTATTCGCAAAAAAAGAAAACTGTGAAAAAGAAGTAATTATAAATCTTCCATTTCCAAGTGTTGGAGCAACAGAACATTTGATGACAACAGCATCATTGCTTAATGGTGTGAAAGTTACAATTGAAAATGCCGCTATGGAACCGGAAGTAGTGGATTTACAGAATTTTCTAAATAAAATGGGAGCAATTATTACAGGAGCTGGTACTAGAAAGATATTTATAAAAGGTGTAAAGAAACTTAGAGGTGGTAGCTATACAGTTGTTCCAGATAGAATAGAAGCAGGTACATATGCGCTTTCAATTGCAGCTACTTTCGGTGAAGGATTGGTAAAGAACATAGTTCCAGAACACTTGGAAGTTTTATGGGAAGTGTTGAAAGAAACGGGGACAGATGTAAAAATTTTTGATAAATCGGTTTATGTTAATGGAAAAAACAAAAAGAAGGCAATTAATATAAATGTACAGCCGTATCCGGGATTTCCAACAGATTTACAGCCCCAGATAATGGTGTATCTTTCCGTTGCACATGGTACTAGCATGATTATAGAGAACGTATTTAAAAATAGATTTCACCATGTAGATGAGTTAGTAAGAATGGGTGCAAAGATAAAAGTAATTGATGGAACGGCTATTATTGAAGGCGTTGAAAAATTAAGTGGTGCAAAGGTTGAAGGAACAGATTTGCGTGCTACCGCAGCTCTTATAATTGCGGGATTTATGGCAGATGGTGTTACAGAAGTACATAATGATTTTCATGTGTTAAGAGGATATGAGAATATTATACCTAAATTTGAAGGAATAGGTGGAAAGATCAAGCATTTGAGGTGATTTTTTTGAACAGGAAATTTTTATTGTTCTTAGTAGATATATTTTCTACGTTTTTAGCGGGAATATTATCTCTATTTGTTAGGTTTGGTTTTAATTTTAGAGAAATGAGTAAATATGATGAATCTATATATATATACATTCTCATTTCCTCAATCGTATATATCTTTAATGGGAATTATAAGATAGTTTGGAGATATGCTAATCAAAAAGATTTTTTAAAGCTTTTCAGGTCGTCAATAATTTCTTACTTTTTAGTTCTTACATTTTTCCATTTTGCAAACAATATTGTTTTACCTAGATCCGTTGGATTTGTAATGTTTTTATCTTCTTTTACTATTTTAGTTGGGGTGAGGTTATTTTACCAATTTATTTTGGAAAATAGAAGAAATTCGGAAAGAAGGTATTTGATAATTGGAAGTGGTGATGTTGCAGTTTCAATTGCTGAAGAAATAATTAAATCTGGTTTAGGTGATGTTGTAGGTTTTATAGGTGATGATGCGAGTAAAATAGGGCGTACAATCTTTGGAAAAAAGGTTTTAGGCCCATTGATAAAATTAGAGGATTATTTAAAATTGTTTGATTATGATGAAGTTATTATTGCGCAGCCAAATTTAAATAGTAAGCAAATAAATGATATTATTGAGAAAGTAAATTTGAAGAGAACAAAGGTTAAAGTAATTCCATCATTTGAAGAATTATTTAAGGAGAAAATTGGTATAGAAGATATAAGGGAAATTTCATTGGAGGATATTATAGGAAGAGAACCTGTAAAAGTAAGTTTAAATGATATAAAAGAATGTATTAAGGACAGAGTTGTCTTAGTTACGGGAGCAGGTGGAAGTATTGGCTCTGAAATATGTAGACAGATTGCTTTTCAAAAACCAAAAGAGTTATTATTACTTGGCAGGGGAGAAAATAGTATTTACGAAATTAATGAAGAATTAAATGAAAAATTTCCTGACTTAAAAGTTTCAAGAATCATTGCCGATGTGGAAAATTATAAGTGGATGGAAGAAATTTTTAAGAGATATAAGCCAGAAATTGTTTTTCATACAGCTGCTCATAAACATGTTCCACTTATGGAAGAAAATCCCTATGAGGCTATAAGAGTTAATGTTTTTGGTACTATTAATTTGGTTAAACTTTCATGTGTTTTTAATGTTGAAAAATTTGTTTTCATATCAACAGATAAAGCGGTGAATCCCACGTCTTTTATGGGGTTAAGTAAAAGAATTTCCGAACTGTATGTACTATCAAAAAAGTGTAGTACAAGGTTTTCTATCGTAAGATTTGGAAATGTTATTGGAAGTAGAGGCAGCGTGCTATGGAAATTTAAAAAACAAATTGAGAATGGGAAACCTGTTACAATTACTCATCCCGAGATGAAAAGGTATTTTATGAGTATTCCAGAAGCAGTTTCTTTGGTTTTGCAATCTATAGTACTAAATGGTAATTTATTTGTTTTGGATATGGGGAAACAAATTAGTGTTGAACAGATTGCAGGAAAACTGGCAAAACTTCTTGGTAAGGAAGATATCGATGTGGTGTATACAGGAATTAGAGGAGGTGAAAAACTGTATGAAGAATTGTTTTATCCTTATGAAATACCTAAAAATACGGAACATCCAAAGATTTATTCTGTGGATTTTAGGCCAAATATTAGTGAAAACGAAATTGAATATATTTCTAAAGAAATACTGGAAAGTTTAATGCATTTTAATATAGAAAAAGCTGAAATGCTGGCGAAAAAAATAGTACCAGAATTTAAATTTAGAGGAGGAGTAAAATGAGATTTATCGATTCATTTGTATTTAAATATGTAAAAAAAGATAAGAAAAATTTGTTGTTAAATGCAGTGAAAGATTTATCAAAATTATCAGAATTAGGTTTAAGTGTAAGCATTAAACCTAATGAGAATGTGGGAAGATTAAGGCTAGAACTTTACGAAACGGATGAGGTGAAAGATCTCCTGTTGTTTAAAGGTCTATTGTTTACAAGTATAGATGAGATTGATTTTTCTCTTTTAAGAGATTATTCCGAGATAAGTTTACCAAATGGTATTATTTTGGATTATAAAATTTCAGAAGTTCTTGGAGATATTGTAAAGGGTTTGATTTTGGATAATGATTTTGTATATGCAGTTGTAGATGAGGAAAAAACAAATGATTTTACAAATAAGGAGCTTGCTAAGTTAGTTCTAAAACATATTGTTGAAGATATTTTTGAAGGCGAATTTAATGAAGATAATTACGAGATTGAAATTGAAACAGAAATAACAGATTATTTTATTTAGGGTGAGAAGATGATTACAGGAATAATTTTATTGTCAATTGGAGTGTTGTTATTACTTTCTATATTTTTTTCTTTTTCTTTTTCACTTTTATTTTTCTTTGGATTGTTTATATCTGTGTTTGGAATGTACAAGGTAATAACTGGTTTTCCAAAAGGAATTGCAGCGTTACTGTTGGGAATATTGATTATTTTACACGGTGTTGGACTGATTAATATGACTTTCTTTGATTTTATTCTAGTTTTGTTAAGTTCTGGTTTAATAGAAGTGGGGATTGGGTATATTGTAAAAAAAAGGTAACTAGAATGTGATATAATTGAATTTGTAATAAAATTACTGGAGGTGGGCTAATGGGTACTGTTGACAAAAAAAGAACCATCACATTAATAGGACATAACAGTGCTGGTAAGAGTTTACTTTTATCTGCAATGTTAGTTAATGCCGGCAAATTGGAAAAAGTTGTAAGCAAAGAAGTGGATTATGATCCTATTGAAAGTGAGAGAGGTTCAAGTATAACTTCTCACGTTGCAAAATTTGATATAGACAATTATCAGTTTACTGTTATTGATACACCAGGCTTTAGCGATTTTGTAGGAGATGTTATTAATGCAATTTTTGTGACAGAAAATATTGTTTCCGTGGTTAATGCAATTGCTGGTGTGGAAATTCAAACTGAAAGGACTTGGAGTATTGCAGAAGAAATGAAAAAACCAATTTCAGTATTTATAAACCAAATGGATAAAGAAAGGGCCAGCTACGAAGAAACATTAAATAGTTTAAAAGAAAGATTTGAAAGAAAGTTTGTCCCTGTTTTTTATCCAATAGGTAGTGAAGAAAATTTCAGAGGTATCGTTAATGTATTTTCAGGAGAGGCATTTGAATATGAAAATGGCAAGGCAAAAAAAATTGAAATTCCCTCAGATATTTTAGATAAGGTTGAAGAGTTAAAGTCTTCTATGATTGAGGATATAGTTTCATTAGATGAAGAATTAATGGAAAGATATTTTGCAGATGAGGAGATAAGTTCTGAGGAACTTTTAAAGACATTGAAAATAGGATATAAAAATGGAGAAATTGTTCCTGTATTCTGTGGTTCGGCTGAGAAGAATATTGGTGTTGATAAATTTTTAGAGGTAATGTCTATTTTAGGAGTTAATCCTTCGGAAGGAACTCCTTACAAAGCGGTTCTCGAATCTGGTGATGAGGTTGAAGTGTTACCTATTGAAGAAGAACCGGTGGTTGCATATACTTTTAAGGCTATTGTTGACCAATTTGTTGGAAAGCTTAGTTTTTTAAAGGTTATAAGTGGAAAAGTTAGTTCAGGAGATACGCTTGTAAATGTAAATAGAGGTGTAAATGAGAAAATAGGCCATATTTATTATCCCGTGTTAAAAGAAACAGTAGAGATTTCAGAAGCAACATGTGGAGATATATTAGTTATTCCAAAATTAAAGGAAAGTGCTGTTGGTGACACAATGACACATAAAGATAGAAAGTTGAAAATAGTATTACCAGAATTTCCGGAACCAATGATTTCAAGAAGTATTAATCCAAAATCAAAATCTGATATTGATAAGATTAGTAATGGACTTGCAAGACTTGCAGATTCAGATCCTACGTTTAGTTGGGAATTTGATCCAGAAACTTCTGAAACGGTTATTTCTGGAATAGGGAACATTCATTTAGATGTTATGGTTGAAAGACTTAAAAATATATTTGGAGTGGATGTAGAAGTTGGAAAACCAAAAATAGCATATAGAGAAACAATTACTGGAAAAGCAATTGGTGAGCACAAGCATAAGAAGCAAACTGGTGGACATGGTCAGTATGGACACGTAAAGATTGAAATAGAACCAGTAGAAAGAGGAAAAGGATTTGAGTTTGTCGATAAGATAGTTGGTGGGGTCATTCCAAAGAATTTTATTCCATCTGTTGAAAAAGGTATCAAAGAGGCAATGAAAAAAGGTTCATTAGCGGGCTTCCCAGTAGTTGATATTAGGGTTACATTATTTGACGGTTCTTATCACGAAGTTGATTCGTCGGATATTTCATTCCAAATTGCGGCGATTCAAGCATTTAGAAAAGCATTTGAACAAGCTCGACCTGTTCTCTTGGAACCAATAATGGAAGTTTCAGTTTTTGTTCCAGATGAAAGTGCAGGTGATGTTATGGGAGAAATAAGCTCCAGAAGGGGAAGACCTCATGGAATGGAACCAGCAGGTAAAGGTGTGACAAAAGTAACTGCTGAAGTTCCTCTTGCAGAGATGTTAGACTTTTCTGGAAGGTTATCATCAATTACAAGTGGAAGAGGATACTTTACAATGAAGTTTTCCAAATATGATATTGTTCCACCGAATGTTCAAGAAAAGATTATTCAGGAAAGAAAAAGAGAATTAGAACAAGAATAAAAAAAGCGGGACTTAAAGGTCCCGCTTTTTTTTAAGGAATATATGTAGAATATATAGAAAAATCTTAATGGGAAAAAGGAGGTATTATATGGAAAAAAGAGGAAAACTTTTAAAGGTTTTATTGGCGTTTATAATTGCTATATTAGTTGTTTCGCTAATTTTTGTGTTTTCCTATTTCAGTTTCTTATTGAAAAATGTGTATGGTATAGAAGATGGTGTGTTTTCATATATTAAAAGTTATTCTGCTTATTTATTAAATAAAATTCCTGTTTTGAACAAGTATATAAAATATGAACCATTGAAAGTCAATGAACCCAAAAAATTTTTCACAGAAGTTTTAGATGAGTATAAAAAAAATATTGAGGAGCTTATAAAGCAATCTGAAAAGAAATTAAAACAAGCTGAGAAGTTAAGATCTGAAAACGAACTTTTGTACAACTCGCTTAAAAGTATTGAGGAGAAATGGAAAGAAAGGAAAATTCAAGAGGAATTATCACAAATTCAAGTTTTTCAAACTTCAAAAAATTTAGATAAACTTGTTGAAATATTTAAGAATGGAGATGCAAATGCATTAATTCCATTGATGAATAGTGAAGATATAAATGTAGACACACTGGCTGTGATTTTTCAACAGTTAAGTCCAGATTTAAGAAGTGAAATGGTTCAAGCTTTAGCAAGCGTTAACCCAACAAAAGCAGCTGCGGTAGTAAATAAGATATATGATGTAAAAAGTATATTAAATGAAATTGAGACGAAATTAGAAGCATTGAGAAATAACATAAATAACCTGTATTCATTGCAGGCACAGCTAGTTTCTTTAGAGGGATTTAATAAGGCTATAAGAGGATATTTGTCTTCTTTAGATGAGGAAGAAATATATTCAATGATAAATTTGTACAAAGATTCACCAAGAATAGTTTATTATTTAATCTCCAATATAGATATTTCCATTTCAAAAAAACTCTTAAGACGTTTAAAGAATGAAAATGAAAAGTTATTTGTTGAGTTGATAAAACTTGGTGGTGGTATTGAATGAATTTATTAAAATTACTTGAGGGGACATTGGAGTTAAAAGCTGATAAAATAAAGATTAAAGATCAGAGAGGACAAGAAAATAGTGCTCTTTTTAAGAAAATAGTAGAGAGGCAAAAAATGGCCTTTGAAAATACTCTTTTGAAAAAATTGGAAAATTTACAGGAAGATAACAAAGTAAATTTGTTTGATGGGGAAAAGCTAATAGTTAAGGTGATAAAAAGTTTAAACAATATAGATTTAAAAGAAATAGCAACCAAAATGAAAGATGATACTAAAGTGGAAAATGAAAAGAAAAAGTTAATGAATAGAATGAAAACAACAAAAGTTATGTATGAGAAAGGAAAACTTGAAAATAAGATATTAATGAGGAAAGATAAACAAGCACAGAACAAAGAAGATAAACTTATCGGTGAAATGAAAGAAAGAAAAGGAGAAAAAGATGAAAAAGTTATTCAAAAAAACAAATTTGCGGAAAATAATCTTATAGATGAAGTAAAGAAAGATAAAAAGTCTAAGGTTTTAGATGAAGAAAATAAACAAGAGATACAAAATAAGAAAAGTAAATTTATAGGCAAAGCAAAAGAAGGTAAAGACGAAAAGGTTATTCAAAAAAACAAATTTACAGAAAGTGTAAATGAAGAAAAAAAAGTAGAGAAAAGTTTAAAATTTGTTGATATAAAAGAGAATAGGAAAGTAGTTGAAGAAAATAAGAGAAGTGACGATGGAAAGATGTTTAATGAGAAAAAAGAAGGTAAAGTGATAAAAAATACGAAGATATCAAAAAAAATCGTGTTTAAGCCAAAGACAGAGGATGTTCCTAAAGAATTTTTGAATTCTAGAATAGAAAATGTTGTAGAGGTAAAAGACGAACTAAGTAAAGCAAAAGAAAGAGAGAATAGGTCAATATTAATATCGGGAAAAATTCAATCACTTGGAAATAATAGAAAAACAGAAAAAGTTGTTCAAAAAAGCAAACAAATTGAAAATATAAATTCAAGGGAAATACCAGTAAAAAACTTAAAGTTTGAGAAAGACAATACAAAAATAAATGAAGCGAATTTGATAAAAAGACATTTAGATGATAATGAGAAGGTTGAAATTAGAGATAATGAAACTTTGATAATAAATTATGTTGTAAAGGAAAATAGCATAGAAAAAGTGGAAAAAAATACAGTACTTTCAAATAAAAAAGATGTTGTAGGGGAATTGAGAAAAAATAACAAGATAGCATTAAGGAATGGTATTGGGGGATTATCTTCTATTGTTGTTGCTAATATAAAAGTTAACGAGAAAAAAGTAAGTGTTTTGTTAAATAAAATGGCCGAAAATAAAGTGGTTTTAGTAAAAAACGTGGTTTTGAATAAGAGTCAAAAGGATAAAAACCGTATTCCAAAGGTATCAGTGGAATTAGCACAAGAAGAAAATACGGTTATTTTAGAGAAAAAAATAGCGGTAGGAATAATGAAAGATAAATTTATAGAAGTTAAACCTCAAGTTGTTGTAGGAGATGAGTTTACAAAGAAAAACAAGGATTTAAAATTTGTGAATTTAAATGATATAAAAAATAAAGTATTTTCTTTGGAGCGCTTTGTTAGGAAAATAGAAGAGTCTATGAAGAATAATATAAATGAGGTAAAAGTAAAATTTTCGTTTGAAAAAACTACTACTTATTTAGATAGAAAAACTGTAAAACCAGACATTTCGAATATTTCAGATAAGATTGTAAAGTTTAAGGCGAAAAAGGTTTATCAATCGAATGAACCCAGTGAAATACATTTTAATAATCAAAGTACAAAGATAGATACGACAAAAGTACTATTTGAGATACAAAATAGGAATATCGAAGAGATTTATAAAAAGATAACAGAATTAATTGAAAACAAAGATGTTTACAAACAAAAAGCGGTTATCGATTTAAAACATCCTGCTTTTGGAAAATTGGAGATTAATGTGGAAAAAATGAATGACGAAATAGTTATACGCTTTGTATTTGAGAATAAAGAATCTAAAGAGATTATTGAAAAGGGATTGCATATTCTAAGGGAAAGAATGGGAAATCTAGGGCTCGAAGTAAAAGAATATTCATTTGAAATAAAGGAAGAACAGGAATGGTATGAAGAAGAAAAACGGGAAAGAGATTCTGAGCAACATAAAAGGCAAAGAAGAAGGTGGGTGAAAAACGATGATGAATTGGATACAGATGAATAGTATTTATCCTACAAATGTTACAAGGGAAAATGGTATAAAAAAAGAATTGGATAAAGAGGCATTTTTGGAATTGCTTGTTACTCAGTTGAAAAATCAAGATCCCCTTGAACCATTAAAAGATAGGGAATTTATCGCTCAAATGACTCAGTTATCGACTTTGGAACAGATAACAAACATGAGTGAATCTGTTCAGAAGTTTGTTGAAAGTTCTGCTTCGTTGTATAGAGCACAAGTTTCATCAATGGTGGGAAAATATGCGGTTGTAAAATCAAATATACTTGAGTTAAAAAATGGAAATGCAAGTACACAGGTTTTTAAATTGGAAGAGCCTTCGCATGTGATTTTAAAAATCTATGATGAAAATGGAAAATTGGTAAAAGAAGAAGACCTTGGAAATTTAAATGCGGGGATGCAAACATTTTTATGGGATGGAAGGAATAAAGATGGTGTTAAATTACCAGATGGAAATTATACTTTTAATCTCTATTCAGTTGAAAGAGATGGAAGTTTGACTGAGATATCTGCTATGGATGGTGGAAAAGTAGAGGCTGTACAATTTAGAGATAACGATGTTTATGTGCTTGTAAATGGCAATTTATATCCCATAAGTTCAATAATAGAAATTTCGGAAGAGGGGTGAAATAGATGATAAGATCAATTTATAGTGGTGTTACAGGGCTTCAGGGATTTCAACAAGCAATCGATGTGGTTGGAAATAATATTGCAAATGTTAGTACAATAGGTTTTAAAGCATCACGTGTTACTTATGCAACTACATTTTCGCAAGTTTTAGAATTGTCAAAAAGAGCTACAGAACTTACTGGTGGAACAAATCCCAAGCAAATAGGTTATGGTGTAAAAGTTGCATCTATTGACAAAATAATGTCTCAAGGTAGTTTTCAAAATACCGGTAAAAAAACAGACTTGGCTATCCGAGGTGATGGATTTTTCATTTTAAGAGACGGTGTGGGAAAAACGTATTATACAAGAGCTGGAAATTTTGATTTAGATGTAAATGGTACAATAATACAACCAACTTCAGGTTTAAAATTACAAGGATGGGTAGCAGAGCCTGATCCTGAATCAGGAAAAAGGTTTGTGGATACAAATAAACCGATTTCCGATATTCAAATTTCTGCGGGGCTTTCAATGGCGGCAAAAAAGACTACGTCAATGACTGTAGCAAATAATCTAGATGCAAGAGTAGGTCCTGGAAAAACAGTTATAACTTTATCAGGTTATGGTGGAAATTCTGTAAATGTAAAAATTATATACGATAGAGATAAAGGTGGCCTTCAAGATCCATTCTCAGATTATCAAATCTACAGAGCTAAAGTATACAGTGGAACAGATGATAACATAGATGGGGAGATATATATAAAATATGACAAATTTGGAAACGTAGTACAATCAGGGGCAATTAAGCAACAATTGAGTGTTACAGCTACTACAGATGGTAGTTTAAGTTTAACGGGAATAGGTCAAGAAGATGGGAATTACACGTTTATAATTAGAGATACAAGTGGAAAAATTCTAGATGTCCAAACTGGAAGTGTGAGTTCTGGTAATGTTACTGTGTCATCAGACCAAATAAAAAATGGAAATAATTATGTGATTGAAGTAGCTAAAGATGTTGTTGATCTTGCTACGCCTGGATTTATAGCTTCAACAGAAAGTGGAACGGTTGTTTCCGCAAGTCAATTAGATTTTACGTACAATGGAAGCGATATTACATCAAATGCCAAGGTATTTGTTAGAGATTCAAATGGGAATTTAGTCGCACAATACGATTTTACATCAGGATTAACTAATGGGACAAGTTATAGCTTAACGGGTATATTTGATCCTGCCGAATCTTACACGGTAGAAGTGTACAATGGTGCAACAATTAATAGTTTAGTGGTACCTGGAAGTGGAGAGCCAAGATTTTATGAGGCGGATAATCCAACAAACTTTGCTGTAACAGAGTTCAATTCCCCATTTTATACAACTTCTGTGCAAGTATATGATACTTTGGGAAATGCATATACCCTTTATATAGACTTTGTAAAATTAGCGGCTAATTATAACGATGGTTCTGCAGATTATAAAAATGCTTGGGCGTTTAGGGTGAGAAACGCAACTGGTGAGAATATTAAATATTTGACAAATTACGATACTGGTCAGGAGATCACTAGTGGAACAGCAGGTGTTATGACATTTGACGAAAGTGGAAGGTTTACTGGATTGTATGCGTTTGATCCAACTACTGGTCAAATTAATCGTGGGGAATCTATTGATGCAATAAAGTTTGATGCTGCAGAAAATGGTGATGGTGAGGTTAAAATTAAATTGTCATTAACTGGTATTACCCAATTTGCGGCAACTTCTGATGCATATGTTGTAAATCAAAATGGAAATGCTCAAGGTACTTTAGAATCTTTCTCAATCGCAGAAAATGGTGATATTATTGGTACGTTTAGTAATGGACTTACTGATAAATTAGGAAAAGTGGCTTTGGCTATTTTCAACAATCCAGCGGGTCTTTTGGAAGCAGGTAATTCTCTATATACAAAAAGTGCCAATAGTGGAAGTGCGATAATCAGACAACCGGGTTTTGGAGGAGCAGGGGCATTAATTTCAGGTGCACTTGAAATGTCTAATGTAGACTTATCAGAGGAATTTACAAAACTTATAATTGCTCAAAGGGGATTTCAAGCTAATGCAAGAGTTGTAACAACTGCTGATCAAATTCTTCAAGAAGTTGTGAATTTGAGGCGATAAGATAAGGGGTGAATAAAATTATTTTACTCACATATCTGAATAAAAAAAAGTTTTATCTTAATGCTGATTACATTGAGAAAATTGAGTCTTTACCAGATACAACAATTACTTTGTACAATGGAAAAAAATATATAGTTCTTGAGACTGCAGAAGAAGTTATTGAGAAAGTTATTGAATATAAAAAGGAAGTTTTATCTATTCCCCCTTTGTATAAGGATGGTGAAGAATAATGGATATAGCGTTGTTGGGTGGAGTTGGACTTGCGTTTGTTATGGTTATTTATGGTATTATTTCCGGTGGCGGTGATTTTGCTGCTTTTATAAATATTCCATCAATAGTTATAGTTATTGGTGGCTCTATAGGTGCTGCTGTTGCTGCTAATCCAAAAGATATAGCATTTAAATTTGTTCAGGTTACATTGGAAGCACTCAAAGAACCAAAAACAGATTATGTGAATCTTTTGAGAACGTTAGTTTCTTTGTCCGAAAAGGCAAGAAGGGAAGGGCTTTTATCTTTAGAAGAAAATATTGAACAATTAGATGATCCTTTTATGAAAAAAGGATTGCAATTATTGGTGGATGGTACTGAACCTGAGGTTTTAAAATCGATGATGGAAATAGAGATAGAAGTGGCATCAAATGAGATGAATTTGAAGAAAGGGCTTTTTGAAGCAATTGGTGCATATGCTCCAGCGTTTGGAATGATAGGAACATTGATAGGATTAATACAAATGCTTAAAAGTTTGAATGATCCAAATTCCTTGGGGCCTTCAATGGCAGTTGCGCTTATTACGACACTTTACGGTTCTATAATGGCAAATGCGTTTGCGTTACCTATTGCCGAAAAAATGGGGAAAAGGGTATTGAATACAGAGCTTGAAAAGAATATGATTCTAGAAGGAATTTTATCTATACAAGCAGGAGAAAATCCAAGAATTTTGGAAGAAAAACTAAAAGCATTCTTACCACAAGCTGCAAAAGCTCAGTATGAAGCATCTACTCAGGAGGCCAATGCATAATGGCTAAAAAACAAGAATGTCCAAAAGGTGCCCCTTTGTGGATGACCACTTATGGAGACATGGTTACGTTGTTATTGACATTCTTTGTGTTGTTATTTGCTATGTCAAGTATTAGTCCAGGAAAATTCCAACAGGTTGCTGTAGGGTTAACATCTGCTTTAAATGGAAATCCTCCAAGTGTTTTAACTGGTGGAAAGTCATTGCAAACTGAACCGTTAATATCACAAAATCCAGGAGTTTATCAAGAAATTTTGAAAATATCGGAAGAGTATAAAGGAAAGGTTACTGTTCAAGAAAAAGATGAAGGAACTCTAATTACAATTAGTGATTTGGATATATTTGAACCAGGTAGTGCAAGATTAACCGCTGAAGCTAAAAGATTGTTAGAAAAACTTGGAACTGTAATAATAGAACATACAACAAATGTACTTGAGATTTATGGATTTGCAAACGAAATTCCATTACCTGAGAGTTCCATTTATTTTTCAAATTGGCATCTTAGTTCTGCTCGTGCTGCGAGTGTTGTTCTTTTTTTTACAACTGAACTAAAGCAAAAAAGATCCTTAGAGAGAATTGCTGATATACAACTTGGAAGATTTGATCCAGACTATTATTATGCACCGGAAAGATTTGTGCCAATTGGTAAAGGAGATATTGAAATACAAAAAGAGATAAAAGCATTAAGAAATTTGTATGAATTTGAATTGGAACAGATGAGAAAAAAACTGGTTGCGGGTGAAATTACGCGTGAAGAATGGAATAATTTCGTAGTAAAATTGACTAGTGAAACAGATCAAAAGATAGCTGATTTGAGGAATAAATATAGGAGAATTGATATCTTAATAAAAAGAGAGCTTGCAAAATAGGAGGGGATTTAAATGCCTGAGGAAGAAATTCAAGAAGCTCAACCAAAGAAGAAAAAGGGGATAATGGGTTTATTAATGCCAATATTAATTCCGTTGGTTGTTTCTTTAGCGGTTAGTGTTGGGGTTGTCATGTTTTTGGGAAATAATACTCAACCTCAAACAAAGCAATCAGAACAAGCTACTACTGCCGCTGCAATACCTATAAAAGCTGTTGTAATTCAACCTGGAACTTATCAAACTTTTATGTTAAAAGGTGGAAAAGAGGTTGCAGTAATTGATTCTCTATCATTTAAAGTGGGGAGCGATCAATGTAGAAGCTTAATTGCTGAGAAAAATGATGAAATTATGGATGCCTTAATGTTAATATTTTTGAGTAAAGAAAGAACGGAAATAAATACGCCTGCAGGTATTGAACTTTTGAAGAAGCAAATTAAGAATGCTGTAAATGAGATAACAGGATTCGTTGGTGAGAAGGAAAAACAAGGAGTGATAGATGTTTATCTATACATAAAAGCAGTTAGTTCGGTTCAATAATTGAGGTGATATTATGTCCGATGTATTAAGTCAAGAAGAAATAGATCGATTATTGCAGGCTGTTAATCAGGGTGAAGTTTCAATTGAACAAGTAAAAAAAGAAGAAGAAGAAAAAAAAGTTAGAACATATGATTTTTTAAGGCCGAGAAAATTTTCCAAAGAGCAGGAAAGAACTTTACAAATGCTCCATGAAAACTTTGCAAGGACTTTGTCGACCTATTTTTCTGGAAGGCTTAGAAGTTTTGTTGCAGTAAATTTGGTAGGAATAGACCAAATGACTTATGATGAATTTATAAAATCCATAAAAAATCCATCTTTTATTACCATATTTTCAGCTAAGGAATTTGTTGGAAGTGCGGTTTTAGATATAGATTTAGCTATCTTTTACGGGATTTTAGAAATTTTATTGGGTGGACCTGGATCTATGACTGAGATTAATAGACCTCCAACAGAAACGGAAATAGAAGTAATGAGAAAGGAAGTTGTAAACATATTAACAAATTTATCTCAAGCTTGGACTACCGTTTATTCTTTTGTTCCAGTTATAGAGGCTATTGAAACGAATCCACAGTTTGTACAAGTTGTTGCTTTAAATGAAATGGTTTTAGTTATTACATTTTTTGTGAATATAGGAAATGTAGAAGGGTATGTAAATATTTGTTGGCCATCGTCTTTGATTGAGCCAATAGGTGAAAAACTAACCACTCAAAGTTGGTTTAAAACAAAACAAAAAGTTGTTTCAGAAGAAGATATGAAGGCTTTAAAGGAAAATCTTGCAAGAACAATTGTAGAATTATCTGCAACAATTGGAGAGACGAATTTGACTTTGTGGGATATTTTAAACCTAGAGGTTGGGGATGTTATTAGATTAAATACCTTTAAAGAAGATCCTTTGAAAATAAAACTGAATGGAAAGGATAAGTTTTTGGGTGCACCAGGAGTATTCAAAGGAAAGTATGCTGTTAAGATTTTGGAAGTGTTTGATGAGGAGGAGATAAAATGATGGGAGATGAACAATTTCTTTCTCAAGAAGAATTAGATTCCCTTTTGAGCCAAATCGATGAATCTCAAAATGAGTTAACTGATCTTGAAAAAGATATGTTTGGAGAAATTGGAAATATAATAATGGGGAGTGGTACTACCGCGCTGTCCACTTTGCTTGGTAGAAAAGTAGATATAACGGTACCGGCGGTTGAAATAAAGAAATTGAAAGAAATAAGAGAAGAGGTTAAAGGAAAAAATGCTGTTGTTTCTATAAATTTTAAGGGGGAAATAGAGGGGCTTAATGCCTTAGTTTTACCTCAAATGGCAGTTGCAAGAATTGCAAATATTATGATGGGTGGAGACGGAAATGTTGAAACAGATGAAGTCGATGAAATTTCTTTAAGTGCAGTTTCTGAAGCAATGAATCAAATGATGGGAGCTGCAGCTACTTCACTTTCTGATATGTTGAAAAAAACCGTGGATATAACTCCACCTACTGTTGAGTTACTGGATTTTGATGAGGAAGATGTAAAATTTCCACCTGTAGTTTCAAATGATGATGATATTGTTGCAAAGGTTAATTTTAAACTTGAAATAGAAGGTTTAGAACCTGCTGATTTCTTCCTAACAATGTCTCCTCCCTTTGTTAAAAAGCTTTATAGATTATTATTTGGAGAAGAAAAAAAACAAGCTTCTCCTCAGCAGCAAGCACAACCTTCTACACCGCAACAAGCTCCAACCACTGAAAATGAAAATATACAAAACGTTAAAATGTCGGAAAATATCCAAAAAAATCCCGTATCAGTTTCACCAGTACAGTTTCAATCGTTTGAAAGTGGTGGAATTGTAAAAAGTACATCCGAAATTCCGGAAAGGATAAAGGCGCTTTTAGATATACCATTAAACGTTGTTGTTGAACTAGGTAAAACTAAACTTACTTTAAAACAAGTTATGGAACTTTCAGTTGGTTCACTAATAGAACTTGATAAATTAACAGGTGAACCTGTGGATATAATTGTTAATGGAAAATTAATTGCTCGTGGAGAAGTAGTTGTAATAGATGAAAATTTTGGTGTGAGGATAACAGAAATAGTAAGCCCTCAAGAACGATTTTACACATTGGAATAAATCCCCCATAGATGGGGGATTTATTTTTTCGCAGATTTTGCTGCTATTGAAAGTGCCCAAAAAAGTCCACCAAATAATACGACACCTGCAAAAATCATGAAAATTATTGCACTTACAGACATTTTATCTCCTCCCTTACATTTCCTCTTTTTTGTAGTAATCGTTGTCTTTTGGAGGAACTTTAGATAATATAATTGCAATAATTGGTGTAGCGATTAATACTGCAAATCCAGTAAGTAATGCCCAAGTTGGATATCCACCGTATGGATTTTTAATTTCATCATAAAGTGTTAATCCCAAAATTATTATTAACGAACCTGGGATGATGTATCTTAATGAAATGTCAAACCATTTTCCTATTTTAACTTCAGATACTTTGTTTATATAATTTCTCAATTTTTCCGCATCTAAAACCCACCCGATTATTATTGATTCAAGAATTCCAACAATTAACAAAGCATAAATACTTAAGAAATGATCAATAATGTCAAGCCAGTACAAACCACCTTGTGTTGAGTAAAGAAGACCAACTAAGAATCCAAATATGGAAAAACCAATTAAGAAAGAGCGTTTGTTGAATTTAAACTTATCAGAAGCAGCTGCTTCTACCGCTTCTACCAACGAGAATGCAGAATCAATTCCAAGTGTAAGAAGCATTACAAAGAATGCGAGCCCTATTATTGATTGAACTATTACTCCACCTGGGAATAGAGAAATAGCTTGTGGATACACAACAAATGCAAGACCTATACCACCACTTACAACTTCATCTATTGGAGAATTAATTTGGAGAGCCATATATCCGAGCACTGAAAAAACAGCAATTCCAGCAAGGAAAGATGTAGCGCTGTTTCCAAGGGCAGTTATAATAGCGTTGTTAGCAATATCTTCTTCTTTTTTATTATAGCTTCCATAGGCAATCATAATACCGAACGCAAGGCTTAGCGTAAAGAAAATTTGACCAAAAGCATTAGCCCAAACCCTTGGTTCTGCAAGTTTTGCAAAGTTTGGTTGGAATAAAAAATTAAGTCCCTGTGCTGCCCCTTCCAATGTAATTCCTCTGATTCCAAGTATAATCAATAAAATTACAGGAAGTGGAACTGTCCAAGCAACTGTTTTTCCCACAGAAGTTGTTCCTTTTCTTAAAATGAAATAAATCCATAACCATGTCAAGGCAAGTCCAATAACTATTGGCCATCTAATTGAGCCTAATTCACTAGGACCATTGGATACTTGTAAGAATTCATTAAAGAAAAATTTGTTTGGATCGCCTTTCCATGCTACTCCAAATGAATAGTATAGATAGTTAAAGATGTATGCCATGATAACATTATAGTAAAACGTTATCAAAGCACCTGTTATAACAGCCCACCAACCAATAAATTCTGCACCTTTTTTAATTTTGGCAAGTGATCTTGGCGCACCACTTTGGAAGCCTTGTCCAATTGCAAATTCTGCCATTAAAAGTGGTATTCCCGCTAAAAATAATGCTATAAAGTACGGAACATAAAAAGCTCCACCACCGTTTGAATATGCCATATAAGGAAATCTCCAAGCGTTACCCAAACCTGCAGCAGATCCTATAGCCGCAAGAACAAAAGCCCATCTTGAACCCCACTTTTGTCTAGCCATAAAACCCCTCCTTTTTTTGGGATGTTGTTACAAAATGGAAATATTCTTATAAATAATATAACATATTTAACATTAAAAATTCAAGTAAAAAAATCCCATCCGAATGGATGGGATTCAAAAACTATTTGTTAATGCTATATTGAAATTTTTTCAAGTATTTTATCACAAAAGATTCCTTTGTATCCAGGTTCGTTTGAAAGTTCATTTAGCAGTCGGACTAGGCTAAAAAATGTATCTTTTGGAATGGATTTTGAAAGTGTTAAAAGGTTTTTTGAGATATTTTCCACGTTGTTTATTAATTCTTTAGATTCTTCTTCTGTAAGGTTTGAAACAAAATCTATGATTCTCAATATTATGGAATTTGCTTTGTGTATTTCTAAATTTTGTGGAATTTTTCCTTCAATCAACACGTCTCTTGCTGTAGGAATACTATGTGTTATATTTTCAACAAAAACTTTTGCAGCTTCGGGGCCAAGTATACCTGAAGCTATTTGATATCCATATTTTTTCTTTTCATTTTCTGAAAGATTTTTAAAAACATTTCCCAATTTATGCCAACTTCTGGGGCTGGGTGTTATTGTAGCCTTTAACGAAACGTGGTTTGAACTATACAAGAATTCTGGGTTTTTTTCTATGAATTTAATTATTTCATTGGGTATGTTATTTAGTTTTGCCCATTCAATCCATTCATTGATATCAGGTGTGATTTCTAGAATAAAGAACCTTGAAAGGAAAGCTGGATCCGTTATTAGATCAACTTGGTCATATTCTTCATCCGGTGGATTCATAGATGCTACTATCCATGTGCCTTCTGGCAAAATGTGGTTGTGAATGCGTCTGTCTATGAGTAACTGCATTATGGCATTTCTTATACTTCTATGAGAGCGATTTATTTCGTCTAAAAATATTATGGTGTTTCCATCTTCGGGCCACCAATCAGGTGCAAGAAAAACTGTTTTTTCTTTGTCTTTTGAAGGTAGTCCTATTAGATCTCCTGGTTCCATTTGGGAAAGTACTAATATTATTAAATTTCTATTAACTTCACAAGCAATTTCTTTGATTATGTCAGTTTTTCCAACTCCAAAGTGACCAATTAATAATGGGATTTCATTGCTTTCCATTATCTTTCTCGATATCATTTTGGCTTCTTTCAGTGTCAAAGTGTACACCTCCTAATTCGTCTAAGAGTTCTTCTATAAATGTTTCTTCTTTGAATGTATCTGTTAAGCTATAAATATAACTCCTACCGGATTTTCGCCTCTTTACAACTCCACTCATTAGTAGCTGTTTTAGAATATTAGTGGAATCTTTTCCCCGAATTTCATCTATTTGCCTTTTTGTCGCTTTCTTTTTGGAAGCAAGTAAAATTACAATTTCAAGTTGTGAGGTGGTTAAGGTATTCAATGATCTTCTTTTTATAATTTTTTCAATATAAATTGCATATTTTTTTTTCGTGAAAAATTTGAAAAAGCCGTCAATATTTCTTAATTCAATACCAGATTCATTGTTTAAGTTGTACTTTTGTTCTAAGATTTTTACTATATCATCAAAATCTTTTTCGCTAACTTGAGCAATTTCCAATATTTTTTCTTTTTGTATACCTTTTGATGCAAAAATTAACGATTCTATTATTGCCACTTTTTCACTATCCATTTTTTATTCTCCTTATTTTAAGGTTTTCTTCCAAAACTATCTTATTCATTTTTATTAATTCCAAAATTGCTAAAAATTTTAATATCACTTCAT
This sequence comes from Thermosipho melanesiensis BI429, assembly GCF_000016905.1. Classification (GTDB taxonomy): domain Bacteria; phylum Thermotogota; class Thermotogae; order Thermotogales; family Fervidobacteriaceae; genus Thermosipho; species Thermosipho melanesiensis. The sequence continues at coordinate 1,313,931 of NC_009616.1, forward strand.
ATTTACTTTTTGAGTTTTTTAATATAGTTATTATATCTTCTTCTGCTGTGGTTAAAATTTGGCTCATAATAGTTTCAAGTGATATTTCTTCTCTTTTTATTTTGTAAATTTTTTGTTTTAACTCCACTTCTTTTAATATACTTGTTATTAGTTTTTTTAATTTTTTTTCGTTGATTTTTGGAAATATAGCTTTGACTGATATGGGAACTTTTTTTGGACTTAATTTTTCAACTGATTTTACCTTTTCCGTAAATTCTTTTATTTTTGCGTATTGCTCTACCTGAGAATAAAATTTTTCTTTCTTTTTTTGAAACTCACTGTCTTCATTGCTTCTAGGCAATAAACTTTTTGATTTTAATTCCATTAGATATGCAGCTGTTGCAATGAATTCAGATGTTAGTTTTAAGTTAAATTCTTTCATTTTTTTTATATATTCATAAAATTCATCGGCAAGCTGGGAAATAGGAATTTCCCTAACGCTAAGCTTTTTCTTTTGTACAAGAAAAATAATCAAATCTAATGGACCTTCAAACTCTTCAAATTTGAAGATTAACTCCATTAAAACCCTTCTTCTTCAATTATTGAAAGATACTTAATATTGTATATTTCAAGTAAGTTTGCAACTGTTTCTGGATCATCACATTGTATTTTTATTGAAACCTGTCTTTTATTATTTTCTTTTAATGTAAGAATGGATAATATGTTCATTTTATTATTTGCAAGTACATCGATCATTTTCTTAAGTTCACCTGGTTTATCTTCTAATTCTAAAATGATTCGTGTTCCACGTTCATCCATTGCTGAAAGTTCAGTGAAAGCTTCTAAGACCTCTTGCACCGTTAGTACTCCAATTACTTCGGCGTTATTGTTAACAACGGGCAATATTTGATCTTTGTTTTCAATTAACATTAGTGCCGCTTCTTCAACATTTGAATCTTCTACAACGTAAAAGTCTGGGAACGTAACATACATTTCTATTTTTTCATCAAATTGTGAATCTCTAATACTAGATTTGTAAATTACACCTTCAAATTTGTCATTTTCATCTAAGACTATACTGTAATCACAAGAAAATTCTCTCATTTTTCTTAATGCATCTCCAACTGTATTCTCTCTTTTTAACGTTGGAAAATGTGTAAGTATCCATTTTTTCACATTCATGTATTTTACCTCCCTTTAAAATATATTTATTTCACCATTTTCTGCTCCTACAACCACTATTTCATTATTGTGTTTGAATATATCAATGGGATATTTTGAAGTTTCGAATATGGATATATTACCGTTATTGTCTATTTTTAATAGTTTGTTGTATGGTGCGGATAGTATGTACATATTGTTGTTAATTATCTTCCCATTTGTTGCAGAATATTTTAATTTATTCCATAAGACTATTTTACCATTTTTTAGTGTATAAATTTCATTACTATACATTGAACTAAAATAAAGAATTCCTTTCCAATTTAATGCAAATGAAATGTAAGGAGATGCTTTGTATGTGATTTTTGTGATAAAGTCCAGGATTGTTCCTCCACGTGTGTCTATTATGTAGTTATCAACAACTAAAGTTGGAGTGATTAAATTAAAGTTGTACAACTTATCTTTATATTCAACATCAAAATCTTCTCTCCAAACATAGAGTCCTAATGGATAATCTTTGTAGATGTAAAAGTAATTAGGGGAAGATAGAAATTTGTGGTAAGATACCATATTTAAGTTAAAATCATAACCGTATATGTTACCTTTTGTGTCAAGAACGTAAACAATATCGTTGTATCTTTGGTAGAACATCAATTTGTTTTCAAAATATTTTACATTTTTCTGGTTGGTTTTTATATTAATTAAAATAATTTTTTTCCCAACAGTATCTATGACTAGTAATTTGTTGTCCTTTAGGAAAGAAATTGAAGGATAAAATCCTACATTATCAAAGTAGTATTCAATCTTTTTGCTTTCAAGGTTGAAAATAGCTACTATCCTTTGAATTGAACTTGTTAAAACCAAATAATTTTTATATTTTGTATTTCTGAATGTATAATTTATTCCCGTATAATATGTTTTTGAAAATATGGATAAACTAAATATTATTAGAAGAAATAAAACTAAGTACTTCTTTTGCAATTTTTTCTTTACTCCCTTCAAACGTAAGTGTTTGTTTTTTTGTTATGAGAAATGCTTCGGCATTTTCATTACCCATTACCTTTAAGGCGTTGTTTGCAATTATACAGTCAACTCCTTTTTTTTCTAATTTTTCTTTTCCGTATTCAATTATATTTTGTGTTTCAGCCGCAAATCCAATAATTATCTGATCTTTGGACTTTTTCTTTGAGATTTCTTTTAAAATGTCTTTTGTTCTTTCAAGTTCTAATGTTAATAAATCCTTATTGGATTTTTTTATTTTGTTCTTTTCTTTTTTCTTGGGAGTAAAATCTGCTACAGCTGCACTCATTACGATAATATCAAAATCATGGTATCTTTTAATTATTTCGTTGTACATTTCATTTGCGGAAGTTACTTTAATAAAGTTGTCAATAAAATATGGCGGTTTGATATTTGTTGGGCCTGAGATAAGTGTTACATACGCTCCCATTCTTTTTGCAACTTTTGCAAAAGCATATCCCATTTTTCCGCTTGAATGGTTTGTAATATACCTTATTGGATCAATTTGCTCATAAGTAGGTCCAGCAGTTACTAGCACTTTTTTTCCTTTTAATTTTTTTTCTTCAAGTATTAATTTTATAGTCTCAATAATTTTGGTATTTTCTGGATATCTACCTTTTCCAATATCTCCGCATGCAAGATGGCCAACATCAGGTTCTATTATATACCATCCAAATCTTTTTAACTTTTCTATATTTTCTATTGTAATTTTATTTTCATACATTCTTGTATTCATTGTTGGAACTAATGCTTTAGGAGTAGAATTGGGAATGGCAAGTACAGTTGTAGTTAAAAGATTATCGGCAAATCCATTTGAAATTTTAGCAATGGTATTTGCGGTAGCAGGTGCGAGTAAAAACAAATTTGTCTTTTTAGAAAGTTCAGTGTGTGTAATATATCCTCCACTTACATTGAAAATATCGGTGTAAACGTTACAATTTCCTACTGCTGAGAACACAGTTGGAGATAACAGTTTTGCTGCATTTTTAGTCATTATTACGTCTATTTCAAAGTTTTCTTTTCTTAGTTTACTTACTAAATCTACGGTTTTATATATTGCTATTCCGCTTGATACGCCTAAGAGTATATGCACCATTTTATTTTCCTCCTTTAAATGTATGCCTTTCTTTAGGAAAGTTTTTTTCTTTTACATCTTTTTTAAATTCTTTTAGCGCGTTTAACATTATTGAGTATGTATTTGCGTATTGTTTTGAAAATTTAGGTTTAAAGTTTGGATTTAACCCTACTATGTCGTGGAAAACCAATACTTGTCCATCGCAATATCTTCCAGCACCAATTCCAATTGTTGGAATTGAAATTTTTTCAGTAATTTCTTTTGCTAATTCTTCTGTAACCATTTCAAGAACAATGGAAAAAACTCCACATTGTTCTAAGGCAATGGCACTTTCAAGAATCGTTTTTTTTGAATCTTCTTTTTTTCCTTGAACTTTGTATCCACCAAATATGTTTATTGATTGAGGGGTAAATCCAAGATGTCCCATAACTGGAATGCCAATGTTGATACATTTTTCAATTAAATTGCAATGGAATTTTCCTCCTTCTATTTTTACAGCATTTGCACCATTTTTAATTAATATACCTGCGTTTTTAACAGCTTCTTCTATACTATGTCCGTACGATAGAAATGGCATATCTGCGACTATAAAAGAATTTGGTGCGCCACGTCTTACCGCTTTAAGATGAATTATTATTTCCTCCATTGTTACTGGGATTGTTGAATCATATCCAAGTACATTATTTCCAATTGAATCTCCTATCAGGATTATATCTACGCCAGCTTCTTCTGCTATTTTTGCTGTGGGTGTATCGTAAGCTGTTACCATTACTATTTTTTCTTTTCCTTTCATAGCTAAAAATTTTTGTATTGTCATAATTTCACGCTCCTTTGGAACAATTTTAACATAAAAAACCCCCTCCTTTAAGAGGGGATAAGGTTCTCTAAACTCCATTTAAACAATTCTGGGTGTTTTCTATCTTTAAAGTTAGGGTCATTTTCAATTTTATTTGGGCTTATACTTCCTTCTTTTAATTGTTTGATCTTTTTAAGATAATCAATCATATTTTCTATTTCTATTTCATTACTTATTGCACCATGACCGGGTACTATGTTCAAAGATTTTGGCATGTTTTCAAGGGTGTTGAGCCATAAATCTAAATTGCTGTCAGGGACTATTTCCGGATGAATACCTGTTACTATTGTATCACCGGCGATTAATATATCTTCAGATTCAATATATATATATGATGAGTCAAGGGTATGACCAGGTCCATTGTATATTACCAATTTTATCCCATCTTCATATTCAAAGTAGTTTTCAAATATTACATTTGGCAGCTTTATTTCTACGTTTTCCATATTTAAATGTTTGAAATAGTCCACATCCATTTTTTTCATAAATTCTCGTGTTAATCTATTTGCAACTATAGGACAATCAAATACTATATTTCCAAATGTATGATCAGGGTGATAATGTGTGTTTATTACTAATGTAATGTCCTTTCCTGAAATATCTTTGGAAAATTCCTTTATCTTTTCCGCTTTTTTTGGAAACAATGAAGTATCAACTAATATATTTCCTTTTTTGCCTAGTATCAGTGTGCTATTTGCTGCAAGATCATTTTCAATAACATATATTTTATTGTTGATGTTTTTAATCATTTGTCTCCCCCTATATGTTATACTTTTCATAGAAATATTTCTCTATTGGGAGGTTATATTCCTTGAAGAATAAAATTTTACTTGTGGGATATTATGGATTTGGAAATTTTGGTGATGAGTTAATGAGAAGAAGTATTAAAAATTTTTTGAAAGAAAGAAACTATGAAGTTTATGAATTGTTGCCTAAAGAAAATCTTGATGCGAGAAGTTATAACAGATTTAATTTTTTTTCCGTTATTTCTGCTATTTTAAAATCTGATATTGTGGTTTGTGGGGGTGGCGGGATTCTTCAAGATAAAACCAGTCTAAAGAGTTTTTTATATTATTATTCCATTTTTAAACTATCGTTGATTTTAAAAAAACCTGTTTTATTTTTTGGAAATAGTTTTGGTCCATTAAATTATTATGTTTCTAGGGTTTTAATAAAAGGTTTGTTAAGAAGTGGGAAATTGTATGTTTTTGCGAGAGATCCTGTTTCGTATAAGTTTTCAAGCTGCTTCAATGCGAACACCCATCTTGGTACTGATCCAGGGATTTTGGGTTTAGAAGATAAGGTTGTAACATTTGAAAAGAAAGTGGTGATTATTCCAAGAAAGTTGAAAAGTTATGTACCAATATTGTTTGATTTAAAAAGAAATGGTGTAGAGGAAGTGGTATATTTACCATTTGCACCTGAAGATATAAATCTTTCAAAAAAACTTTCAAGTTTTTCCATAAAAGGACTTAAGGTGAGGTTTTCAGATGATATAAACGAGATATTGAGTGCTAGTGCGGTAATTTCAGAGAGATTTCATGGTTCTCTTGTTTCTGCATTTTATGGGAAGCCTTTTATATCAGTAAATGACGAGAAATTTAGGAGATTTTTTTCAAGATATGATGATAGAGATTATTACGCAAAAGATCTGTTTCAAGCGAGTTTGAAGTTAAAAAAGTTAAATGTTCCACAGGTTAGAGCCGATATGATAAAGGATTGTAAAGATATGTACGAAAAATTTGAGAAATTACTGTTAAATGTTATACGGTAACAATGGGATAATTATATTTAGGATGGTTTATTATGTGAAAATCTTTGTTATACAATTTTTTGATATTTTCTATTGTTATAACATCTTTTGGAGCGCCTTCAAATAATATTTGACCGTCTTTTAGGGCGTATATATAATCACAGTATTTTGATGCTATATTTATGTTATGGAAAGCTGATAGAATGCTTTTCCCCTTTTTTGTGAGTTTTTTTAAAATCTCAACAATTTGGACGGCGTGAGATATGTCTAAATGTGCTGCCAATTCATCGACTATTATAATTGGAGTTTCCTGATACAAACTTCTGGCAATTAGGACTCTTCTTTGCTCACCACCGCTTAATGTTGAGAAATATCTATCTTCATATCCTGAAAGTTCAACCATATCCAAACAGTTTTTTATTTTTTGCTGATTTTCTATTGAAGTAAAGAAACTTTTTTTTCTATGGAGAGCACCAAGTTCTATAATATCCTTAACTTTAAATTCAAATACAGGATTGAATTCTTGCCTTACAAAAGATATTTTTGATGCAATGTATGTTCTTGTACAATTTTCTAGATTTTTTCCAAACAATAATATTTTCCCTGATTTGGGCTTTAAAAGTTTGGTAACTAATTTCAAGGTAGTTGATTTTCCACTACCATTAGGACCAATAATACCGATGAATTTTCCTTTTTCGATTGTAAGGTTTATATTCTTCAAATTAAAATTTTCATAATCAAAAGAAAGGTTTTTAACCTCAAGAATTTTTTTCATAAGTACTTGCCACCTTAAGCATTTGATTGTATTTTTTCAGTATTTTTTCTGCGTATACTTCTTTGTATATTCCGCCGTTGTAGTGTTTTACTGCTTTTTGAATACTTCCGAATTTATCATAAAGATATTTTAGGTAATAACTTCCTATCTTTATGTTTAATTTAAAATCCCAAAGAATTCTTGTCCAACCCTCCTTTGGTTTTTCTAAGTTATAATAGTTTGCAACGAAATCTGCAGTTTCAGGTTTTATCTGCATCATTCCAAGTTCACCATACATTCCAATAACATTTCTAAATTCACTTTCGACGATTATGACAGATGTTATTAGTAAAGGATCTAAACCTGTTTCTTTGGAAGCATCGAGAATTGCATTTTCAATTTTTAATAGTAATTCATCATCTGTCGGTAAATCATAAGCGCTTCTATAATCTCTTACAAAATCTCTAAACCATTCACCAGGAAGCGCAAAAATGAGTGAACTGATTATCAAAAAAAATAAGAAATAACATTTTTTCATATTTTTCCTCCTATTTTGGAATTATAAACGCAATTAATGTTCCAAGTAAAAAACCAGCTAAAGCTTCTGTGAAAGTATGACCACTGTTGGGATCCACTTTTCTTCTTAATCCTACGGCATCTGAAGCAACTATTGCCAAAAAAATGGCTGCAATAGCAGTTTCGGTTGAATTGTAACCAGTAATCCTTGCAACTTTCCAAGCAAGTGCTGAGACTGTTGCAACATGTGCACTTGGCATACCGCCGTATCTTCCAAAACTTTTTATATCTTTGTATATGATAACTTTTAAAAATTGAGCTGTTAAAAAACCAAAAAACGCTGTAATTAAAGCGTTATTTGTCAATAATCCCATTTTTCCTCCTAAATTTCGTATTCTTTTGATAAGAATAATAAATTACCATTTTCTACATTCCTAAATTCCATAACATTAAAAACTTTTTTTATTATATATACACCTAACCCACCAGGTCTTATTTCTTCTAACTTTCTAGGTTTTACATTACTGGGATCAACCTTTGGACCAAAATCTCTTAAATATACCTCTAGAGTATTTGGTTCAATCCATTTTAACGTCATCTTTATTATTTTATCTTTTTCAAAATTATATGTATGTTCTATAACGTTAGCTATTGCTTCGTTAACGGCAAGTTCTGTGTCAAAAATATCTTGTTCATTTAAGTTTTTTTGAGATAAAAAGTTTTGTATAATGCTTCGGGCTATTTTTATGTTTTCACTTTTCGATAAAAATGTTAATGAAATAAAGTCCATTATAGACTCTCCTTTATTAACTTTATTTTTTGATTGTAATTTCCCAATCTGTTCCACCCTTCTTTTAGATTAAATTTTTTCATTACGTATGTATCTATATATAGAAGCTTAGGTCTTGTTAGTTTTAGAACCTCTTTTAAATTTTCAATAATTTCTTTGGGAGAGCTTTTAGTTATCTTAAAGGTTTCGGGAAATGGTTGTAGATACTCTAAACCCATTTCTTTAAGTTTTTCTTTTGCCTTTTCTTTAAGTTTTTTTATTTTTTCTTCATTTTCAATTTTTGAAAATATACATCCACAATAGTTTTGTCTGTATATTTTATTTTCTTTTATAAATCTTGCAGCAAGGTGAGATTCTATACCTTTTCTAAAATGTGTTTCAACGTATTTAACTTTTTCTTCTTCCCCTACTATTTTACCAATATTATTTATTTTTTCCAAAATTTTTTTTCTCGAACCTGTTAAAGTTGTGGCAAATGATGTAAAATTATGTTTTTTTGCTGTGTTTGCGGTGTTTAGCAATCTAAGATAAATGCATTTATCACACCGTGCCGAATTCTCCCCCAAATTTTCTAAACCCTTAACATATTGAAAAAATTCATCTGGATTGTATTTACTTTCTATCATTTTCAAATTCCAGAGTTTTGCTAATTTTTTTACTTCATTTAATCTTTTTATATATTCTCCTTTTGGATGTATGTTTGGGTTGTAAAAATATATATATTTAATTTTATCTTTTAGATGAAAGTATGCTGCAACAAGGTCAGGTGCGCAACATACATGTAAAAGCATTAGAACACCTTCTTTGAATCCAAAAGTAAAGTTACTGGTCCATCATTTTCAAGATTTACTTTCATATATGCACCAAACTCTCCTGTTTCAACTTTAATGTTATATTCTTTTCTTATTTTTTCAACAAAATATTCGTAAAGTTTTTTTGCTTTTTCAGGGGAAGCAGAATCAGAGTATGAAGGCCTTCTGCCTCTTCTACAGTCTCCGTAAAGCGTAAATTGTGAAACTATTAAAATATCGCCTTTAATATCTAAAAGTGATAGATTCATTTTTCCTTTATTATCATCAAAGATTCTAAGATTTAAGATTTTATTAACTAAGTATTCAGCATCACTTTCAGTGTCGTTTTTTCCAACACCAAGCAACACGAGCAATCCCTTTTTTATTTTTCCAATAATTTTTCCATTTACATCTACATTTGCACTATTTACCCTTTGAACGACTGCCCTCATTTTCTTTTCACCCTCAATATTCCAGCCTTTTTTTCCAACTCTTTTTTTATATTATGAATTTCACTTAATGATTTTACCACAATTGTTATATTTGCAAATACCGTATTCCAATTTTTTGATTCAGTGAGTTTGAAACTTGTAACGTTTATTTTGTTAGATATTAATAAATTCATTATTTCTGGAAGTCTATCATTTTTATCAAACTCAATTTCTAACATAGTTGTAAACCCATTTTCATCGTTTTTTGCCCATCTAGCTTGGAATATTCTATCTTCATCTATGTTTCTAATATTTTTACAATTTATTCTGTGAACAGTTATACCACGTCTACTTGAGACCCCTACAATTTCATCTCCTGGAACTGGCATACAACATTTTGCGATGTGAACATCTAAATTTGTTATTCCATCAATTACTACAACATTTTTTAAATTTGATGATTTTTTTCTTGATTTTTTTTCTTGTTTTTCTTGTTTTTTTTCAATAATCGAAAGAAGATCGGTAAAGGTGATACTTCCTTCACCGATTCTAGAATATAATTCTTCAATAGTTAAATTGTGACTTTTTAAAAAATTTTGAATTTTTTCAAGTTCAAAGAATTTTTCTATTGAAAGATTTAATCTTTTTGCGAGTTTTCTAATTACATCTTTTCCAGACTCAATTAATTTTTCTTTTTCTTTTTCTCTAAAAAACCTTCTTATTTTAGCTTTTGTCCTTGGGCTTTTTGCATGCTTTATCCAACTTAAGCTTGGTCCTTTACTTGCTTTGTTTACAAGTATTTCAACTACATCTCCGTTTTTTAGTTTATAATCTATTGGTACTATTTTTCCATTTACTTTTGCACCTGAAAAGTGATGGCCAATTTCCGTGTGAATTGCGTATGCAAAATCAATGACTGTGGAACCAATAGGCATATGTATTATTTCTCCTTTAGGTGTGAGAACAAATACTTCATCAAGTTGAAGTTCATTTTTTAATTCAGATAAATTTGTACTTCCCTGTAAAAGTTCCTTTCGCCAATCAAGTAGCTGTATTAACCACTTTTGCTTTAAATTAACGTTTTTTTCTTTATATATCCAATGAGCTATAAGTCCGTATTCGGCCTCATTGTGCATTTGTACATCTCTAATTTGAATTTCAAGTGGTTCACCGTATTGGGTTATTACAGTTGTGTGTATTGATTTGTATCCGTTAGATTTTGGAGCGGCTATATAATCTTTGAATCTTCCAGGAAGAGGTACCCATATTTGATGAACTACTCCAATAGCAGAATAACAGGAATTAACATCATTTACGATAGCACGTATGCCAATGAGGTCGTAAATTTCTTCAAATTTTTTCTTTTTTTCTTTCATTTTTTTCCAAATACTATAGTAATGCTTATACCTTCCTTCGACTTTTGCGGATATGTTATGTTCTTTTAGTGCAAGTCTTAGTTGATTAACATATTCATTTGTTCTTTCTTCTCTTTCTTTTTTCTTTTCTGCAACTAATTCTTTTATTTTGTAGTATTCTTTTGGATATAAAACTTTAAATGATAAGTCTTCAAGTTCCCATTTTATGATATGAATTCCAAGTTTATGAGCTATGGGTGCATAAACTTCGAGTGTTTCGAGGGCTTTGTACTTTCTTTTCTTGGGATCTTTTACAAAATGTATAGTTCGCATGTTGTGTAATCTATCTGCAAGTTTAACGAATATTACTCTAACGTCTTCAGCCATTGCGAATAACATTTTTTGAATAGTTTCACTTTTTTTCTTTTGTTCTATGTTCCCAACTGGGGCGTTTATTTTGCTTACTTTTGTTACACCGTCTACTATTAACGCGATTTCTTTTCCAAAATTTTTTTCAATGTCTTCCAATGTTACTTTTCCTTCGCTGTCTTCTACTACATCGTGAAGTATTCCGGTAATAATTGTTTCTAAATCTAAATTTAAAGATGCAAGAATCTTTGAAACTTCTAGTGGATGCGTAATAAATGGTTCACCTGATTTTCTGTAAAAACCTTCATGTGCAAATTCTGCAATTTTTATAGCTTTTTCCAGGAGCTTAATTTCTGATTCATTTAATTCTTTTTTTAGAATCGTTTCCAAGTTATTTATAAATTCTTCAATATTTATCATTGTAACCACTCCTTGCATTCTTGGAAATAATTTTAACACATTTTTGTAAGAATGTGTTATAACATATCAACGAAATATTTTTCTTTAATCATATCTTAAAAAAAGGGAGGGGTCAAGGTGAGAAGATTTTTGTTATTTTTACTAGCTGCTTCTTTGTTGTTGGTAGTTTTAAGCGGATGTATTGGTAACTTTTTTAAGACATATGATTACAAAGTAAAAACTAACATTGGTGAAGGTGAAGTTTTGCCACCAAAAAGTATTGTAAGTTTTGAGTTATTAAAAGATGGAAAACCAATTTCTTCTCTGATTAAGGTGTATAAAGATAGTCAACTAGATTATGAAGCAACAAAGCTAGCTCTAAAGCACGATTTTATTGCAGAAGATGAAGGAAAATATAAGGTTGAGGTCTATGATCAAGATAACGAATTAAGGAAAGTATTGAATTTTAGTGTTACTGCACTTGAAAGAGAGATTTATATTGACGGTGGGATAATCTATTATGATAAATTATCAGAGGAGATACTATCTCCAGCCACAACTTTGTGGTTAAGATTTTACAAGTATACTGAAAAAACTTTAGATGATGGTACAAAATCACCTGAAAGAGCAAGATTAAAGTTAGTAGATCCAGATAGTGATGGAATATATGATAGTTGGGAAGAATTACCAGCTGCTTCATCTACTGAGCAAGGATGGATTGTTATTCAAAATCCTTTGAATATGTACAATACAACTTGGGAAGTAAGTTACATAGAATACAGAGAAAATTCAATAAAGGTAGTTTACAGTGGAGTTTCAGGGGATTATAAAGGATATTCTTTGACTTCGACAATTTCGAAAGTTGGTTTTGAACTTAATAAACGATATGCAAGATATGTTATGAATAATGATGGTAGTAAGCATTTATATGGCCAATTTATGATTCATGAAAGGTATAATTCTGATAATAAACCAGAATTCAGAGTATCCGTGGATAAATCAAGTGCTAATCCAGGGCAAGAAGTAAAGGTTTTTGTGAATGCAGAACATGTTGCAGATTTTGCGAAACTTTACGATGTGAGATATATGCAATTTGCTTTAAAACATAGCACAATGCTTGTGCTAGATTCTGTGGAACTCCCAGAATTCATGGATGGATTAAAAGAAACAGGCACGTATTTAAACAATGATAATTCAGTTGTAATTTATAAGGGATATTTCGATGAAGAAGATGAAACAGCAAATGCAACATCAACAATTGCCATTTTAACTTTCAAACTTTCAGAAGATGCTACAGGAGCTCTTTCAGTTAATCTTGTGTATGAAGGTTGGTGGGATTCATATGGAAATTACCCAGATTTGCCAAATCCTATAATAAAGGATAAAAACAATTCAAATGTTGATGGGTTTGTATTTGATCATAATCCAGTAATAATCACCGTGGGAGGTGAAGAATAATGAGCAAAAGATTAATATCCATTTTTATAATAGTTTTGTTTGGTTTATTGTTATTTGCTAATTCCGTAGTTGAGCAAGCCATTCAATATGCAGAAAATGTAACACAAAAAATTAAACAATATGGATTTTTATGGTATGCAAGTCCAAATAAAGAATTTTTTGAAGAATTTGAAAAGTTCAATGTCACTTCTATTGATGAAATAATGAGAAAAATAAATGGAACAAGAGAGTTACCAGAAGAGGTTAAAAGCAAGATATTTAATTATTTGAATTTGTTGAGAAATAATAATGGGAAAATAGCTCCTGATAGTATGACAACAACCGATGATTTAATGATGGCTTCATTTATTTTGATAAAACCTGAAAATATTACTGATAAGACCTTTTATAGATTAGAACCAGTTAAAGACCAATATATGCATGGAAGTTGTTGGGCATTTTCTACTGCTGCAATGATGGAAAGTGCTTATGCTGTTCAAGTTTTAAATAAAGAAGAAGGTAATATTAATAATTTGGTGGATTTTTCTGAACGATGGGCAGCGTATCATAATATTGATTGGGATGTATATGTTAAATCAAAATACGAATATGTTCAAGATAAAAATTCGTTAGAAGGTGGAAATGTTTATTTCTCATCATACAATATGATTAGATATGGTATGGTAAAAGAAGAATCAGCACCATATGAAGATGTATATCTTGTATCTGATGAAGTTATTCCTCTACCACCACAAGCATATAGAGCACCAAGAATTAAGGCAAGTAAAACAGTAATGATTCCGGATGCGAAGAGTTCAAAGACTTTAGGTTATAGCTATGACGATTATATCAACATGATAAAAACAGCTTTAAAGAAGTTTGGTTCTTTATCAGTTGCATATACAGTTCCAAAAGACTTTGGTTCTTACAGTAAAGGTATCTATGTTCCAACAACTTCAGAAAACTCAGGAGGACATGCAGTTACACTTGTTGGATGGGTTGATGGAAAAGACTTAGATGATGTTGTTCTTGCTGAAAGGGTTGATCCATCAGCTTCGACTATTTTGGATGTGGAGTTACCTGATGGCTCCTACACGTACTATGATCCAACGGTAGATGCAACATTTACAACAAATTTGTTCTGGATAATAAAAAATTCATGGGGATATAGCTGGGGAGATGGAGGTTATTATGTAGTACCAGCAATTTCTAAAGAAGCATATGAGAATGGCAAAGTAGGTTGGTGGATGATAGAAAATAGAAATATGTATATATCTATTTTTGATTCTTTAGCAAAACATGAAGGTGATAGCCTTGATTGTAATAATGATGGTGTGGTAAATATTGATGATTTTAAATATTTAGTTTCAAAGATTGGAACAACAAATTCCGAAGAAATTTCAAAATTTGATATCTCTTTCCCTGAGGATGGAAAGGTTGATGGGAACGATGCTGCAACATGGGTTTATTTATATAACAAACTATATGGTAAAAAGTAAAGATAGTAGCTATTAGTAATGAAAAATCCCCAGGGGTTATCCCTGGGGATTGTTTTTTAATACTTTTTCAGGAGTTATTGGAAGACTGTTAATTCTCACACCTACAGCATTGTATATAGCATTTGCAATAGCTGCTGGTGGTGTGTCAATACCAATTTCACCTACCGATTTTGCTCCAAAGGGTCCCGTTGGTTCATAACTTTCAATGAATTTTACAATAATATTTCCTATATCTTTTCTAGAAGGAATCTTGTAATACATTAGGTTATTAGTTAGTAGTCTTCCACTTGGTGAATATTTTACATCTTCAAAAAGAGCCATTCCTATTCCTTGAACTATTCCACCTTCAATTTGAACTTTTGCAAGATTTGGATTTATTGTAACACCACAATCTACCACACCAATATAGTTTAAAAGCATAACTTTTCCCGTCTCAATATCCACTTCTACTTCTGCAAATCCAGCCATATATGGTGGAGGAGATTCTTCTCCTACGTATGAAGCGTCAGCTACAAGTTGTTTTTGATTTTCTGTATAAAATAGTAAAGTTGCAAGTTTCTTTAGAGAGATTTTTTTGTCTCCGTCTTTTTCAAATATATATTTTCCATCAAAATCCACGTTTTTTTCGTTTAGATTTAACTTTTTTGACCCTTCTTTTAAAATTAATTTTCTCATTTTTTCTGCTGCTTTTTTTACTGCATTTCCCGAAACATATGTTGTACTGGAGGCATATGCACCAGTATCAAATGGGGTTATATCTGTATCAGATGAATATACGATAATATCTTCTGTTTTTGTATTTAAAACTTCTGCTGCTATTTGTGCTAGTATGGTATCACTACCAGTACCGAGATCTGTTGCACCGACTAATAAGTTAAATGAACCGTCATCGTTAAGTTTTAGAACAGCGGCCCCCATATCTATGTTGGCAATTCCTGAACCTTGCATGGCAATTGCCATGCCTACTCCACGAAATTTTGTTTCAGAAATCTTTTTTCTTGGAAATTTCTTTTTCCAGTTAATTAATTTCATTCCTTCTTCGATACATTCATTTAATTTACAGCTTCTTACTATCATATCTACCCCTTCACGACCCTCACCCATTATTTTAAAGATAGGTGAGGTTTCTCCTTCTTTTATCATATTTTTCTTCCTAAATTCAATTGGATCCATGGCAAGTTTTTCCGCTAACATATCAATTGCAGATTCTAATGCAAAGTTCCCTTGAATTGCTCCATAACCTCTAAATGCACCTCCAGGTGCTTTGTTTGTATATACTACTTTTCCGGAAAATCTAACAGCATCTACTTTATTATATAGTGGTAGAGTTTTTGCACCTGCTACCATAAAGGTGGTGAGTGCGTGTTCACCGTATGCTCCTGTATCTGAAAGCCCTTTCATATCGATGACTTTTAACTTTCCATCATTTGATGCACCTAGTGTAATATCATATCTCATAGGATGTCTGCTATAAGTTGCTTCAAATACTTCTTTTCTTGAATAAACTATTTTAGCTGGTTTTCCTGTTTTTAAAGTTACAGCAGCAACAAGAGGTTCACCGTGAATTGCCTGTTTTCCGCCAAAACCTCCACCTATTCTTGGTTTGATTACCCTAATATCTTTTATGGGAATACTAAAAGCTTCTGCGATAATTCGCCTTACATGAAAAGGAACTTGGGTAGAAGATATTATAATTAATCTTCCATACATATCTATATAGGAAGTTGCTGTATGCGGTTCAAAAGCTACATGGGCCTGTGCTTGGGTGTAAAATCTTTCTTTAATTACAACATCACACTTTTTAAGTTCTTCTTCTACGTTTCCAATTTCCATTTCATACGAAGCTGCGATGTTTTTTTGTGCATCAAAACCTATTTCAAACATTGGATGTGTTTCTTTTTCAGGGTGGATTATTGAAGGGTGGTTTTCTGCTTTTTCAAAGTCCAAAACAGGTTCGAAAATTTCGTAATCAACTTCTATTTTTTTTAATGCCTCATCCACACACCTCTCATCTTTTCCGGCTATAATTGCAACTTCATCTCCTACATATCTAACGTATTTATCTAATATATACCAATCATGTGGAGAAGGTTCAGGATATCCTTGTCCAGCCCGTGTTATCGGAATTTTTGGAACATCTTTATAGGTTAAAATACATTCAATTCCTTCAATTTTTTCGGCTTTGGAGGTATCTATATTTTTAATTTCTGCAAATGCGTGGGGGCTTCTTAAAACTTTTACCACTAGCGCTTCTTTTGGCGATAAGTCATTTGTATATACTGGTTTTCCAAGTAAAAGTCCCAATGAATCTTTTTTTGGAATTTTTCTGGTGACCTCTTTCATTATTCCACCCCCAAAAATTTTTCAATGGCCCTATGTTGACTTACATATCCAGTACATCTGCAAAGATTTCCAATTAATTTTGATTTTATTTCGTCTTTATCTTTTACTCCCATATTTTTTAGATATATTGTATTTACTATTAAACCCGGACTACAAAATCCGCATTGATCAGCTCCCTCTTCGGCTAATAATTTTGCTAGTTCTTTTGCCTCTTTTAATCCTTCAACAGTTGTTATACTATGCCCATCTACTTTTGCGGCAAATATTGAGCATGATGGAACGGGTTTCCCATCTAAAAGAACAGTGCAGATACCACACATTCCCGTATCGCAGCCCCTTCTTACACTATAGTATCCCAACCTTCTAAGAACATCTAATAGTATTTCGTAAGGTTTAATATCAACCTCTTCTGTTTTTCCATTTATTTTTAATGTTATTTTCACTATAAAACCTCCTTTAAAGCTCTTTTTAATAATACTTTACAGACTTTTTTTCTGTAAACTTTTGTTGCCCTTATGTCATCTGAAAAATTCACGTTTTCCAATAACTTATCTATTTCTAAATTGCTAAAATATTCTAGTGGTTTTTTGATTAGTGTAGCTACTGATGGTCTTGAGCCAATTGCTATTTTAAGCGTGTTATTTGATTTTGATACTGCAACGTTTAAAATTGAAAAATCATATTCTGAGAACCTTATATTTTCGAAAGAGGTTTTTAAATTTTCTTTTTTTATTACTATCTTTTCAATTATGTCTTTTTTTATTGTTGTTTTTAAGAATTTTTCAAGGGATATTTTACCATTTTTAAATAGGTAGATTTCTGTATCAAGTACCAAAAGCCCTGTAATTAAGTCGGAAAAACCTAACTTTGGAAAAATCGTTCCACCAATTGTTATGATATTTCTCATTTGTAAATTTAAAATATCTTTAGTTATATTTTTTAAGAATCCGTTGTAAAAAGATGATAATATGGGATTTTCTTCAAATTTACTAAGGGTAACAGTTGATCCTATTTCAACTTCAGTTTCTGTTTCATTTACAAAATTTAGGTTTGCATCTATTAGGTCAATTGCAACATCAAAACTTTGATTTGAAAGTTTTAGAAAAGTAGCTCCACCTATTATTTTAGCGTTTTTAGATGTTAGTATTTCATAGGCTTCTTCTATGATTTTAGGCTTTGCATATTCTTTAAAGTAAATCATACACTCACCACCCTTTTAAATTATGAAAAGCTTTTATTGTAAGGTTGTGTACCAATTTTTTTCTCTCATCTTTTGTAGCCCTAATATCATCAATTGGAGTTGATAATTTTTCGAAAGTACTTGCAATGTATTTGAATGTTTCAAGAGATACTTTTTCACCTATTAATCTTTTTTCAAATTCTTTATTTCTAAGAATTGTTGGAGCTACAGAACCATAACAGACTGATATATCTTCAATTTTTCCATCCTTTTCCTTTAAAAGTAAAGCAATACTTGAAATGGAAATTACCATTGCATTTCTTCGCCCTATTTTTTCAAAGTAGAATTTATAGTTTTCCTTTATGTCTAACTCTATTCCATATATAAATTCGTTTTGAGAAAGGTTTATTTTTGAAGGTCCTAAAACAAAGTTTTCAATTGGTATTATTCGGTTTGAAGGTTTAATCAATACCTGACCATTTAAAAGATAACTTACAAGAAGAAAATCTCCGGCAGGTGAAGCGTTTGCAATATTTCCAATGGGTGTTCCCCTATTTCTTATCATGGGAGAACCTATAAGTTTTATAACCTGTTTTAAAAAGGTATTTTTTTGTTCTTTTTCAATGTAGGTTAATAATTCGGTGTAGGTTATATTCATTGGAATGAAAATTTTTCTATTATTGCACGTTATTTTTGTATTTATCTTTTTAGTATCTATAACAATTTCGGGATCAATAATTCCATACCTCATTTTTACAAAAAGATCTGTTCCACCTGAAAATAGTACGCCGTTAATATTGGATTTTAGATTTTCGAGTTCTTCTAAAGAGGTAGGTGAGAAATATTTTTTAATCATTTTTTTCACGTCCTTTTGCTGCAAGTTTTACTGCATCTAAGATTTTTATATAACCGGTACACCTACATAAATTCCCCTCAAGTGCTTCTTTTATTTCACTTTCGTTTGGTGAAGGATTATTATCAAGTAAAAATTTTGTGGAAATTATAAATCCAGGTGTGCAAAAACCGCATTGTATTGCACCTGCTTCAATAAATGCATTTTTTATATGATCTTCCACACCTTCGAGAGTTATTATATCTTTTCCATCTAACTCAACGGCAAGCATTAGACATGAATGTACCGTTTTTCCATTAACAATTATAGTACACGCTCCACATTCACCTTCCCCGCAACCTTCTTTTACTGATGTTATCTTTAAATCGTCACGAAGAAAGTCTATAGCTCTTTTGTGAACTTCTACTTCTCTTTCCATTTTATTTCCGTTGATTTTAAATTGAATTTTCATTTTATCACCTCAATGAAGTCTAAAATCTCTTTTAGATTTGGGTTGACTTTTTGAATGTTTAAATTATTCATTATAGGGCTAATGTCTTTTAATCCGTTTCCGGTAATAAATATAGCTACTGTATTTTCTTTAGAAAGTAATTTATATTCTAAGGCTTTTTTGAATCCCGCATAAGCAGCGGCACCTGCAGGTTCTGCAAATATTCCCGTTTTTTGCGCAAGTTCAAATATGGCGTTTTTAATTTCACTATCTGAAACTCTTAAAAATTTGCCCCTACTTTTTTCTACATATTTACATGCTTTAATGACATCTCTGGGTTTTCCTACAGAGATACTGTCAGCTATAGTATGGGGAATTATGTCAACAGGAGTGTATGGTTTTCCATTTTCGAAAGTTTTTACAATTGAATCTGCTCCTTCTGCTTGAACACCAATAATTTTTGGAATTTTGTTTATTATATTTAATTTGTAAAAATCATAAAATCCTTTGAAAATTCCACTTATTACAGTTCCATCACCAGCACTAACAAATACCACATCTGGAACTTTAAAATCAAATTGAACTACTAGTTCTAATGCACCGGTTTTTTTTCCTTCAAGTAAATAAGGATTAATTGCAGAATTTCTAGAATACCAATTTAGTTTTTCTCCTACTTTTATAGAAAATTCAAAAGCAGTATCATAATTTCCATCTATTTGAATTACTCTTGCCCCGTAAACTACCAATTGTGAAAGTTTTGCTGGAGGAATATTCGAAGGAACGAATATATACGTTTTAAGTTTTGTGGTAGAAGAAAGACCAGCTAGCGAACTTGCTGCATTCCCGGTAGAAGCGCAATAAATGGTATTATAACCATATTCGTATGCTTTTGCAATAGCGATGGTAGTTGCTCTATCTTTGTATGAGCCAGTTGGATTTGTTCCATCGTATTTAAAAATTACATTTTTGATTCCAAAGAAATTTTTAAAAGATAATACAGGAGTATTTCCAACTTTTTGTATAACTGGATAATTGGTAATAGGAAGTAGGTGTTTAAATTGTGAAATATCCCCACACTTATCAAAATGTGTTTTTTTAATATTTAGTTTTTCATAGTCGTATATTACCTCAAGTGTCCCATATCTTTGGCCACATTTATCACATGTGTATAATGATGGAGAAGGTTCAAATAATTTTCCGCAAGATATACATCTTAATTTATACATCTTTATCCTCCAATATTTTTTCTAAATTATACTTTTTTAATTTGAAAAATTGAAATATGTAAAATTTAAAGAAAAATTGAATTGTTAGTGTTTTTTTGAGTATAATAGTGTATAGTTTATGATATACTATATTTTGGAGGTGTGATAATGGATAGAAATGAAGCATTAAAACTTTTAAAAGAACACGTAAAAACTAAAAATTTAATAAAACACTGTATTGCTACTGAAGCATTAATGAGAAAATTTGCAAAATATTTTGGAGAGGATGAAGACAAGTGGGGAATTGCAGGACTTCTTCATGACCTTGATTATGAATACACAAAAGATAATCCTGAGTTGCACGGGTTGAAATCTGTAGAGATATTGGGAGATAAAGTTAGTGAAGATGTTAAAAATGCAATATTAGCCCATTGCGGAAAAAAGAAAAGGGAAACTTTGATGGAAAAAGTAATTTATGCAGCAGATCCCACAACAGGTTTTATTGTTGCCGCTGCGTTGATTAGACCTGAAAAAAAGTTAGAGCCTGTAGATGTAAGATTTTTGATGAAGAGATTTAAAGAAAAATCTTTTGCAAAAGGAGCTAATAGAGAGCAAATGAAAAGTTGTGAGGATTTTGGATTAACATTGGAAAAGTTTTATGAGATGTCATTGGATGCAATGAAAGAAATTTCAGAGGAGCTTGGTTTATGATTGCTAGGATGTTTTTTTGGATGTTTCCTTTTCTTTTACTACTTTTTGATATGGCTTTTTATGATATTTTTGTATTGTTTCCTGTGTTTTTCTTTTTGGAGGCTACAAGAGAATTTGATTTTGAAAAGGCAATAAGATATGTATTCTATTTAGGAGTATACACAATTGCAACCTTTAATTCTTTTAGAATAGAGAATATAATAGTCATTTTTTTGGTGATATTACTTGATTCTTTTAAAGAAAATTTTTTGAAAGTATGGGTACTTTCATTGTTGGAAAGCGTTGTTTTTTTTGGAATAAGAATTTTTGTTTACAAAGATTTAGTTCCAATTTATTCGATTTTGTTTGCGCTTCTTTTCAATTTTTATCTTTTACAAAAGAAGATAATAAAATATAGATAGGAGGTATAGGTTATGAAGATAAAATTTCCCGATGGTAATGTTAAAGAATTTGAAAAGGGAATTACTCCTGGTGAGATAGCGAAAAGTATAAGTGAGGGGTTATATAGAAATGCAGTTGGAGCAATTGTTGATAATATATTGTGGGATTTAAACAGACCTATTAATTTTGATTGTAGTTTGAAAATAGTTACGAAAAAAGATAAAGAGGCACCAGAATTTTTCAGGCATACTATGGCGCATATTTTAGCTCAAGCTGTTATGAGAATTTATGGAGAAGAGAACGTAAGGTTAGGCATAGGTCCCACAATCGAAAATGGTTTTTACTATGATTTTGAAATTTTGAATGGAACTATAAAGGAAGAGGATTTGGAAAATATAGAAAAAGAGATGAAAAAGATTATAAAGGAAGATTTACCAATTGAAAGATTTGAGCTTCCAAAAGATGAAGCAATTGATATGATGAATAAAAAAGGGCAGATATATAAGGTGGAGTTAATAAATGAGATAAATGATGAAAAAGTTAGCTTTTACAAACAAGGTGAATTTGTAGATTTATGTAGAGGGCCACATCTTCCAAGAACAGGAATGATAAAACATTTTAAATTGCTTTCGGCATCGGGAGCTTATTGGAGAGGTAGCGAAAAAAATCCCATGCTCCAGAGAATTTACGGAACTGCATTTGCAACCAAAGAGGAATTGGAAAATTATTTGAAGATGTTAGAGGAAGCAAAAAAGAGAGATCATAGAAAATTAGGACCAAAATTGGGATTATTTTTCATAAATACAGATGTTGCTGCGGGCATGCCTATTTTCTTACCAAAAGGAACAATTATTTTGAATGAGCTAATGGCTTTTTCAAGAAGTCTTCACGAAGAATATGGATATACAGAAGTGATGACACCGTTGGTAATGAATGTAAAGTTATGGTATCAGAGTGGGCACTGGGATCACTACAAGGAGAATATGTATTTTACTGAAAAAGAAGAAGTGGAATATGCTATAAAGCCTATGAATTGTCCAGGACATATTTTGATATACAAAAACAACGTAGTTTCATATAGAGATTTACCCATTAGATTGTTTGAATTTGGAAAAGTTCATAGATATGAGAGAAGTGGAGTTTTACATGGACTTTTAAGGGTAAGGGCGTTCACTCAAGATGATGCCCATATTTTTTGTAGACAGGATCAAATAGAAGAAGAAGTAAGTAAAGTGGTAAAACTTATTGATCAGTTATATAAACCATTTGGATTTTCATATAGAGCTACACTTAGTACAATGCCAGAAGATCACATGGGTGATGAAGAAACTTGGGAAAAAGCAACCAATGCTCTAAGAAAAGTATTGGAAGACATTAAACTCGAATTTGAAGTGGCAGAAGGAGAAGGGGCATTCTATGGGCCAAAGGTTGATTTTCATGTAAGAGATTCTTTAGGAAGAGAGTGGCAATGTGCAACTATTCAACTTGATTTCCAAATGCCAGAGAGATTTGAATTGACTTATGTTGATAAAGATGGAATTGAAAAAAGACCGGTAATGATTCATACTGCAAAGTACGGCTCACTTGAGAGATTTTTCGGAATACTTATTGAGCATTTTGCCGGAGCATTTCCACTTTGGCTTTCTCCAATTCAGGTTGTTGTGTTACCTGTTTCAGATAAATATGTATCTTATGCAAGAAAGATATACAGTATTCTTATGGAAAATGGTGTAAGGGTATCGGTTGATGATAGAAATGAAACGTTGGGGTATAAAATTCGTGAGGCTCAAATAAACAAGATACCATATATGATAATAGTTGGGGAAAGAGAAGAAGAAAGTGGTAAAATAAGTATTAGAAGTAGGGATGGTGTAGAGCAAAAAGATATAGCTGTTGAAGAATTTTTAGACCTATTGAGCGTGTCTATAAAGGAAAGAAGGTGATATTTTGCTGAATAAAAAGTTGTTAGATTATATAGAAAAGTACAAAGATGATTTGGGATTTGAAAAAGGCGAAAAGAGTATAAATATATTTAAAGAGGGTGATTTTATAAAGCTTGAAAAGGATGGAAAGGTAATATTTGATTTGGTTGATGAAGAAAAGTATTACGAGTTACTTCCATTTATACTTGAAAAAGTGGTAAAAGGTCATTTGAATGTTTTGATAAAAGAAAAGGCCGAAGATCTTATTGTTGATTTATTGGTTAATATTATTGTTTTGAGTGAAATAGAAGATGAAGAGGGATTTAGCCATACGCAAAGAGTTGCGAAAATGGCAGAAAGGTTTGGGAAATTTATTGGTATGGATGAAAAAGAATTGAGAAAATTTGTTAAGCATGCTTATTTGCATGATGTGGGAAAGATAAGTTTGGAACAAATAATGCTTTATTCTCCTACGAGGATAAGTCTTTTTGAAGATAATTATCAAGATCATACAGTTATGGGAAGTATATTTTTATCAATGTTCGATGTGTTGTGGGAATATATTCCAACTGTAAGATACCATCATGAACGCTGGGATGGAAAAGGTTTTCCAGATGGTCTTTCTGGGAAACAAATACCATTCTATGCGCGTGTAATCTCAATTTTAGACTATTTTGACGAGACAACGCATTTTATTTCTTCCGAGTGGGAGGCGGTTTTAAAGACACCAAAAGAGGCACTCGAGTTAATAAAAAAACTATCTGGAAGATATTTTGATCCAAATTTGGTTGAAAAATTTGAAGAATTTTTAAAGAGTGAGGGGGTGGTATAATCAGTCCAGTAATATTTTGGATTGTATTGGGATTAATTTTAATGGCACTGGAAATATTAACACCGACATTTTTTATCTTCTGGTTTGGGGTGGGAGCGTTAGCATCATCTTTGGTGGCATATTTTATTGGAAATACCATATGGGAACTTACGGTATTTGTTGTTGTTTCTGGGATATTAGTGATTTTAACAAGACCGATTATTAATAAAATGACAGGAGATGAACCAAGAAAGATAAATGTAGATGATATTGTCGGAAAAAAAGCACTTGTGATAGAGGAAATTAACAATAAGAAAGCAAAAGGCCTTGTTAAAATCAATGGAGATACTTGGCGAGCTTTTTCGAAAAATGATGAGATAATCGAAAAAGATAAATATGTAAAAGTTTTAAAAGTTGAAGGAGCACATTTAATTGTTATTGAGGAGGGGGAAGAATAATGTATATTTTATTTTTGATTTTCATATTCTTTTTGTTTATATTGGCTTCATCTGGAATAAGGATAGTTAGGCCTTATGAAAGAGGTTTAGTGGAAAGATTGGGGAAGTTTAAAAAAGAAGTAAAAGCGGGAATCCATTTTATTGTCCCATTTTTTGATAAAATGATCAAAGTAGATTTGAGAGAACATGTCATAGATGTTCCACCGCAAGAGGTAATTACAAAAGATAACGTTGTTGTTACAGTAGATGCTGTTATTTATTATGAAATTACAGACGCATACAAGGCAGTATATAACGTCAGTAATTTCGAATTTGCAACTGTAAAACTTGCACAAACTAACCTGAGAAACGTGATAGGTGAATTAGAACTTGACCAGACGTTGACATCCAGGGAGGAGATAAATACAAAATTGAGGACAGTTCTCGATGAAGCTACTGACAAATGGGGAATTCGTATTACAAGAGTGGAAATTAAAAAGATAGATCCACCTAAGGATATAATGGAAGCTATGAGTAAGCAAATGAAGGCAGAAAGAACCAAAAGAGCTGCAATTCTTGAAGCAGAAGGTATAAGGCAATCGGAGATTTTGAAGGCGGAAGGTCAAAAACAAGCAGCCATATTAAAGGCGGAAGGTGAGGCAGAAGCTATTAAAAAGGTTGCAGAGGCTAATAAATATAAATTAATTGCAGAAGCGCAAGGACAAGGAGAAGCTATTATGTATATCTTTAAATCTATCCATGAGGGGAATCCAACAAATGATGTTATTGCAGTGAGATACCTTGAAACATTGAAGGAAATGGCAAATGGAAATGCGACGAAAATTTTCTTGCCTATGGAAGTTTCTGGGATTTTAGGAAGTATTGGGGCCATTTCTGAGATGTTCAAAAATGGCGGTGAGGGAAATAATGATTAATGTTTTTCTAGTTGTAACTTTTTCAGGAGCCTTAGGGCTCCTCTTTTCGGTTTTATTTGCATTTTTTATAGTTGTATCTAATTCTTTTTTTAAATATGGAACTTTTCGTTTGTTTAATGAACTAATGGTTTTAGGATTTGGAGTTTTAGGCTGGTATTTTTTTCCAAATGGATTTTTTCAAATTTTGTATTTTTTACTTTTATCGATTTTTTATCAGTTGTATAGAATAGTAAGGGAGATTTATTCTATAGATGTAAGATTTAGAATTTTAGTTCTTGCACTTGGAAAAGATAGGTTTGAATATGCAATTTTTTCCCTTAAAAGGGTTCGTAAAAGAATAATTGGAACCTTTTTTAAACTTTTGACCATTTTAATTGCTTCTTATTCCATTTCTCAGTCCTTGCAAGCTTTAATAGTAGGTGTTATATCTTTAATAGTTGGGGTTGTCCTTATCATATTAAAGTTGGACTGAGAAAGGGGATTAAAGTGAAGAGAATTAGAATTGAAGCTTTGATGTTTTTGGTGTTTTTGTTTTTAATTTTTTGGGGCGTAGACTCCTACATGGGGGTTTCTAATTTTTTTAAAACATTAATGCTTACAGCACATGATTTGTTGATAAATACCGTTTTTTTTATTATGGCGATTGCCGTTTTAACTGGTGGTTTTTCCGCTCTTTTATTTGAGTTTGGAGTGGCGGATTTGATTGATATATTGTTGAAACCTTTAATAAAGCCTCTTTATAACCTTCCTGGTGTAGCGGCTATGGGGATATTATCTACATATTTTTCAGATAATCCTGCAATTATTGCACTTGCAAAAGACAAGAGGTTTATGAAAAATTTTGATAGATGGCAACAGCCATTGCTGTGTAATCTTGGAACTTCATTTGGTATGGGTTTAATAGTTTCTACATTTATGATAGCGCAAGGGACGCGTATGTCAGTTAATCTTTTTCCGGCTGTTTTAATTGGAAATATAGGTGCGCTAGTTGGAAGTATAGCAAGTGTAAGAATTTTTTCAGTTTATACAAAAAATAAGTTGGGTACGTTTTCAAATGATGAATTTATTCCTGAGAAATATTACACAGAAACAAGACCTGGAAGCTTTATGGAAAGATTTTTGGAGGCACTTTTAGATGGAGGTAAAAGCGGTGTGGAAATTGGTTTGGGTATAATCCCAGGTGTGTTGATAATAAGCACATTTGTTATGATGATAACTTTTGGTCCCAAAGATCAAAATGTGGGATATCAAGGGCTTGCATACGAAGGTATTCCCCTTTTGCCATATATTGGTGAGAAAATTTTTGTTGTACTTAGATGGCTATTTGGTTTTTCCAACCCAGAATTAATAGCATTTCCTCTAACTTCACTTGGTTCAACAGGTGCTGCATTGGCTCTTGTGCCAAAATTTATTGATATGAAGATTGTTACTCCAAATGATATAGCTGTTTTTACTGCAATGGGTATGACCTGGAGTGGATATTTAAGTACACATATCGCTATGATGGATGAGTTAGGATACAGGTATCTTACTGGTAAAGCTATTTTTTCACATACTATTGGTGGTATTGTTGCGGGAATTACTGCTCATTTAATTTATATGTTTTTTTAACCCCACCCCGCAATTGTAACTTTTTGTAGCTAAATGTTAAAAAAAAATACGTTTTAATGTAGCATTAAATAGTTTATTATTTATTTAGATTTTGATATGAAGGGAGTGGGGTCCGTGAATAAGATACTTGTAAATGAGAGATTAAAAAGGGTTGCTGAAACTTTTGGAACTCCTGTTTTAGTTATGGATTTGAATATAGTTAAGGCAAACTATGAGAAACTTATTGACAATGTAAGAAATTCAAGAGTATATTATGCTGTTAAAGCCAACTCCCATATAGAGATTTTAAAGCTTTTAAGAGATTTAGGTAGTTATTTTGATGTTGCTTCAAGACCCGAGATAGAGAAGTTGCTTAGTATAGGTGTTGAACCTGAAAGGATGAGTTTTGGAAACACTATAAAAAAAACTAAAGATATTAGTTTTGCGTATAATAATGGAATAAGAATGTTTGCGGTGGATAGTGAAATGGAAATTGAGAAAATAGCGGACAATGCCCCTGGCTCAGATATATACGTTAGAATAAGTACCAATGGAATGGAAGATGATGCTGATTGGCCACTTACAAGGAAATTTGGAACAAGCGTTGATCATGCAATAAAATTGGTTAAGTATGCTGTTGATTTAGAGTTAAATCCCATTGGTGTAAGTTTTCATGTTGGTTCCCAAAATTATAACCCTGACAATTGGCGGGTTGCAATACGCGAAGTTTCTGTGGTGTTTGAAGAAGCAAGGAAAATGGGGATAGATATGTACATGGTAAATACGGGCGGAGGAATGCCTGTAAAATATTCAAGAAACATTCCATCTGTTGAGGAAATTTCAGAGGTAATAAATAAAGCAATAGTAGATTATATAGGTGAAAATACTTTGGTTGTTTTGGAGCCGGGACGGTCAATGGTAGGGAGTGCCGGGGCGATGGTTACAAGCGTAATATTGAGAAGTAAGAAAGGTGAAGAAAATTGGGTATATACCGATGCAGGGATATTTCATGGTTTAACGGAAACTATTCAAAACATCAGATATGAAGTGGAAGTAATAGGTAGAGAACTTGAAGAAAAGGGAAAGTTCGTACTTGCAGGGCCAACTTGTGACAGTGTTGATGTAATGTATTATGATATAGAACTTGCTAAGAATGTAACTATTGATGATTTGATTGTATTGTATAACACAGGTGCGTATACTACTGAGTATAGTACAAATTTTAATGGAATAGAACCACCTAAAGTGGTTTTTGAAGAGATATTTGTAAAGGAACCATTGACAGAAGAAGTGTGATATAATATTTTAAGGAAAAAAGAGCCGAGGTGGCGGAATTGGCAGACGCACATGACTCAGGATCATGTGGGATTTTTCCCGTGCGGGTTCAAGTCCCGCCCTCGGCACCATTCCCGGGCTTCCGGGAATTTTTCTATTTAAAATTAGAAAGGTGGAAGACGTGGAAGTAGTAAATTTCTCGCAGTTGAGATTAACTATTGGAAGTGAAGAAGAAGTAAGAAAAAAGATAGTTGAAGATGTTAATAACGGTGTAAAAACATTTGTAGTTACTTTAAATGCGTCTATTCTTTTACGTACATTAAAGGATAGTTATTATAGAAAAATTGTTGAGGAAGCTAATTATATTATTCCAGATGGTTCTGGTATAGTTTGGGCGTTAAAAAGGAATAGGAAAATATTGACGGACAGAATTACCGGTATAGATACAATGCTTTATCTGTGTGAAAAGGCGAAAATATATGGTTGGAAAGTATATTTACTTGGAGCCAAAAGGAAGGTTGTAGAAAAGGCTGCCAGAAAATTAAAAAAAAGAGGTATAAATGTTGTAGGGTATTATCATGGGTATTTTTCAAAAAGTGATACTACTCCCATTGAAGAAATAGAGTCTTTAAAACCAGATCTTTTATTTGTTGGCATGGGAGTTCCTAAGCAAGAAGAATGGATATACGAAAATTTTTCTTTGCCCTTTAAGTTGGCTATGGGTGTAGGTGGGAGTTTTGATGTTATTTCAGGTAGTAAAAAGAGGGCTCCTGTATTTTTTCAACGGATGAAACTTGAGTGGTTTTACAGATGGTTGCAATCCCCGATAAAAAAAAGGCATATTCCCATTGAAATTGTAAAATATACATTTATGGTTTTAAGAGGAAAGATAAGATGAAAAAAGAATCTCTAATTAAAAACTATATAAAAGAAATAGTTAATGCTCCTTTCAATCTCACTGCCATAAAAAACGAAGAGGAAGCTTTTCACTTACTTGCATTAGATAGTTTATTACCACTAGAAAAAATGAATTTAATAGGTAATTTTTTAGACGTTGGTACCGGTGGGGGTGTACCTGGGGTATTTATTGGAATAATGTTTAAAAAATTGAAAGGAACATTAATAGATGCGTCTAGAAAAAAAATAAATTATGTCAAAAATGTGTGTATAAAGCTTGGAATAGATAATTTGGAATTTGTTCATGGTAGAATAGAGGAGCAGATAGATTTTATTGAAAAATTTGATAATGTATTTTCAAAAGCTGTAGCAGAGTTAAGAATAATTCTGGAGCTTACAGTTCCTTATGCAAAAGTGGGTGGAAGAATTTTGTTGTACAAGGGAAAAGAATATTTGAAAGAATTAAATGATGCGAAAAACGCGATAGATGTTTTAAATGTAGATTTAGAGGATGTTGTTGAATACGAGATATTAGATAGAAAAAGGGTGTTGCTAATTTTTGAAAAAAAAGATAAAGTAAATGGTTTTCCAAGAAGGTATAATAGAATTTTGAAAAATCCTTTATAGGGAGGATAAAGCGTGTTTGATACAATAGCAGCGGTTTCATCTCCTCATGGAACAGGTGCAATTGCGGTTATTAGAATAGATGGGCCAAAAAGTCATGATATAGCGAAAAAGTTAACAGGGTTAAATAAGGTAGAGTATCGTAGAGTGTATACTACATATTTGAATTTTGAAGGAGATATTTTAGATCAGGTTAATATAGTTTTTTTTAAATCGCCAAATAGCTATACAGGTAATGATTTAATTGAAATATACACACACGGTGGTATTTTAGTAACACAAAATGTTCTTGATGCAATTCTAAAGAGTGGGGCTAGAATAGCAAAAAGAGGAGAATTTACCAAAAGAGGATTTCTTAATGGGAAAATTTCACTTGTGCAAGCAGAAGCTATTTACCAAATTATAGAGGCAAAGAGTGAAGTATCTTTGAAAATGTCATTACAAAATTTGAAGGGAAAATTAGGTGAAGAAATAGAGTATTATCGCGGAGAGATATTAAACGTATTGTCGGAAATAGAAGTAACATTTGATTATCCGGATGATATAGAATTAGATGAAAAAAGCATATTGAATCTGCTTTCAAAGTTAAAAGATGAGGTAGGTAGAAAGATTGAAGATAGTAAAAAATCCATAATGCTAAATAATGGAATTGTTATGACAATTGTTGGAAAACCTAATTCCGGAAAGTCAACACTTTTAAACAGACTTCTTTTGGAAGATAGAGCAATTGTAACTGATATACCAGGAACAACACGGGATGTGATAAAAGGTGAAATAGAAATTAATGGTATTAGATTTGTAATTGTGGATACCGCTGGAATCAGAGAAACAAAAGATGTAGTAGAAAAAATTGGTATAGAACG
Source organism: Thermosipho melanesiensis BI429 (assembly GCF_000016905.1). GTDB lineage: Bacteria > Thermotogota > Thermotogae > Thermotogales > Fervidobacteriaceae > Thermosipho > Thermosipho melanesiensis. Next base: position 1,344,573 of record NC_009616.1, read on the forward strand.
GAGTTTAAAAGAAATACAAAAGGCGGATGTAATTCTTTTTGTTTTAGATGCAACTACTGGTTTTACAAAAGAAGATAAGCTAATTTTGAGGAAAATTGAAGGTGGAAATTATATACCTGTGTGGAATAAATGTGATGAAGGAAATAATTTTAATAAGATATTTGATGGTGAAATAAAAATTAGTGCTCTTAATGGAGAAGGTTTAAAGAATTTAGAGAATAAAATAGTATCTAAGGTTAAAAATATTATAGAAAGCGGAACGGCTTCTCACGTTATAACCCAGAGACAGGTTGAAATATTGGAAAGGGTATATACTCATCTGGAAAGTGCGGTAAATAACTTAAATATGGGATATGAAATAGATTTAATATCTATTGATTTGAGGAGAGCACTTGAAGAGTTAGATATGCTAATTGGAAGAAAATTTTCCGATGATCTTTTGGATAACATATTTTCAAACTTCTGTGTTGGAAAATAAAAAAATACGGGCCTTTTTTTGGCCCGCTCAAAGTTGTGGGGGGTGTATCTCAAGGGGGATAGGGGGGTTTCTCTAATTAAAATGATACATTGTTTATGTTACAAAGTTAGGCAAACCGAAGTTTCTATTACGAACCATTTGTGTTAATAATTAATTACAAGTAGCGTTTTTAATAATATATAAATGACTTTCCCTTATCTTTACACCTATTTTGACTTAATGTCTACAAATTTAGTTCATAAATAATAAGAAATTATCTACTTCCAGTGTCTTTTGGTGATAAGCTTTTTATCCATTTTATATACTCAGGGTAATTTCTCGTTTGAATATATATTTTTCCAGGACCGATGAAATCTACTACTAATCCTTCTCCACCGAAAATGGTAGATTTAAATCCGCCAAAAGTTCTAACTGAATAATTCACTGATTCGTCAAATGCCACTACATGACCTGTGTCTATTGTTATTTTTTCATCTTCTTTTAGCTCTAAACTAAATATTGCTCCAAAGGATGAAATAGCGAGTTTTCCATATCCAGAAAGTTTAAGCAAGAAAAAGCCTTCCCCTGAGAAAAACGATTTAAATCCGGTAAATTTTGTGTCTAAATTTATACCTTCTTCTGATGCAAGAAAAGAAGTTGATTGCAAATATACTGTTCCATTTAAATCTATTATATCGATATCACCGGGTAATTTTGGGGCAAAAGATATTCTACTTTTATTTTTTGCTTTATATTTATTTAAAAATATGTGTTCACCACCTAGAAATGCTCGCTTTAAGGCTTTGAATACTCCCCCAGTAGAGGTTTCGATTTCTAAATCTCCTGACATTGTAACCATTGCGCCAGGTTCACCTATTATAATTTCTCCGGGTTCAAGATCTACAAAGAGTATTGAGTAGGAACCTTTGAAATTAACGTTAAAATTCATGTTAACCCTCCTTTAATCCAGAATTAAATAAATTGTGGTAATATCTAAATGAGGTGATAATTTGAAAAAACTTATTTTCATATTAATAATTATATCATTTTTAATTTTTGACTTTTGGATTATTTATTCGGAATTTGATTATATTTCTTTTTTTAAAGAAGTGTCTCTTAGTTTTGAAAGTTGGAAGGATTTAAAGGCATTTTTTGATGAGATCGGGTATGATTCACTGAAAAATCCTCCAAAGGTTTATGTTACTTCCTTTCCTAAGGATCTCAAAGATGCTCCTGTAGATATTAGAAAAGAACTTTTTGTTAAGATAATGATACCTATAATTAGAAAGGTTAACGAAGAAATACTTAGAGAGAGAAAAGAAATTATTACTGCTATGGAAAAAGGTGATACTTTAACATTGAAAAAGTATTACAAGAAATATAATGCAAAATCAAACGAAGAATTACTTTTAAAAGTAGATGCTATTCCAGAAGATATTGCTATTGCGCAAGCGGCTATTGAGTCGGCATGGGGGACTAGTAAATTTGTCGTTATTGCTAATAATATATTTGGCGAATGGACTTATGAACCTGGTACTGGAATAATACCAGATGAAAGACCAGACGGCGAGATATATGAAATAGAATATTTTAAAAATTTAGAAGATTCTGTGAGAAGTTATGCGATGAATTTAAATAAATTGCCATATTATGAAAAATTTCGTCTTATTAGAGCTGGTATTGAAAAAGGCCATCCTGCAGATGGCCTGGTGTATTATTCACAAATGAGAGAAAAGTATGTGGAAATAGTAAAAAATGTTATTAAACATCTTCCTGATTTATAGAACAAATACGTTGTTTTTTTTGAGGTTTTTGAGTATGTTTTTTGTATCAAATACAAATGGCACATTCTCTACGATGAGGTTGTAGTCTATACCAACGGTATGTGCAGTCGTTATTATTGCTCCGTCAAATTCTTTAAGCCTTTCTTTTTCTAACTTAATCGAATGGTATTTTTTTCCATTTAGTTCAAATGATGGAATAAATGGATCAAAATATGAAATATTTGCCTTTTTCTCTTCAAGGATTTCAATAACTTTTAGAGCAGGACTTTCTCTCATATCATCTATATTTCCTTTATATGCAACGCCTAAAACCAAAATTTTACTACCATTAAACGGTTTTTTGTACTTATTTAATATATCTCCCAATCTTTGGACAACATAATATGGCATTTCGTCAGCAACTTGTCCCGCCTGCTCCACCAACATTAAATGTAAGTCATATTCCCTTGCCTTATATGATAGATAAAACGGATCAATAGGAATACAATGACCTCCAATTCCAGGACCAGGGTAAAAAGGCATATATCCGAAGGGTTTTGTAGCTGCTGCGTCAATGACTTCCCATATATTGACATTCATTTTTTCAGCTACTTTTGTCATTTCTTGGACTAAAGCAATATTAACTAATCTAAAAGTATTTTCCAATATTTTAGCCATTTCAGCTGCTTTTGGAGAACTTACAGGAAAAACTGGTGCATCTAAAACATTTTCATAAAGTGCTTTTGCGTGTTTTGTACATTCTTTAGTTATTCCACCAACCACTTTGGGAGTATTCCTTGTTTTGTACCTTATGTTTCCAGGGTCAACCCTTTCAGGACTAAACGCAAGATAAAAATCTTCTCCTACTTTTAAACCTGTTTCTAGTAAAATAGGAAGAACAATTTCCTCAGTTGTACCTGGATATGTTGTACTTTCCAAAATTATTAATTGTTCTTTATGGAGTCTTTTTGCAATGTCTTTAGATGTTTGGATTATGTAAGAAAGATCTGGTTGTTTGAATTTATCTAGTGGAGTTGGAACACATATACTTACAACATCGCATTTTGATAGTTTGTCAAAGTTTGTGGTTGCAGTTAGTTTGTTTTTTTTGACTAATTCTTCAAGTTCCTCGTCTTGGACATCTCCGATGTAGTTTTGTCCATTGTTTATCATGTCTACCCTCTTTTGTTGAATATCAAACCCTATAACTTTATACCCTGCCCTTGCTTTTTCGACTGCAAGTGGTAATCCTACATATCCAAGCCCCATGACACCTATTATTGCCTTTTTTTCAATAATTTTGTTGTATAACTTTGACATTTTCTCACCTCCATTCATTCACTGAGCGAATGCAAGAAAATTATATAATCAAATAAAAGTATTGTCAAGTAAGGTTTAAAGATGAAAAATATAGGATAGTATGGTAGAATGAAGGTAAAATAGTAAAAATGGAAGGTGATAGAGTTGAAAAAAGGTATTTTCTTGATTGTAGTTTTACTAGGAAGTTTCTGTTTTTCTTTTTCACTAGATGAAATAATTTTAGATATAGAATCTGTGGAGTTTAACCTTGGAGATGTTTTATTACTTTCTGGGACGTTTTTTTTTGATGGATATGTTAATACCTTAGATTTAGGTGTTTTTGATAATGTCGTTATAGAGAAAATTAACAAAATGGATGAACGTGATTTTTTTATTTGTTTAGGAATTATCTCAATGTTTACTTATTTTGACGATCCATATACATCTTTTACTATTGTTGAAAGTGTTGGTGTTACTAGTTTAATTACTTATGCTGTAAAGTTCCTTGTGGGGCGTGGAAGACCAAATAGCTATGATAGTCCTTTTGTGTTTAATTTTATGTCTTTTAATGATAAAAATCATTCATTTCCTTCAGGTCATAGTTCTTTTGCGTGGGCTCTTTTCACACCTTTAGCTGAAAGGTATGGAAAGCCCCTTTATTTTATCCCGTTTTTATTTTCTCTTGCAAGAGTAGTTGGTGACTATCATTGGGTGAGTGATGTTATTTTTGGAGCTTTTCTTGGCTATACAATAGGAAAATCATTTTACTATACAAAATAGCTTTCCAGGTGTATACCTGGAATTTTTTTTATTTTAAAGTATAATTAATTTGTAAAGCTAACAAAAAGGAGGATTATATGGCTATTGCAAATAGAATAATATTTTTTACTTTGATAAATGGTATTTCAGGAAATATTTATCAAGTGTTATTCAATTTGTATTTGAAAGATTTGGGGTATCATAACGATATTATTGGAAATGTTATGTCTTTTAACTTATGGGGAAGTGCTGTCTTAGGACTAATAATTGGTATTTTGGCAGATAGAATAGGTAGAAAAAGGGTGTTGTTTATTGTACAACCTCTAGTAATTTTCTTTGCAATTATGCGTTTGTTTCCTTCGAATTTAACTTTACTTTACTTTTTTTCTTTTTTCTTTGGAGGATTTAATGCTTCAATTCGGTTGTTAACAGATGTTTTTTTGGTAGAAAGTACTAGTCATGGAAATCGTGCAAAGTATTTTGGGATAAATTTTGGTGTTAATATGTTAACTGGTGTATTAGGGAATAGCATAGGTGGATTTTTGGGAGACTTTTTTGGATTTAGAAAGGTGATGTTTTTTGCCATGCTTTTAAGGTCTTTTGCATTGGTTCCTATATTGAATTTAAAAGAGAAAAGAAATGTAAAATTTAAAAAAGTTAAATTAGATGATTTTCAAAAAAAGATATTCACTTTTTATATTTTTTCAACAGCTAGTGTAGGATTTGGTGCGGGATTATTTATTCATTTTGGAAATGTGATTTTCTATGATTTATTTTCCATGAGTGCAACCTTCATTGGATTTATACTTGCATTTGCACAACTTGGGACAAGTATTGGTTCGGCATTTTCTCACAAGATTGGGAAGAGATTTGGGGCGGCAAAAGCATTGATGCTTTCAAATATAACCGTTCCATTGTTAATATTAATGTTAGCTTTTGTAAGGGAACCTATTTCGTTTACAACCATTTATATTAGCAGGTTTACAATAATGAATATGGTTAATCCCATCTTTAATACCCTTGTTTTGTCATATCTTCCGTCAAATATTTTAGCGGCTAGTACCGGCTTGAGAAATTTTGCAAATAATGCCAGTAGGGCTTTTGCATCAATGCTATTTTCAATACTAGCTACTTCAAATAGTGGATATACTACGATATTTTTGATAAGTTCTGTTTTTTACTTTACAAATGGTATTTTAATGTTTGTTTTTTACAAAACAATAGGAGGAAAGGATAAAAAATTTTATAGTTGATTTGATATAATATTTCTGGTGATTGATGTGAATTTAAAAGTTAGTTTTAAAGTTGTTGTATATGTATCTTTGTTAATTTTTTCATTTTTAAATTTTTTCATAGCATTTTTAATCTTTTTTCTCTTGCAAATTCCTTTTTTGAGAAGGTCTCTTTTGGGGAAACTTCCGTTTGATTTGGAGAAAAAGCCATGGTCTAGAAAAATAAGTTATAAATACAAAGAAAATCTTTGGCTAGATATATATTATCCAAAAACTGACTCAAACCAAATTATTTTGTTTGCACATGGTGGTGGTTGGATTAGTGGATATAGAAGGCAACCGAACAACATTTCGTGGTATAGATATTTGGTTTCAAAAGGATTTACGGTAGCGACTATAGATTATAGATATGGATATTTAAACGATATAGAACTATTAGTAGAGGATATTTCCGATGCTTATAAATTTGTGAGTGAAAAGTTTCCAAAATTAAAAATAAGTTTAATGGGATTGTCTGCAGGCGGGCATCTTGCTTTATATTTTGTTTTAAAGTATAAGCCAAAAGTTGAAAATGTTGTAGCATATTACACACCTTGCGATCTTTTAGATATTTGGAAAAGCCCATCATTATTTGCAAAATTTGCCGTTTCGACAACCTTGAAAAGATTGCCAAATAAATCAAAAGATTTATACATTAAATACTCTCCAATTTCATATGTGGATAAGAACCTTCCACCAATTTTGTTAGTACATGGTTTAAAGGATAAGGTAGTGCCATTTATTTCTTCTGTTAGGATGTATAAGAAATTAAGAAAAATGGGGAATAAAGCAAAGTTGTTACTACATCCCAAAGGTGATCATGGATTTGAATTTGTCTTAAAAGATGATAAGACAAGGGAAATACTTGAAAAAACAATAAAATTTTTAAGGGGAGATTTATATGATTAGTTTTAAATTTGATTTTAAAAAGCCGGATTTTTCATCAGGATATATTTTAAAATCAAAACGGTTTAGAGTTTCATATATAAAGTTTCCTTCTCTTTATAAAGAATGCGAGAAAGGGACTGAGACTGTAGAAGTTTATCTGTTTGAGCCAAAAAAAGATGTAGGCGGCTCTTTGATGATATTACATGGTCTTGGAACTAGTAACATACCATTTCTTTTATGGATGGGGACGCATCTTGCAAATGCAGGACTTAGAACTGTAATACCAATTTTACCCGGTAATTTTACAAGAGTTCCAAATAATTCCGTTAGTGGAAAGGATTATTTTTCAACGGATGTAAATCGTGCAACAAAATTTTGGGAGCATGCGGTTGTTGATGTAATTAGTGTATTAAAGTTTTTTAAGGAGCTAAAATTATGGCATGAAAATAATTGTTTGCTGGGGTTTTGTTTAGGTGGGATGCTAGGTGTTATTTTAAACGCTATTACAGATGATTTTAAAAAAACAATACTTATGACTACAGGAGGAGATATTGCTACTTTGATTTGGTATTCACCAACTTTAGCGTTCATGAGAAGAGATATTAAAAAGGGATTGGGTGGAGATATAAGGGATAAAGGGAAGTTTTTGAAGAGATTTGAAGATGATATAAAGAAGCTTAAAAAGTTTGAAACTGTTGAGGATATGCAAAATAGTGATATCCATCCATTTTTAAAGGTTGATCCAATTGCTTATGCAAAGTTTGTGAATAAAGAACGCATAATATTTATCGAAGCCTTATTTGACAAAGCGTTGCCAAAAAAAAGTAGAAAACTCCTCTGGGAAATGTTGGGAAAACCAAGAAGACATATTATATTTTCCGGCCATGTAACATGGCTTCCCTTTCAATATTTTTTGGCAAGATTTATTTTAAAAGAAATGGATGTAAATGAATTTAGAAGGCAGGCAAGATTGTTGGAAAAAATAAAATACGAAGAAAAATAGCTATTTTCTTTTTAGTTTCATCTTGTACATTAAAATATCTACGTTTTCTAAAGTTTTTTCAACAGACTTATCAAATTTCGTTATTCCCCATGAAAAAGCAGGAGAAATTTTATCGGATTGTTTGAATTTTTTTAGTATGTTATTTATTATCTTTTTGCCTTTTCTTTTAGAACAGTTTTTTAAGACTAATAAGAATTCATCGCCACCTAGTCGAATTAGCAAATCATTTTTTCTAATAAATTGTTTTACGGTTTGTGAAAATTTTACGAGTATTTTATCTCCAGTTTTGTGACCAAATGTGTCATTTATTTCTTTTAATTTGTTTATATCAATATATATAAATACATCCTCTGAAGAAAAGTTTTCAAATTCAAAGATATTTCGATTGAATGCTCCTGTAAGGTTGTCTTTTAGACTTTTTTCATAGAGTTTTTCTTTTTCAATTGTGGTGGATTTGTATTCATAAAGAATTATATACGAAAATACAAAGAAAAGAATCATCCCTCCAATAGGACTTAAAAGTTTGCTTTCAATATCAAATAAAAGGATTATAGTGTCATGTATAGTAGTTAGGATAAATAGTGTTAGTATAAAAAATAGGTAATAGTTTTGGGTTTTTTTCTTAAAGTATAAATAAAGAAGGAAAATAGATGATATTATAAATATTACAGAAAAGTAATTATGTAATAAATGAAGTGATAATATATTAGTTTGAAAAAGTAATAAAAGTGCCATAAAATAAAAAGCATAAACCAGAAAATTTCCTAGTTTGTTTAAATAATAGAAAAATATAAGACTTCCCTTTAGTAAAAATGAATAACCTAGATATAAGCTTATAATAAACAATTTTTTGAATTTTAAGAAACCTTGAATACTTTCAAAATCACTTATAGGTAACAGATCAATTATCCATATACTTGCAAATATTGATGACAGACTAAAGTAATGAAATATCTTCTTTTTATTTAATGAAGTTGTACTTTTTGATAGTAAGTAAAGTATAATAGATAGGGAGATGAAAATGCCGATAAGTATGAGTGTACTGTGGAATGTTAAGAAGTTAAGAATCCAAAATTTATATTTTTGAGATTCATCTACAACGTATATGGGAAATTCTATACCAATTTCATATACACCGCTTAATTTAATTTTTAATGTAGAAATTTTTGGAGGTAGAGGTATAAAATATGGCGTATAAAAGAAATGGCCCGCTTTGGATGAATAACCTTTTTTTAATATGGTTGTGTTATTTGCTAAAATTTCAATATATGATGCATCTATTTGTGGAATGTAAAGGTATTTGTTGCTAGATTTTGGAATTTGTATTTCAAAAGTTAAACTAGTGGGAGATTTTAAATGTGTATAATATGGAAGTTTTACATATAAATCTTTTTCCATTATTTTCAAATTATCAATTTCTATTCCAGTTGGATTCAGTGAAAAATGGTATAATCCTAATATTAATGTTATAAAGAAAAAGGCAATAAATAAAGTAAGTAAACTTTTTGTAATAATTTTTCCCCCTTTAATTAATATTTTATCAACGATTTAAAATTTTGCAACTAAGGAGTGGTAGATGTGAAAATATTGGGTCATAGAGGTTATTCTGAAAAATACGTTGAAAATACATTAGAATCTTTTCAGAAGGCGATTGAATATGGAGCGGATGGTGTGGAACTCGATGTTTACTGGACAAAAGATGGGGAGGTAGTTGTAACACACGATAGTAATTTAAAAAGAGTGTTTAATGTGGATTTAGATGTAAGAGAAGTTAACAGTAAAAAAATACCTAAAAACATTCCAAGGCTTTATGAAATATTTGAAATAATGTTAGATGATAAGATAATAAATGTGGAGATTAAGGATGCAAATAACGCAGAGAAGATAGTACAATACGTTTTGAAAAAAAGAAAACAGGAGATTATTTTTAGTTCTTTTGAACATGATATAATAATAAAACTTTCTAGAATTTATGGGAATGAGAAGTTTGGATTATTATTTGATGAGAGACACAAGAACTTGAACTTAAATGATTTGAGAGATTTGTTCTATAAAACAAATATTTTTAGTGCGCATATTCCTATTCAGTTATATTACATAGATGAAAAGTTGTTTTTTGAATTTTTAACTTTTTTAAAAAAACTAGGAAAAAAGATAGTAATTTGGACGGTTAATAGTGAAGAAGAAGTAGAAATGTTAAAAGGATTGGCAGATTATATAATAACAGATTGTGTGGAAAAAATAGTTGGATATTTGAAAAAAACTGGCCGATAATGGCCAGTTTATATTACTCCCAATTTCTTTCCTACTTTTTCAAATTTTTCAAGGGCAAAATCAAGGTCTTCTTTTGTGTGAACTGCACTTATCATTACCCTTATTCTTGCTTTTCCTTTTGGAACTGTTGGATAACCTATTGATTGTGCAAAGATGCCCTCTTCAAATAGTTCTTTGCTAAATTGTGTTGAAAGTTTTGCATCGTATAACATGACGGGCGTAATTGGAGTTTCACTTTCACCTGTGTCAAAACCCAATTTTTTCATTTCTTCTTTAAAGTATTTTGCATTATCCCAAAGTCTCTTTACTCTTTCATCTGATTCTTGGAGAATTTTTGTCGCTTCTAATGCAGCAGCAGTGTCTGCAGGTGATAATGGACTACTAAAAAGGAATGGTCTTGCTTTTTGTTTTAGATAGTCAATGAGTTCCTTTTTACCTGCGATGTAACCACCGAGAACACCAAATGCTTTTGAGAGAGTACCTATTTCAATATCTACTCTACCGTGTAATCCAAAGTGATCTACTATACCTCTTCCATGACTTCCAAGTACTCCTTCACCATGGGCATCATCTACCATTACCATGGCATTGTATTTTTCAGCGAGCTCAACAATTTCAGGTAATGGAGCCAAATCTCCGTCCATGCTAAATACACCATCTGTGATTATTAATTTTCTTCTAGCATCTTTAGCTTCTTTAAGTTTTTCTTCAAGATCTTTAATATCTCTGTGTTTCCAAACAAATCTTTTTGCTTTTGATAATCTAACACCATCAATGATACTAGCATGATTTAATTCGTCTGAAAGAATAGCATCTTCTTCATTTGTGATAGCTGGTATAACGGCTTGATTTGCAACAAAACCTGATTGTAAGAATATTGTTGCTTCTACTTTTTTAAACTTTGCCAAAGTTTCTTCTAATTCATTATGTAAAGAAAAAGTACCTGCAATAGTTCTAACTGCACCAGGACCTACACCCCATTTTTCAACAGCTTGTTTTGCTGCGTTTTTTAATCTTTCTTCATTTGCAAATCCAAGATAGTTATTAGAACAAAGATTTAACACCTTTTTCCCATCAATAACCAACCATGCACCTTGGGGTGATTCGAGAGTTCTAATATATGTGTACAATCCCTGGTTTTTTAATTCATCAATTTCTTTTGCAAAAATGCTGTAATCAAACACAGTTACACCCCCTAATCAAGATTTAATACTACTTTTCCACATTTTTTGTTTAACATAAGTTCAAAGCCTTTTTCCCATTGATCAAATGGAAGAACGTGAGTTACTACCTTTGAAAGATCAACTTTTTTGTTTTTTAATAACTCATCTGCTACTTTCCAAGTATCGAACATTCTTCTTCCTGTAATACCGTATACGGTAATACCTCTCATTATCACCAGTGAATCAAGGTTAATATCGATGCTTCCGCCAAATATGCCTAGCAAAGAAGCTTCTCCACCCATAGTCACGCATTTTAGACCGTCTTCCAAAGCTTTTTTATTTCCACTCATTTCTAGTAAGATATCTACACCATCATTGGTTATTGTGTATATACTTTTTACTAAATCTTGTTCCAAAGGGTTTATTACTATATCTGCCCCATTTTCTTTAGCCATTTCTATTCTTAACGGATCTACTTCCGTTGTAATTACAAGACTTGCACCTGCGGCTTTTGCTACTTGTATGGCCATTAAACCTATTGGCCCAGATCCAGTTATGAGAACCTTTTTACCAGTTAGATCACTTACAAGTGCGGTATGTACAGCATTTCCAAAAGGTTCCATTACAGAAGCAAAATCTAGCGGTATTTCTTTTGAGAATTTCCATAACACTGTTTCTGGGATTACAGCATATTCTGTAAATACACCATTTCTATCTACTCCTAATATCTCGAGATTTTTACAAACATGCATGCGGCCTGTTTTACATTGATAACAGTGTTCACATGGAATGTGAGTTTCGGCAGAAACCAAATCTCCCACTTTAACTTGGGTTACTGCTTCACCTACTTCTACAACTTCGCCAGCCATTTCATGCCCAACTATCAATGGTGGTTTTATTCTTGACTGTGACCATTCATCCCATTTGTATATATGAACATCTGTTCCACAAATGGAAGCTCTTCTGATTTTAACAAGTACATCCCTTGGACCTAATTTTTCCGGTTTATTTACATCTCTCATTGTAAATCCAGGACCTGCATTTTCTTTTAATATTGCTTTCATATTAATCCTCCTTCCAGTTTTATCCATCTATAATTATATTACTTAAAAGTGCCTTAGTAAATCAAGATAATAGTTTATTAAACGAAATTATAGTTTCTTAGAATATAATTAAAACAGTATATTAATTGTTATTTAACTTTTTAAGGAATGTTTTCCCAATTATGAAGAATAATAATCCATATATTAGCATTAAAATTAACCCGAAAAAGTTAAAGATATTTCTTCCTGTTGAAATAGAAAAAGCAGGAAGATTTAGTATGATAATTAGTGGTAAACCTATAGCTATTGAAATACCACAGACTAAGTTTTTTGCTGCTCCCGTTTCAAGTATTGGATCTACCTCTCTTAACAGAGCTATACCAGTTGATATGGTACATGTTAGCATTCCGTAAAATGCAACCCTATTTTCAATTTCGTATCTTTTAAATATTCTTTTAGTTAATGGCATTATAAAGAAATATGTTAAAACGCCTGCGGTAAATGTAATTATAAATATTCCCCAGAATTCGTCTTTAATTTTTGAAAGTACAACTGCGCTTATGGAAGCAATAACCATAAAGTCAAATACAATACCTGCAATTCTTTGTAATAAAAAGTTATTCAAATAATTTTCTCTGGCTATATTTTTTTCTTTAAGTTTGTTATAAATAAATCTAAACGCCATTCCAGAAATAGCACCTATAACAAAATGAAATCCCCACAAAATAGTTGAAAGTGTATGTTCTATATTTCCTAATGGTAAAAGTATTTTTTCTACAAAGCTTAAGAAAATAAAAGTTATTAGATAAATAATACCAATTATCACCATTTGTATGGTCATGCCATCCATGTCAGAAAATTCATAATCTGCTACTTTTATCGCTTTTTTTCAACAATCTCTCTCTTTTTTGATTTAATAAGTAGTATATTTAAAATTACTATTTCTCCAAGTGTTGCCCGACCAAATCCGGAAGCGGCTATTGCAAGACTTATTGAACTTCCATTATGAAGACCAACTATTTCCCATTGATGTCCAACGGAATATGCCTGACCAGATCCCTGGCCAAATCCAAGTGGGACTATGTATCCAATGGCAGGTGAAAATGTTTTATCAAATGTATTTATTAAAAATCCTAGAGAAACTCCTAGAATACCTTGAAAAAGGTAAGTAGCAACAATTACTAACCCAGCACCAAGATAACTTCTTTAATTAAAATTTTCAATTTTTCTTAGAGAAAGTGATATAAAACCTATTGCCATTAGGTGATAAATTAATTTTCCTAGAAAATTTACATCTACTTTTATTAGATTAAGAAAATTAGGTCCTATAATAAATCCAATAAATCCAGCAAGAATTGAATTGGGTATAATCATTTTTCTAAGTGGAGGGATAAATCTTTTTAATAAGATAGCTATTGAAAATAAAACTGATATAACGAAAAAGGTTTTAACCGTTGTTGTAAACATCTTTATACCTCCTAATTAAATAATATAGTAAAAGACTTTCATTTTCTGTTTTTATTCTAATTACGTATTTTGAGTTGTATATAAATTCGGTGAAACGTTTTAAGAATGTTGTAACACCTTTTATTTGATTAAAGCTTAGGTTTAAATTATCAAATTTCATTTCATGCTTGAGGAATTGGATATTTCCCTTTTTTAATATTTTTATTTTGTTTGTGTTTTTTCTCTTACAATCAATTTTGCATTTTCTATGATTTTTATTTTGTTAAAGTTATCATTTAAAGCTTTAACTTGAGAATTTAAAATTTTATCAATTCTTTGGTTATTTAAGTAATCATATTTATCTATGTGAAATTCATGTTTACAATTAATGCAAAGGGCATAATTTTTATTGTTTTTTATAGACCTAAAAGCACCACATTTTGGACAAAACCATAGAATTCTTTCTATTCCATTAGTTTTGTTTTTTCCTTCGAATTTTATCTTTTCTTTTTCTTGCCATTCCCATTCATTGTGGTTTATAAAGTCTAAAACATCTTTTCCGGAAAATTGTTTTATTTCTAAAATTATTTTGCCTCTTCTATTGTAATTAGCCCATCTTGTATTTAATAGATAGCCTCCCTTAATTTTTACTGCTACTATTGGAACTTTAACCATTTCAGGCAATTTTTCTGTTCCGGCAGGGAGTAATTGAAAAACTCCATTCCGAGTAATGGAGCCTTCTGGAAATATACCTACAACTTTTCCGCTTTTTAAATTTTTAAAGATTTTTCTTATAGTACTAATGTCTGGTTCACCTTTTTGTTTTGGTATAAAGTTTAGTGATTTAAATAAGGAGCCAATAAATGGTTTATTAAAATTACCTTTTGCAACGACCCAGGTGATAGGTTTATCGAAAAAGGAACTTATAAAAAACGGATCAAAGGTATTGGTGTGGTTTGAAATTAAAAGAAGGGGTGTTTTAGGAATTTTCCTTTTATCTCAAGATTAAATCTTTCCTTAAAAAAAGGGGCCAAAATAGGTCTAAGATACCATATAGGATGCATTTAATCCCTCCAAAACATTTACTTTTGCATAAAATTATAACAAATATTGTATTATTGTATGTTATAATTATCTTTACGGAAGGAGGAAATTATGCCCGCAAGAGATTTAACAAGAGGTAGTATAATAAAGCAAATATTTTTGATGGGCTTACCTACTGCAATAGGTTTTTCTTTTCAAATGTTTTATGATATCATAGATATTTTTTGGATTGGGAAGATTTCGTCACAAGCAATTGCAGGAGTAGGTATTTTTACCACAATTTTTTGGGTTGTTGAAGCTTTAAACGAAATAATAGGTGTTAGTTCAATTTCGTTGATTTCCCAAAGCTTTGGAAAAAAAGATTTTGAAAAAACTAATATGGCTATAGAGCAAACAATAACTTTTAAGTTCCTTGTAGCGTTAATTGGAAGTTTGATTTTAATAGTGTTTTTAAAGCCATTGATGTCATTGTTTGCTGGTACACAAATTGTATTTTATGGACTAGAATATGGATATTTAAGAATCTTCTTTTTACCTATTATGTTTTCTTCTTTTTCAGTTAATACTGCATTAAGGAGTATAGGTGATTCTAAAACACCTATGTTGTTAATGATACTTTCAAGCGTTGTGAATATTATTTTAGATCCAATTTTGATGTTTGATAAATTACCTATAGTTAATATTCGTGGTTTTAATATGGGAGTTAAAGGAGCAGCATTAGCTACTATTATTGCGCAATCTTTGGCATTTTTAATTGGTTTTTATGTACTTTTTAGTGGGAGAGAAAACATAAAGCCTTCTTTTAAAAGATTGTTTAGGTTAATTTTTGAGTTAGACAAAAAACTTATTTTAATAGGTCTTCCAAATGGCTTTGAAGTTTTCATGAGACAATTATCAGCTGTAGTAACTCTTTATTTTGTTGCAATATATGGTGAAGCTAATATTACAGCTTATACAATAGGTGGCAGGATTTTTGGATTTGTTTTTATGCCTTTATGGGGTTTTTTAATGGGAGGATCTGCTATTATAGGTCAAAATTTAGGTGCAGAAAAAATTTCTAGAGCGGAAAAAATTGCAAAGATTTCAGGTTGGTTTTCAGTAGTATTTACTGCGATATTTTTAATTTTTATTTTAATATATGCTCCAAGTTTAATTTCAATTTTTTCCAAAGAAGAAAATATTATAGAAAGTGGAGCTTTGTTTTTGAGGTATAGTACTTTGGGATTATTGTTTTTGGCATACGCAATTGGATTAAGTATAGTTTTTCCAGGTTCTGGATACAATTTACCTTATCTTTTTATGAGTCTTGGTTCTAGGTGGTTTGTTCAGATTCCTTTAATGTATATTTTTGCAATAGTTTTTAGATTACCAGTAATTTGGCTTTGGTTATCATTTGCTTTTGGAGATATATCGGAATTTATAATAGCTATCTATTTTTACAAAAAAGGTGGTTGGAAATATAAAAGAGTTTAGGACTTTAATCGTAAATTTTTCATATAAGGAGGTGGAAAGATGATAACAAATAAAGATAAAGTAGTTAAACTTTCAATAATGGTTGAAGTGGCTCATCCAGTAGTTAGAATACCAGTTCTTGATGGGGAGGGTAATGCACATTATTTTCCAGGTGTTGGTGGAATAACTTATAATTTCGGATTGGGCGATAATGCATTTAAAATGCATGGAGATCATATTGAACCAGATGTTTCTACTAAAAATAGTGATGCTAAGCTTAATGATACTTGTATGACTTTGGCATGTATTGGAAATGAAGCGGAAGTTGTTTCTGGAGATGCAAAAGGCATGAAAGGTTTTGTTATTGGAAAACATGGAGGTGTAGATCATATCTTAGTATATTTTAAAGAAAAGGAAAAATTGAGAGTAGGAGATAAAATTCAAATTAAAGCATGGGGCCAGGGGCTTGAATTAACAGATTATCCTGAAGTAAGAATCTATAATATCGATCCGAAATTATTTGAAAAAATTCCAATTGAAGAAAAAGATGGAAAACTAATAGTCCCTGTTACTGCAGAAATTCCAGCCCATTTAACTGGGTCAGGAATAGGAGCCTCAAATCCAGCAGATACAGATTACGATATAAATACACATGACATGGAAGAAATAAAAAGACTAGGAATTGATAAAATAAAAATAGGAGATATAGTTGCAATAAAAGATCATTACAGTGGTTTTGGGGTTGGTGGTTATAGGAAAGATGCGGTGTCTATAGGTGTAGTAGTACATTCAAATTGTGTTAAAACAGGTCATGGTCCAGGGGTTGTTGTAATTATGACTTCTGCAAATGGAATAATAGAGCCAAAAAAAGTTTCTCAGATGAATATAAAGGATTTTATTTAAACATTTGATTTAAAATTTAGAAATAAAGAAGTTTGGTATTTGTTTATTTTCAATTCCTATTCCAGAAGAACTGAAAAAAACAGGCCTAATGCCTGTTTTTTGTATTGTTAAAATAATTTTATTTCTTGTTTTTCATTCAAATATCCAATTATAATTTCATTTAGTTTTGGATATCTACCTATATCCTCATCAGTTTTCACAAGTAAGTTATTTCCTACAAGACCTATTATGGTTCCTGTTTTCGTATCCTGATATGCTTCAATTATGCGATGTTTTTCCTTGGCATGATCTATATAATCATGGTATATAACTTCTCCATCCTTTATTATTGCAATTTTATCTGCGTATTCTTCGATTTCAAAGATTTCATGTGATGAAACCAGGACATGTTTTTCATTATCAGCGTATTCTCTCATTATTTTCATAATTTCTACCCTTATAGTTGGATCAAGGTGTTGTGTGGGTTCATCTAGTAGTAATATTTCAGCGTTAGATGAAACAGCTAAAGCGACTAAAAATAATGTTTTTAAACCTTGAGAGTATTTTTCAATCTTTTTATTTAAGTCTAAATTATACTTTATTGCAATTTTTTCAAAGACATTTTCATTCCAATTTGGGTAAAGATTAGACCAGATTTTTTTATAATCATATCCGTTAAGATTTTGAAAAATATTTCTATCTTCCGGAACGTATGCTAATTGGTGTTTCATGTTTTCAGTAAATTCTTCATTGTTGAAAAATATTTTTCCATTGTCTTTTTTTACTACATGCGATATACAATTTAGTGTAGTTGTTTTTCCAACGCCATTTGGACCTATTAATGCTAAGATTTCACCTCTATCTATTTTAAAAGAGATATTACTCAATACAATTTTGTCTTTGAATGACTTTTTTAAATTTTCAATTTTTAACATAGCTTTCACCTCCAGTGTAAGACTTATATGCAAAGTATAATAAAGCTATTGAAAAGATTGCAGAAAGAAAAACATTTCCCTGAGTAGTAGGACTTATTAGTAAGTAAGGGTTAAAGTTTGAACCAAAATTTAACTCTCCAAAACTTGTGAGAATGCCATCTAATATTAAAAAGATGATGGTAATTGCAAAGTTGTCTAACCCAAAAGATGCTGATAAGGTTGCAATTGAAAAAATAGCAGTGGAAAAAATAAGTATGAAGGTTAGTTTTTCTGGTTCTACAAGTAGAGTTGTTGAGGAAATAATAAGTATTAGAAATAAATAAGTATATAGCATAATTTCTTTTTTTGTAAAAGGGAGATAGTAGTAGGATTTGTCTTTTTTAGATTTAATTTTTGAAGCTAAAGTGAGGTTTGAAAGGAAAAATATAGAGAACATATTTGCATAAGGTATAAATAAAAGTAAAAACCAAAAAAACCAACTTCCACTTTTTTCTTTTATTATAATCTCAGCTAATGTTTCAAATTTTTTCATTTTTCCACACCTCCTCTAATATGATAAATAGTGTTTGAAGGTCAATATTTAGTTTCTTTAAATTTTTTACTATTTCTCGGATTTCATTTGTTATTTTGGGATCTATTTTTAGATTTTTATTCACAAAATAACCTATTCCCTGCTCAGAAGAAACTATTCCTTCTATTTTCAGTTTTTCAAGTGCCTTAAGAACGGTGTTAATATTAACTTGAAATATTTCTTTCAGTTTTCGAACTGTTGGAAGTTGGGCTCCTGGATTTAAGTTTCCAAGTAAAATTTCAGATTTTATCATATTTATTATTTGTATATACGCAGGAATGCCGCTATGCTTATCCACTTGTTTTAACATGCGATCACTCCTGTTCAAGAGTTAATTTTACGCCTTTAACATTTAAAGTGGCATTTTTATAATTTTTTACTTTTACATTTCCTGAAGTTCCATAAGCTGTAAAGTAAGAATTAGAATTTGAAAGATCGATATCACCGTTAATAGATGTTCCAGAAAGTTCTATTGAATCTGTCGAATTTCCAACGTTAAAATTCAAGTTCATTCCTGTCCCATTTATTACCAAAGAGTTATAGTTAATTTTTCCTTTAATATTTATTCCCGTTCCATCTACTTTGAATATTTTTCCAGAAAGAATACCGTTAATGTTGATACCCGTTCCATCAACTTCAAGAATATTTGATTCTATATTCCCTCTTAAGTTTATTCCTGTTCCATCTAGTTTGATGTATGAGCTTTTTATATTTGTATTTTCTAAATCTATGCCAGTGCTGCTTATTTCTAAATTTTCAAGTGAAGCATTTCCAAGTATTTTAGTGGAATTTGTATTTATTTTTAAACTTTTTAATTGGCTATTACCTATCTTGATAACGTAATATTTATTTACCTTATAAGTTTTTGGTATATTTATACTAATTTTAAGTTTGTTGTTTTCCTGTGTGATGTTTAGTTCATCAGGGTATTCGATGTTGTTTCCATCTATAAGATGTAATATAAGATTTGCATTTTCGAATTTTATAGATACTTCTTCATAATTTAAAGTTGTTATTCTGTTTGGATTTATGGTTTCTTTTTTCACAGGGTTGAAGAAGTTTGGAATGAAATTAATAGTAACGTTTTCTAATAAAAAAGGAAATGAGAAAATCAAGACTAGTATTATGAATCCTATTGCAGCATTTTTGAGTATAGTTCCAAACAGAAAAACACTTATTACAAATATTATAATTTTAACACTCCAAAAGGGTATAACAATACTAAGTATTCCTAATATAATTAGTGCTATGATTTTTGAAGTTATAGGGTATGCTTTCACAAAGTCCATAGTATCACCTCCATATTTATATATTGTTCTATATAAGTATAACACATACAAAGAAAAAAACAAATAAAAATTTAAGTAAAATTTGAATAGTTCACATATGTACAATCTCAAAATCGTTGTGTAAAATATCAAAAAACAAAATTTTGTTAATTAGTGAGTTTTCAAAGTCATTATTAAGTACTTTCAAAGCTTCTGATCCTTGAATGGAAGCTGTAATAAAAACTGATGGTGGTAGAACTTGCGGAGATTTTGGGAAAGCATATCCAAGAAAAATCTCTCTCAAAGTTTTTGTTTTTCCAGGTTATCAGCACAATCAAATATCAAATCAATTTCTTGATCAAAACTTTTTGTTATCTTTTCATTGAAAATTTCTATATTACATGAAAGGTTAATTTTTAGAAGATTTTCTTTAGAGACAAATACTTTTCTTTTTCCTATATCCTTGCTATTATATAAGACTTGTCTATTTAAATCAGAAAGGTCTATTTCTTTGTAATCATAATAGATAATAATATTTTTAAATCCCAAACGCACAAGATTTTCCAAAACGACACTTCCTAGGCTACCAGCTCCAACAACTAAAATACGTTAGTTATTGATTTTATCTAATATATTTTTAACATGATTTACATGCCGTGGAATATCAAGCATTAGCTACCACCTACTGGCATGATAATTAATAATTCACCGTCTTCAAGTTTTTCTTTCTTTAAAATATTTTATTGTTGTGTATGACTACAGAAAATCGCGTTTCCTTCCCATCTTCTTTCAATATAATAAAAGTTTTGTTCGTTTCTTTTTCAAGAACAAATTTAATTTTTGCTTTAATTTTGATGCTGATGGATTTAAAAATGTCATCTAATGTACCAAAATCAATCTCAACTTCTTTTTTACAATTAAATACCTTATTCCACCAACAAAATTAGCCTTCATTTTTTCACCTCAAAAACCAAGTTTAGTTAGATTTTGGGGGGTTATTTTTTTCAATAATTCTTCTTTAGGCAAGTTATTTTTCTGAGAAAGTATTTCAATTGCTTTGAATAAGTTATAATTTGCTTCTTTTATTGTATTTGATACTTCATCATAGCCAAATAGATTGATTAAGGGTGTAAGATTAGATATTGATTTTTCGAGATTTTCTTTACATTTTTCTTCATTTGCTTTTATTTTATCTATATAGCTTACTAAAGCTAAACAAGCGTTTTTTAGAAATTTTAGTGATTTTAGTGTATAATGAACTATAATTGGTGCAAACTGGTTTAGTTCAAGATTTCCTTGAGCACATGCGTGATTTATTAGACTATCGTGTGCAAAAACGACTAGAGAAAGTTGCATAGCGTATTCAGAAACTACTGGATTAATTTTTCCAGGCATAATGGAGCTTCCAATTTGAACTGGAGGAATAATTAATTCTCCAATACCACTATTTGGGCCACTTGAAAGTAGTCTAATATCATTGGAGATTTTGTAAATGTTAACGGCTAAAGATTTTAGGAGACCATGAACTTCAGAGAACACGTCCATATTTTGTGTGCAATCTATTAAATTATCTGCTTTTGCTATTTTTACTTTTGAAATCTCTCTTAATGTGTTTGTTATTTTAAGCACATATTCTTTTGGTGCACCAATTCCAGTTCCAATTGCCGTTCCTCCAATGTTTACATTTCTAATTCTTTCCTCTACTTTGTTTAGCCTCCATCTATCACGGGCAAGTGCATCGGCAAATGCACCGAATTCTTGTCCAAGCATTATTGGTGGGCCATCCATTAATTGTGTTCTTCCAACTTTTCTGATTCTATAGAATTCTTTTTCTTTTTGTTGTATGACATCTTGTAAGGTTATAACTTCACCAATAAGTTCTCTGAGCCTTACTATTGTGGCAATCTTGCCAGCAGTTGTGAATGTGTCGTTTGTTGATTGGTGTAAATTTACGTGTTCTATAGGTTTTACATAACCAAAATCTTTACCCAGTATTTGCGAAGCTCTGTTTGCGATGACTTCATTTATGTTCATGTTGACCGATGTTCCAGCTCCACCAGATAGTGGATCTACAATTATGTGTTTTTTTAACTCTTCCCATTCATCACATGCTTGAATAATGGCATTACCAATTTCTTCATCAAGATATGAAAGTTCTTTATTTAATATTGCTGCAGATTTTTTTATTATGAAATATGCCCAGATGAATTTTTCATCAAATTTTTCATCTGTAGATGGGAATATCTGAGTTGCTCTTTTTGAAGAAATACCATACAAAGCATTATCTTCTATATCTACCTCTCCAAGGTAATCTTTTTCTTTTCGCATTTTATCACCTCATTAGCGGTTTTATTGCCCTCTCAAGAACTCCATGGAGATATGATATAACAACCCCATAGTTTGTCATAGGAATGTTTAGCCTTTTAAACATTCTTACCCTTCTCATCATGTTATTTCTATTCATTACACATCCCCCACAGTGTATTATTAATTTTGCATCTTCTATTTCTGAAAGTTCGGGCATATCTACACCAGCCCAAACTTTCAAATTTAATGCTGCTCCGGTATGGTTAGTTAACCATCTTGGGATTTTAACTCTTCCAATATCTTCAGTTAAGGGTCTATGTGTACAACCTTCCATAATTATTACAGTATCACCATCTTTTAAATTTTCAACGGCTTTTACACTTTCTACAAAGTATTCTAGATCTCCACGGTATCTAGATTCAAGTATGGAAAATGTTGTTAGGTCGATATCTTCAGGAACGTCTGAGACAACCTTCATTACACTTTGAGAATCGGTAACTACTAATCTCGGTTTTATGCCTATATTTTCGATTGCATATCTTAACTCTCTCTCTTTAACTACTAAAACAAGTGCTTCTCTATCTAATCCCTCTCTTATTGCATGTACTTGTGGCATGATTAAACGTCCCTTTGGTGCACCTAAATCTATTGGTACAACTAGAATAACTAGATCCCCACCATCAATTAGGTCTGAAAGATAAGGGATTTCATCATCTTTGGGTAATATAGAATTTATTGTTTTGCCTATTTTTTCAAAACCTATTTTTTTTAGCGCTGAAACTTTCAATATGGGAACATTATATTTTTTATATTCTTTTTCGATATTTTCATGGTCAATTGTATCAATTTTGTTTATGGCTATAAAATAAGGAATTTCTAGTTCTTTGAAGAGTTTTATAATTTGCTCTTCAAAGTTTCCAGGTATGTCATCTACAATTAGAATTCCGCAATCAGCTCTATATAGACTTTTTTTTGCTTTTTTAATTCTTTTTATTCCTAGTTCACCAACATCATCCAAACCAGGAGTGTCAATTAATGTAATGGGGCCTACCGGGGAAAGTTCCATGCTTTTAAAAACAGGATCTGTAGTTGTTCCTGCCACATTACTAACTATAGATACTTCTTGGCCTATTAGTGCATTCATAAATGACGATTTTCCGACATTTCTTCTTCCAGTAATTGCAATATACTTTCTAAAACCACCACTTGCTATCACGTTAACACCTCTTTTGTAAATTAATTCACAATTATTCAATTATATTATATCAAAAAACAAAGAGTAAGTAAATTAGATAGAACTAATTTATTCGTTGTGATATAATTATAAGGGTAAAAAGTATTATAGGAGGTTAATTTATGGAGAGGGAAGAATTAATAAAAAGGATTATAGATGAGAAAGGTGAAAAAGCTGTTGATGATTTAATCAAACTTTTAGATGACGAAGATACTCAGATAAAAGAAATAGTATCTGAAGCATTGTTTAAGTTGGGAGAATATTCAAGGGGAAAATTAGTTAAAGAGTTTAAAAGAAGACTTTCAAATGGTAAAAAGAATGATATTACCTTGCTTTATATTATAGATCTTTTATCAGATTTGGGTGAGAAAAGTATTGTGAAAGATTTGTATAGTACGTTATCGTTGTACAGCTTTGAAGAGGCAGAACTAATAATTTATGAAGCGTTGGCAAAGTTAGGGGAAGGTGAAAAGGTTTACGATATTCTTAAGTATTTTTTGATAGAGGATGCTGAAAAGAAAAAGTTTGGGGTGCAAGCAGCAATTGCACTATCATATATTGATAAACCAGAAGTTGTTGATGATTTAGTAAAGGCAATAGATAGTGGGGATTATTCTGGAGAGGATTTGGATGTATTGAAAAAAGCGTTATCAAATGTTGTAATGGGTAATTCAATTTACTATGGGATTTTAAAAAAATTGGTGGGAGAAGATGTAGAAAAATATTTGGGGGACGAATATGATATTTGAAGAATTTAGGATAAAACATGTAAAAAAAATTGATGAAGCTATTGGAAAAGTAATTGACGAAAATAGTTTAAACAGTCCAGTAGGAAATTTGGTAGAAGAATTAAAGAAATTTTGTTTAAGGCCTGGAAAAAGAATTCGACCTTTATTGTTTATTTTAGGGGTAGAGGGATTTGGAGGAAAGGTTGATGAAACAGTATACAAGATTGCCGCAACTATTGAAATAATGCATTCTTTTTTGTTGATTCATGATGATATAATGGACCAATCGGAGTTAAGAAGAGGACAACCGTCTATGCATAATTTGCTAGCAAATAAATTCAAGGATAGGAGTTTTAACCCGAAAATTGGTGAGGATTTGGCTTTAGTACTAGGTGATATATTATTTTTTATTGGTTTAAGGGTTTTAAGTAGGTTAAATATACCTTACTTTTTTTTGGAAAAGTTTTCTGAGTGTTATATTAATACAGGATATGGCCAGATTTTGGATGTGATTTATTCTATGAATAGAAATTATGTGAGAAGTGAAAAAATATCTTTAGAAATTTCTAAACTGAAAACAGCATATTATACGTTTTTTTATCCATTTTATCTGGGAACGGTTTTTACGGGTGGAAATGTTGGTAGGAAATTAATTGAAGATATTATGATTCCTGCGGGGATTGCTTTTCAAATTAGAGATGATATTATTAGTACCTTTGATGAAAAATCGGGAAAATCAAATCTTTCAGATATTTTGGAAGGTAAAGTAACGGCTTTGATAGATTTTGGGGAATATGACGAAAAATTCTTTGAGATTTATTTTAAGCCTGAAAAAACAATTGAAGAGATAAATTATATAATTGAATGTATGAAAAAAAGTGGAGCAATTGAAAGTGCGAAAAAAGTTATGGAAGAATTAATAAAAAAAGCATTTAAAAATTTGGAAAAAATTAACTTTGAAAGGAAGGATGTATTAAAAGACTTAATAGACAGATTAAGGAGAGATTAGCATGCCAAATTTTAATTCCCATGTAAGGGCAGGTGTATTTTTTTATCCTATTGTTTTGTATATTTACTTATTTATTATTCGTTTAGTTAATTTTGGTATGCCAAGTGAAAAAATTATTGCTTGGGGTTTTTTTATTTTTGTTTTGTCCTCTGATATGCCGGATATAGACCATAACCACTCATTGTTACACAAATTCGTAAAATTATTGGTTGTATCAAGTGTGGTTTATTTTGAGTTTACTAGAAAGGTTATTGTTACTTTTTTTGACTTACAGATAGGAGTATATCTGAGATTTTTAATTTCGCTTTTAGTAGGTTTGTTTTCTGGTGTATTGTACGAAATATTAATTCCAAGACATAGGGGGCCTTTACACACAATATGGGCCGCTTTAATTTACGGTGGAATAATATTTTCGGGAGTTTACTATTTTGGATTTCAGTTAGAAAATGCCATTTTTCTTGGTATAATATCTACAGCAGGATATATACTACATTTGTTAATGGATATTTTTTTGGTTGAAAAGAATGGAAGATTAATGAAAAGGTGATAATATGTTTGTAATTGGGATTGGTGGAGGAACTGGTTCTGGTAAAACAACAGTAGCTCAGAAGATAAATGAGATTATTGGGAAAGAAAATAGTGTTATTTTACCTATGGATAATTATTATAGGGATATGAGCTACGTTCCGTTAGAAGAAAGGAAGAAATATAATTATGACCATCCTAATATGATTGAGGTTTCACTTTTAGAAAAACATTTAAAAAATTTGTTAGAGTTAAAGAGTATAAAGTTACCAGAGTATGATTTTAAGATTTATACAAGAACCGGGAAATTTACGATTTTAGAACCAAGACCGGTTATAATTGTGGAAGGAATTTTTGCTTTGTATTATGAGGAATTGAGAAAGATGTATAATCTTTCGATATTTGTTGATGCCGAAAGTGATGTCAGGTTTATTAGAAGGCTTGAAAGAGATATTAAAGAAAGAGGTCGTTCTCTTGATAGTGTTGTGGAACAATATTTGAATATGGTAAAACCAATGCACGATGCTTACGTTGAACCTTCGAAAAAATTTGCTGATTTAATAATCCCAAAGGGCGGATTTAATGATAAAGCTATTGATGTTGTTGTTGAATTTATCTTTAAAAAAATGACAAATAACTGAAGAGAGGTGTTTTTAATGTATTATAAAGTTTCAAGAGATCCTATACATTCAGAAATTTTCATGTATCCGTTAGAAATATTGGCTTCAGATACAAAAGCAATGCAGAGGTTGAGATATTTATCCCAGCTTGTAGGTTCGGAGTATGTTTATCCTTGTGCGACACATACTAGATTTGCACATTCACTTGGCGTAATGCATATTTCTGGTATGTATGCAAAACATCTTTTTGGTGAAGAATCAAAAGTTAGGATTTTAAGGTTAGCAGGGTTATTACACGATATTGGGCATGGACCATTTAGTCACCAATTTGACGAGGTTGTTTATAAAAACATGGGGTTGGAAGATGGTCATGACGAATATAGGAATAAAATTTTGCTCGAGTATATGCCTGGTGCAATGGTAAAAGTTTTTGAAAGAGCACCCGAAAAGTTAAAAAATGCAGTTTTAGAGGATGTAGAGTTTGTTTTAGGTGAAAATACCAATCTTTATGATGATTTTAAGAAGATAATAGAGAAAGTTATAGAAGTTTATGAAGGAGAATTAGAAGGTACAATAGATTTTGCAATTATTCAGGGACCTTTGGGCGCAGATAGAATGGACTTTGTGTTAAGAGATTCATATTTTGCAGGTACCAGGGGGTTTGGAACGGGTTCTTTGGATAGACTTATTAGAAATTCAATGATAACAGAAAAAGATGGTAAAAAACATTTAGCCTATAACATTAAGGTTATTGATGAAATCTATACAACCCTTTTTGGAAGGTTTATGATGTATAAAAACGTTTATTTTCATAAAACGTCGAGAGCAGCTGATCTAATGATACAAGAGCTTTTGGAGTTAAGTTATAAGCCGCTAAAGTTGAAAGAACGTGTTAAAAATCTTGAAACCTTTATGGAATTAACAGACCAACGTATAATAAATGAGATAGAGATATATTTTAAAGAAATTGTAGATGAGTATAACATTTCTTCTTTTGAAGAGACAAAAGAAAAAATTTTAAATTATGAGATAGATTTGCAACCTATGGAACTTGATATAGTTATGGCTTATGAAATTGTGGAAAGATTAAGAAACAGAAATTTTTGGAAGACAATTCTTGAAACACCATTTTCTGTTGAAGGAATAGATCCTTTTGTTGCGAGTCAAGGTTTTGCGATGGATATATTGCAAAAGATAAGATTAAAACTAGAAAAAGCGATAGAAAGTGCAGAAGAAAAGGATAAAAATGAGTTGGTGAGGATTTTATCAAATTTTGATGAAATATTTAAGGTAGATACTCCATATAAGCTTTCATTAGTTCATCCAGATGAATTTTTAAAAAGTAACATATACATTTATGATTATTGGAAAGATAGTGTGTTGTCTTTTGATGAGTATGTTAGAGAATATCCTGCATATAAGTTAATGAGTAGTAATTTAATACAAATAGTTAGGGTTTATGTAACGGAAGATATAAGAAGTTTACTTGAAATGTATAGTATAATTCCGAAAGTTGATATGAGCCTTACTACGAGGTGGTAATGTGAAAATTTTGTTTGATGTTGGAAATACTCATACTACTGTTGCTTTAACAGAAAATGGGAAGTTTTTTAAAATCAAGAGAATATCAACCTATTCAATTCAAACGGAAGATGAACTTTATGCATATTTGAAAGTATTTTTTGGTGAAACATACGATGAAGTTATAGTTTCTTCTGTTGTTCCAAACATTAATCATGTTTTTGAATTTTTTTCTAAAAAGTATGCTGGGAAAAGTGCTATTTTTTTGAATGCACAAAGTTATAAAGGTATAACTTGGAATGTGAAAATACCTTCTGAAATAGGAGCAGATAGAGTTGCAAATATAATTGCCGCGGAACGAGATTATGGAAAAGATGCAATTGTGGTAGATTTTGGGACAGCTATAACAATTGATATTTTGAAGGAAAAATCGTATGAAGGTGGAATTATTATACCGGGTTTTAGTATGATGATTAATGCTTTGTTTAAGGGAACTGCAAAGTTACCCAAAGTTGAATTGAAGCCTTTTAACGGATTTATAGGAAAAGATACCGAGTCAAATATTAGGATAGGTATTATTAATACTGTTGTTGAAGGAATAGGAAGTGTGATTAATAAAATAAAAAATGAAAATTTTAGGGATGTACCTGTAATTTTCACAGGTGGACAATCAAAGATAATTATGGATTATAAAAGAGACGTAATCTATGACCTAGAACTAGGTCTTAGGGGGATTTATTACTTTTATGAAAGCGTTGTTAGTTAATCCTTGGATAGAAGATTTTGCCGCATATGATTTTTGGTTAAAACCATTAGGTTTGTTATATGTTGCTGCATATTTGGAAAAATTGGGATTTGAATTACATTTAATAGATTTAATGAACAGGCATGATGAAGTTTTAAAAAGATTTGTAAATGTACCTAAGGATAAATTTTATGGAACAGGGAAATTTCCGTATGTTGAAGTAGAAAAGCCAGATGTGTTAAAATTTGTTCCAAGGAAGTATAAAAGATATGGCGCACCAGAAGAATATTTTTATTATAGGCTAAAACAAATAGGAAAAGTAGATATAGTATTTGTAACTTCAACATTAACGTATTGGTATCCAGGATATTGGGATACTATAGCGTTTTTAAAGGAATTTTATGGAGAGGATGTACCAATAGTTTTTGGTGGTTTTTATGTGAGAAATTTGCCTTCTCATGCAAAAAAGACTAGAGTGCATATTTTCCCGAGTAATGATTTAAATAGATTGCCAAGGCTTTTAGAAGAAGTTTTGAATGTAAGGATTAATAATACTCCAATTGACTGGTTTTTGCTTCCTCCAAAATATGAGCTATATAATAAGCTAGGTTATTTGGTGTTTATAACCACAATAGGTTGTCCATTTAAATGTTCTTATTGCATTGCGCATAGGATATGGAATGGTATTAGATTTAAACCTTATGAGTTGGTGTTATATGAAATTGAAAAATATGTTAAAATGTTCAATGTAAAAGATATAGTTTTTTTTGATGATGCTATTTTGGTTAATTCAAAAAGACATTTTAAATTAATTTTAAAGGAATTGGTTAAAAAAGGATATTCAAAGTATAGATTTCATTTACCAAATGGTATTCATGCGAAATTAATAGATGAGGAAATTGCAGAACTGATGAAGGAATTGAATTTTAAAACCATTAAATTAGGGTATGAAACAGCAGGTGAGTTGCAAATAAAAACTGGTGGAAAAGTTGTTGATAAAGATTTAGTAAAAGCTGCAAGGATTTTAAGAAAAGTGGGATTTACAGAAAAAGAGGTTTCGGCTTATATAATGGTAAACATACCTGGACAAACTGTAAAGGATGTAAAAGATGCTATAAAATTTTGTAAAGAGGAAGGTATAGGGTTTTCCATAAATGAATATACTCCTATAGTAGGTACAGATGATTGGATTGACCTTATAAATGGTGGAAGATTAACGGGAAGAGAAGATCCTATTTTATTGAATAACACAGTTTTGCCATTTTGGTGGAAGTATGGAATGGATGAAGATACAATACAATATTTAAAGATGCATGCTAGAAAAGTAAAAGAGGGTGGATCATACGATTGATTTACTAGAAAATTTGATGACGGGTTTTTTTGCAGTTTTGTTGGTTGTATTTCCAAGAGAAGTGATAAAAGCATATTTAGTTGTATTGGCAGGTGATGAAACGCCTAGAAAATTAAAGAGAACCTCATTAAATCCCTTTGTTCATATGGATCCTATAGGAACTATTGCATTTATTTTATTTGATTTTGGATGGGCAAGGCCTGTGCCAGTTTTTCCTATGAAAAATAAGAAAATTAGGAAGGTATTGATTTTTTCATCACTAATAGGTCCAATATTGGGTGGTGGTTTGTTTTTGGCATATGGTTTAATTGCAAGGACATCGTTTTCGCATGATATTATCTTTAAAGTTTTTTACAAAGCGTGTAAATGGAGTTTAACTTATGCAATATTTTCGCTTTTTCCTGTTCCACCACTTGATGGTTCAAAGATTTTAGGAGCTTTTTTACCAGATGAATATTGGGATTGGTATATAAAATATGAAATTTATGGTATACTATTCCTGTTGGGGATTTTGTTATTGTGGATTTTACCGCTAATAATGCAACCATTTGTTTATTTTATAGATAGTTTGACAAATTTGATTATACTAGGAAAAGGGGGATAGTTATGGAAGAAAAACTTAAAGAGTTAGAACAACTTTTTGATGATTTGATAGTAAAGTATGAGGAATTAAAAAAGGAAAACAAAGAGCTTTGGAAAGAGTTGAATGCAGCTATTGAAAGAGCAAATCAATTAGAGCAAGAAAACAAATCTCTTAAGGAACAGGTATATGGTACTTTTGAAAAATTGATGGGAAAAATAAAAAATGTTGTAGAGGCGTCGTCGGAGATAAATGGTGAAGAAGAAGCTGGAGTTTAATGGAAAGAGGTTTATTGTTGAATCTGATGTAGAACATGAAGTATTGGATTATATTGAAAAGCGATTGTATGAATTGAACAAAAAATATGAGACTCTTTCATCTTTAGATGAAAGATTTCTTGCTATATTATGTGAATTAGTTGAAAGGGAATTTGACTATTTAAGAGAAATTTCTAAATTAAGTGAAAAAATTAAAAATTTGGAGGCTCCTAATGAAAATAGGTCTGTTTGATTCAGGGATTGGGGGAATTTCTGTTTTAAAGAAATTAACATATATTAATGGAGCACATTATATATATATTGCCGATACTGAAAGGGCCCCATATGGGTTGCGTACATCGGAGGCTCTCGAATCCTTTGTTTGGGAATTTGTTGATTTTTTTCATAAAAAGAAGGTTAACGAAATATTTGCAGCTTGCAATACTACTGACTCGATAATATTGGAAAATAATTTAGATTTGGTGATAAAATATAATAGTATAATACGAGCAGGTGTTTCTGCTGCCAAAAGTAGCAAGGTTGGAGTAATTGGAACTAATGTAACAATAAAAAATGGAAGTTATAGAAGATATTTAGAAGTTGAAGGGAAGGAAGTTTATCAAAAGGCTACCCAACTTTTTGTTTCTTTAGTTGAAGAAGGAGTATTTTATGGAAGAATGGTAGAAGCGATTGCAAATTATTATTTACTACCATTAAAAAAAGAAAATGTCAAAGAACTCATACTTGGTTGTACACATTTTCCATTTTTAAAGGGAATTATTTCTAGGGTTTTACCTAAGGTAAGGATAATTGATCCAGCTGAGGAATTATCAAAACTTTTGGTAAAGAATAATACTAGAAGACCATTTGTTGAATTTTATGTTACAGGTGATCCAAAAGAATTTGAACGAAAGCTAAAGCGTATAAATTTTAGAGTAGCGTATACCATTAATAAGTTTAAAATAAGAAAGGTGGTTAGTGTTGAAAAATTTAGTGGTTTTGACGGGGTTGTCAGGAGCGGGTAAATCAACTGCCTTAGGCTTGTTGGAAGATATGGGATTTTATTGTATAGATAATTTACCGGTAAAAATTATCGATCAGATTTTACCGATAATATCTATAAATATTGAAAGTTTGGCATTGGTTATAGATTCTAGAAGCGGAGACATTGATGATATAGTTTCAGTTATTGAAAATATGAAGGCAAAATATCCGGTTAAAGTGATCTTTCTAAATGCCAAAGATGAGGTTTTAATAAATAGGTTTGCACATACAAGAAGAAATCATCCGCTGTTAAAAGAAGAAACTTCCTTGGAAAAGGCGATCTTAGAGGAACGAAAATTATTTATAAAAATTTTGGAGCTTTCAGATATTGTTGTAGATACTTCAAATTTGAATCCTCATCAATTGAGAGAAAGATTAGTTGGAATTTTAACTAGTGTAAAGAAAAAGTTTCGCTTACGTATTTTAAGTTTTGGATTCAAATATGGAGTACCATTAGATGTTGATTTTATTTTTGATGTTAGGTTTTTTCCTAACCCATTTTATGTGGTAGGCCTTAGGCAAAAATCCGGAAAAGATAAAGAGGTAAAAAACTTTTTGTACAATACGCAGGGGGTAAAAGAATTTCTGGACTTGATAAAAAAAGTTGTTGATTTTGCTATTCAGAGATATGAAAATGAAGGAAGGACGGAATTGAGTGTTGGGATAGGTTGTACTGGTGGTCAGCATCGTTCCGTTTTTTTTGCAGAGGAGCTTTTTAAGTTCTATAATGAAAATTGTAAAGTTATATTGGAACATAGGGATGTGAAGTAATGAATTTTGTTTTGGTAGGTGGTGGAACAGGAATATCAACATTATTAAAAGGATTGAAATACTTTAAAGATATAGATTTAAAAGCTATTGTTACTGTAACTGATGAAGGTGGAAGTTCTGGTGTTTTGAGAAAAGAATATAATATAATCCCACCTGGTGATATAAGGAATAATTTAGTTGCACTTGCTAAAGATGAAGAAGTAATAGGTAAGTTGTTTTCATACAGATTTTCCGAGGGTTTTTTAGCAGGACATACAGTAGGAAATATCATGTTAACAGCTCTAACGAAAATTTTTGGAAGTTTTACAAAGGCGGTTGAGTATCTTTCTGAAGTTTTGGCAATTAATGGTAAAGTAATACCTGTAACTGAGGATTTGGTTAGACTAATTGCAGTGTATGATGATGGAACGATTGCGTATGGTGAAAGTGAAATAATGAATATAAAAATGAAAAGAATAATAAGAATTTTTTTAGATAAAAAATCTAAAATTAATGTTGATGCATCTGAAGCAATTAAAAAAGCAGATTTTATAATATTTGGGCCAGGTAGCTTGTTTACAAGTATCATTCCAAATTTGCTTGTTGATGGATTTAATGAGAGTTTGGAAGGATCAAAAGCTAAATTAATATATGTATCAAATTTGATGACTCAACCTTCTGAGTCATATAATTTTACTTTAAAGGAACATGTTGATGAAGTTGAAAAATATATTGGAAGAAGTGTAGATTATATAATAGCTTCAAATTCTAAGATACCAGAAGATATTTTGAAAAAATATCAGGAAAAAGGCTCCATACCGGTGAAAATTGATTTGATTGATGAAAGAGTTATAGTGGAAGATCTGGCAGAAGTAAAAACGATTGATGGATTTAATAGAATTAGGCATAACTCTTTAAAACTTGCGAGTGTAATTATAGGTTTAATTAGGTGATAATATGTTGTATACATTTTCAGAAGATGTAAAAGGAGAGTTATGTCATATAAAAGTTACTGAGATAGAAGCAAAATCTGAACTATCTGGTTTTTTAAAGTCTAAAGGTATTTTGATAAAAACCTACAGGGGATTGCATGTTAAATTGGAAATAGGTTTTATCCCTGCTGCAAGAAGGGTAATGAATTTAATGGGGATTGTTGAGGTTAACAAGGAAAAGTTGACTTTAATAAAAAATAAATTGAAAAAGAAGAGGGTACAAATTTTTATACCATTCTCTATTTTGGAAAAGCTCGAAGTAAGTATTCTGAGAGTTCCAAGCTATGTATTTGAAGATTGGAATTGTTTTGCTGCTTTTTTAAGAGGAGTGTTTGTTTCAAGTGGTTCAATAACGGATCCTGCAAAGAATTATCATTTTGAAATAATATCTCATAATGAAGAGTTTTTAAATACAATTAAAAATTATCTTAGTGAGAATTTAGGGATAAATGGTAAGGTGGCAAGATTTAACAACAATTTTAGATTTTATGTTAAAAGAGCAAGGGATATCATTGAATTGTTGAATTTTTTA
This sequence comes from Thermosipho melanesiensis BI429, assembly GCF_000016905.1. Taxonomy (GTDB): domain Bacteria; phylum Thermotogota; class Thermotogae; order Thermotogales; family Fervidobacteriaceae; genus Thermosipho; species Thermosipho melanesiensis. The sequence continues at coordinate 1,378,286 of NC_009616.1, forward strand.
GGAGCACAAAGAAATGCAAATAAGATGGAAAGAATGGTGAGTACAAGAGAGGTAAAAGGGGATTTAAATAGAACAATAAATTTTATCGAGGCTAATGCAAAAAGAGTGGCGGATAGTAATGCAAAACAAATAAATTTAATAAGTAGTCTAATAGATAAATACGGAATGGATGTTTTACCTGAAGAATTAAAACAGCTTGCGATTTTAAGATTGGAAAATGAGGATTTAAGCTTGTCTGATTTAGGTAAGAAATTTACTCCACCTCTTAGTAAAAGTATGGTGTATAACAGAATAAGAAAGATCTTTAAAATTTATGAAGATTTAGAAGGAAAAAGGTTGGAGTGATGTTATGAGATGTCCATACTGTGGATATGAAGAAACTAGGGTTTTAGATTCTAGAGTAGATTCTTCTGGTATGACAGTTAGAAGAAGAAGGGAATGTGTTAAATGTAAAGGTAGATTTACTACCTATGAGAGGTATGAATTTGGGCCTGTGTTTGTTGTGAAAAAAGATGGAAAAAGAGAAAAATTTGATAGGGCAAAAATTTTAAATGGTGTTATGAAAGCTTGTGAGAAGACAAATGTAACATTGGAAGAAATAGAAAAATTAGTGGACGATGTTGTAAACGATGTTCAAAAATCTGGTAACTTAGAAATATTAACTTTAGAAATAGGAAAGCTTGTAATGGAAAAGTTAAAAAAATTAAATGGTGTGGCTTATGTAAGATTTGCATCGGTGTATAAAGATTTTAGAGAAATTGATCAGTTTTTAGAAGTTGTTGAAGAATTAAAAAAAGAAAAATAACATTGGAGGTGTTTTAATGAAAAAAGAGGTAATTTATTTGACAAAAGAAGGGTATGAAAAACTCAAAACTGAACTTGATAATTTAAAACAAAAACTTATGTTTGAAATTGCAGAAAGGATAAAAGAAGCTAGAGAGTTAGGTGATTTATCTGAAAATTCAGAGTATCAAGAAGCAAAAAATGAACAAGGAAGAATTGCGGCGAGAATTAATGAACTTGAAAACATGCTTTCTAAAGCAGAGGTTATAGAAGGATTAGATACAAATGTAATAAATATCGGAAATTGGGTAATAATAAAAAATTTGGAAACAGGTGAAGAAAAAACTATTCAAATTGTCACACCACATGAAGCAGATGTATTTAACAATAAAATTAGCTTTGAATCGCCCATTGGAAGGATTTTGGTTGGGAAAAAAGTAGGAGAAGTGGTTAAAATAAAAGCACCCAAGGGTGTATTTAAATATCAAATTTTGGGAATAAAAGTTTAGGAGGGATCGGAATTGTTAAGGGAGTTTAGAGAGCAAAGAATAAAAGAAATTGAACAATTAAAAAGGAAAAACATAAACCCTTATCCGAATAGATTTGATAAAACTCATACTAGTGAAATGATAAAAAAGGAATTTGAAGGATTAAATCCAGGAGAGGTAAAAGATGATGTGTTTGTATCAACTGCGGGAAGAATAATGTCTTTAAGAAAACATGGTAAGAGTGCATTTTTCCACATAAAGGATTTTTACGGTAGGATACAAGCGTATATACGAAAAGATGTTGTTGGCGAAGAAGCTTATGAATTTTTTAAAGAACATATTGCAATTGGAGATATTGTAGGTGTTAAGGGGAATGTTTTTAAGAGTAAAACGGGTGAAATTACTATTTTAATTAAAGAGATAAAGCTTTTAAATAAGCCATTAAGACCAATGCCTGAAAAGTGGCATGGTATTAAGGATAAAGAGGTTTTGTATAGGCAAAGATATGTTGACATGATAGCAAACGATGATACATTAAATAGATTTAAAGTTAGATTTGAGGTTATAAAATTGATAAGGGATTTTTTGAATTCAAAAGGTTTTATAGAAGTTGAAACTCCAATTTTGGAATATGTAACAGGTGGTGCTTCTGCTAGGCCCTTTGTGACTCATTTAAATGTGTTTGACATTGAAATGTATATGAGAATAGCTACCGAGTTGTATTTAAAAAGGTTTATAGTAGGTGGTTTTGAAAAGGTTTATGAATTAGGTAAGAATTTCAGAAATGAAGGTTTGTCATATAAACATCATCCTGAGTTTACATCTATAGAAATTTATCAAGCGTATGCAGATTATGAGGATATGATGAACCTTACGGAAGAGTTGTTTGTGTATATAGTGGAAAAGTTGTTTGGTACTACAAAGATAAAATATCAAAATGTAGAATTGGATTTTTCAAGACCTTGGAGAAGGATTAAGATGAGAGACTTTATTAAGGAACATTTAGGCGTAGATATTTTAGAAGATTCAATGGGAAGAATGATGGATGTGTTGGAAGAACATGGTGTAGAAGTTGAAATAAGAGATAAGGGTCATATGATTGAGAAACTTTGGGATTTAGTTGAAGATAAGGTAGTTCAACCTACTTTTTTACTTGAACATCCTGTGGAAATTTCACCACTTGCAAAGAAACACAGGGAAGATCCACGTGTTACTGAGAGATTTGAGTTGATAATTTATGGCAGGGAAATGGCCAACGCATTTAGTGAGCTTAATGATCCAGTTGATCAGTATGAGAGGTTTTTAAAGCAAGTAGAGCTTAGAGAAGCAGGTGATGAAGAAGCTCAAATGATGGATAGGGATTTTGTTAGGGCTTTGGAGTATGGTATGCCACCAACTGGTGGGTTAGGGATAGGCATTGATAGGTTAGTAATGTTACTTACAAATTCAGCTACAATTAGGGATGTTATAGCATTTCCGTTGGTAAGGCTAAAATCTTTTGAAGAAGAAGAGCTAGATATAGAAGGGGGTTCGCAAGAATGAGAAAATGGTTTGAAAAAGCGCATGGTGCAATAATATGGACGATAGCTATTGCTTTTGTGGCAGGTATTGTTATATGGTCTTTAACTTCTTATTTTTATTCAAGAAAAAGTAAAGTGGAATATTCCTTGGATGATACTGTTGCTTATTTAACCAAAGATGGAACGGCGTTAGCATCTGATTTTTGGATTTTTCCTTGGGATTTAGAACAATCATATAGTCAGGCACTAACATATTATCAGATAACAGAGGTTGATCCCATATTTGAAGAACCAATGCTAAAGACTTCACTTTTAAACGATTTGATTGATACAAAAACAGTTTTATACTATGCAGAAGTTAATAATATTAAGCCCGAAAAGACAGAAATAGATTCAGCTATTGAGGAACAAGTGAAAAAGGTTGAAGAAAATGAGAAATTGCTAAATTACGTAAATCAAAAATTTGGAGGAATAGAAAATTACAAAAAAAGTATAGAACCAGATATTATTAGATATCTTACTATAAATAAAGTAAGGAAAAAGGTAGCAAAAATTGATGAGAGTGAAATGAAAGATTATTACGAAGAAAACAGAGATGACCTAATAGTTAAATATGATACTGCAGATGTTGATTTTGTAAGTTTTTCTAATCAGGCAAGTGCGAATAATTTTATTAATCAAGCTCTTATAAAAGGTTTTGATCAAGCTGCTACTGATTTAGGACTATCTGTGCAAAATTATCCAAATTTTAGGAGAGGAATAATTGCACAGGAATTTGAAGATGTTATTTTCTCAAGCACAAATACTTTGGTTGGTCCTGTTCCATTAGGAAGTAATTATTTCGTGTTTAAGGTGAATAGTTTTACTAGTGTTGACACCTTTGAAAAGTTTTCACTTTCAAAAGGTTATCAAGAGGTGATGAGTCAACTTCAAGGTGATAGGTTTAGGGCAGAGATGGAAAAGTTTAAAAATGAAGAAAACATAGGTTCAGTAATTAATAGTGAAATATATCAGGTATGGAACGATGTATTGACAAATTCTGGTACAAGTTTGTTGAATGTTTACAAAAAACTAAATGAAATGATTTTTGATTTTAATACCGACACGGTAAAAGATGATATTCCATCGGAAATAAAAGCGGCATTTGTGGTATTGGTTGATAAAATTTCTTCAGATGCTTCTTTGGTAAATAATGATATTTTACAAGATGCTGAAAAAGAAGCAAAAATTGTGTTAGAAAGTGTATACAAAGATTACCCCGATTCTTTTGTAGCAGTCAAGAAGATGAGGGAAAGTTTTCCGGACAGGAAAGATATAATGTATAATTATTATACGATGCTTTATTCTAAAATTAAACCTTATATTGAATATGGTATGATTCAAAATATAATGAATGATTTCATTGATTTGTATAGAGGTTTTACAACATTATCGGAAGCGACAGATATTACATTAGACCAAAAAGCAGAAGTGTTGTATAACTTATATGAAATAAACAAGATGTTAAAAGATGCAACAACTGCTTCAAGATATTTAGAAAAGTTAAAAGATGCTACACCAGATTATATGGATTTTGATGCGGCGTTTAATGAATTGGAATTTATGAAAAATGCAACTTCAACAAATTAACGAAAGATTGAATGGCCCCGAAAGGGGTCATTTTTTTTTTTAGCACTACGAACTATTTATGGTATAATTTTTAGGGGTGAGATTTTGAGATTGGATAAATTTTTAAAGGAAAGTAGAATTATTAAACGTAGGACAATTGCACAACAAATTGCAAAAAATGGAAAAGTTTTTAGAAATGGATATGTACTTAAGCCTTCTTCTGAGGTGAAGATGGGAGATATTTTGGATATTTTTTTGAAAAATAGGCATATTAAGGTTAAAGTTTTAAGTGATAAAGAATATGAATTAATAGAAGAAGAAAAGGGGGAGGATTTATGAGAAACATTGTGGAAAATCATGTGGAAGAATTATTGGAGATTTTAAAATATGATAAATCACAGTGGCAAACTGTTTGGGATGATTTAAAGAATAGATTTAAGGTATTAAAAAAGCTAGAGGAAAAATTTGGAAAGCCGGATTTTGAAAATTTGGAGAGAAGAAAATTAGATAAGTTTTTAAATGATTTTAGAGTTTTAGCTAATAATAAGGATAGTGTGGCAACGAAGATTAGAGAACATTCAAATGAATTTGAATTACAAAAAGAAGATTTTATTGTATTTTTGGGATTCTATCCAAAAGAAATTGATTGGATTGTCATGGAAAGAAAAGATACTAGTATTATTTTTGAAAATATATATTCGCTATGGTTAAAAAATAAGATAGATAAAATTTCCGATGCAGTTTTTCAGTCTGTAGTACATTTTAAAAATGGAGAAAAAGAAGGAAATTTTTACGATAAGGATGAAATTTTCGAAGAGATTTTAATGGAATTAAATAGTGTTGACGATGAAAGTTATATGAGAAAAGCATGTGAAATTTTGTATGATAAGATCCCATACTATAATTGGGTAGGTTTTTATATGATAAATGATGAAGGATTACTTGAATTATACGATTTTGTTGGCGAGCCGACTGAACATGTAAAGATAAAAATCGGAGAGGGTATATGTGGCCAAGCTGCAAATTTAAAAAGAACATTTATTGTCCAGGATGTTTCAAAGGAAACAAATTATCTTTCTTGTAGCCCAAAGGTAAAAAGTGAGATAGTGGTTCCTATTTTTAATAATAGTGAAGTTATTGGTGAATTAGATATAGATAGTCATTATATTTCTCCATTTGATTTAAGGGACGATCAGTTTTTGAAAAAAATATGTATTAGGGTATCTGAGATTTGGAAAAATAAATATTAAGGGGAGATTTTATGAATTTGATAATGCGTTTGTTAAAATATGCAAAACCGTATAAGTTTTGGTTTATTTTAGCTATTGTGGTGGTGATATCACTTACTTTTGTGACTCTTCTACCACCGCAGATTGTTAGATCAGCTGTTAATAATTATATTACAAACGAAAATTTATCAACTCAAGAGAGATTTTCAGGAATTTTTAAAATGGCGGTCTATTTTTTGCTTTCCACTACTGCTATTTTTGTTTTGGAATATGTTTCTATAATCATTACAACATTTCTTGGGGGAAAAATAGTTTATGATATTAGGAAAGATTTATATCGTCATGTTTTAAGGCTTCCCATGTCATTTTTTGATAATCATCCAAGTGGACAGATAACTACAAGAATAGCAAATGATACGCAAAATGTAATGGAGTTCTTTACATCTGTTGTAACTAGTGTATTTAACGATGTATTCTTGCTAACAGGAGTAATAATAATGATGTTAAAGGTTAGTAAAAGTTTATTTGTAAACATTTCTTTTGTATTTCCTGTTTTAATAGTTGCTATGCTTTTATTTAGGTATTTTGACCTAAAAGCTTACAGGGCGGTTAGAACGAATATTTCTAAAGTAAATGCATATCTTGCGGAACATATTGCTGGGATGCCAGTTGTGAAGCTTTTTAACGCTGAAGATTTTGAAAGAAGAGAGTTTGATAAGGTAAATAAGTCCTTATATGATGCAAGAATAAAGCAAATGTATGTCTTTGCAGTTTTTAGGCCTACAGTAAGTACTTTATATAGATTGGCAATTGCTGCAATAATATGGATGGGAGCAAAGTATATAATTGCAAAAACTTTAAATTTCGGAGATTTATATGCATTTGTTGCATATTTAGAATTATTTATGAAACCTCTTGAAGATTTGTCTGAAAAATATGATGTTATCCAAAATACCACTGCTAGTGCAGAAAAGATATTTACTCTAATGGATGAAAATGAAGAACATTTTGGAAAAGAAGATGGGAAAAAGGTTATTGAGAAAGGAGTTGTGGAGTTTAAAAATGTTTGGTTTAGATATACAAAAGACAGATGGATTTTAAAAGATATAAACCTAAAATTTGAACCTGGAAAATTGATAGCAGTTGTTGGGGAGACTGGCGCAGGTAAGACTTCAATAATGAATTTGGTAAATGGAATGTATAGGATACAAAAAGGAGAGATATTGATAGATGGTGTGAATTTGGAAAACTATAATATACACTGTTTGAGGAAAAATATTTCGGCAGTTCCACAGGATGTTGTTCTATTTTCAGGTACTTTATTAGATAATGTAAGGTTATTTCATGATGAAATTTCTGAGGAAAAGGTTATTGATGCATTAAAAGGGGTTTATGTGTGGGATTTAATTGAAAGATTACCTGAGGGTTTAAATACAAAGATAATAGAAAGAGGGAAAGGCATTTCTGCAGGAGAAAGGCAGTTGATTGCGCTTGCACGTTCTGTACTTTTTGATGCGAAAATATTTATTTTGGATGAAGCAACAAGCAATATAGATGTCCAAACTGAGGAGAGAATACAAAAAGCTGTAAGGGAATTATCTCAAAAGAAGACAGTGGTAATGATAGCGCATAGACTTGCTACAGTTGTGAGTGCCGATGTTATTTATGTTGTACATAACGGAGAATTGGTTGAAAGTGGAACTCATGAAGAATTAATGAAGAAAAAAGGAGTATATTATAAGCTATATGAAGTGCAATTTGTAAAATAAAAAGGTGCCGTGCACCCCTGCTTCGATGGTTCGGGACCCGAGCGTATTTTCACCCCAAGCTCAGATCGAGCACTCCCACGGCACACACTTGCCTGCTTAGGGCTGCTTCCTTCCGGACCTGACCCGGTTCACAGGTAGTTGTTGCGTGGGACTCGATCTTCAACGCCCTAGTGAAAACCGTTTTCAGACCCCGAACACCTCGGTAGGGGAATTCAGCCCTGCTAGGTGGATTTCAGGTACAGGGGACCACCAACCCCCCGCTTAGCACGGCACCAAGTAATATTTTAACATTATTCCTGTTAGTTGTCAAAAATTCTGTTTTTTTACTTTTAATGAAACTTGATTTTAAGGAATATTATGATATCCTAAATATTTGTAAAACACAAGCGGGAGGATGATAATATTAGAAGAAATTGGTATTTTATTTTTATCATTATTGTAATCACAATTATTGCGTTTTTTTTCAATTTTAATTCCTCAAAGAAGATATATATAAGCGGTGAAAATTATTATGTATCGAAATTTCTAGATTATTTAACTAGTAATGGAATAAATTACGAATTGGTAGACTTAGATAAAGCAAATATTGTTATTGATTTTGACAAATTAATTGTAGCTTTATCTAATGGTTTGAGTTTTAGATTGTACTATAGTGATCATACTATTAAAGAAGTTATGAAAATGCTGTTTGATGAAAAATGTGAGTATTTAAAAGAAAATAACAACTTTTACTATGTTAATGCTTATTTTTACAAACACTTTACATTTGAAACAAGTTGTGGTATAACTATAATGATATTGCCAGCAGATTATGGAAAGTTAGAAATGTTTGTCTTCCGAACAATTTTGGATATTGTTAAAGGTGATTATACCTTATTTGAAGATGAATATTTTGTTACGCGAGCAAATATTTACAAAATATCTAATAATGAAAGGGAATTTATTGGAAGATATGATCCGATTTTGGATAGTTTGGAGATAATAGCCGATGAAAAAAACTAGTTAAGAGAGGTGAAACCTTTTGGAACCTATACTATCAGTAAAAAACTTACACACATGGTTTTATATGGAAGAGGGCGTTGTAAAAGCTGTTAACGATGTTTCTTTTGATTTGTATGAAGATGAAGTAGTTGGAATAGTTGGTGAAACTGGTTCTGGGAAGAGTGTTACGGTAAAATCTATTATGAGGCTTATTCACAAGCCAGGTAAAATTGTTTCGGGGGAGATTATTTATAGAGGAAGAGGAAAAGAGGAAGATATTTTAAAATTATCAAGAGATGAGATGTCGAAAATAAGAGGAAAAGAAATTAGTATGATATTCCAAGATCCTCTAACATCATTAAATCCCCTTTATACTATTGGAGATCAGTTAACCGAAACAATAGTTAGACATCAGGATGTCGATAGGAAAACCGCTTGGGAAATTGGGATTGAAATGCTTAGAAAAGTTCAGATTCCAGAACCTGAAAAAAGAATGTTTGCATATCCGTTTGAGTTTAGTGGTGGAATGAGACAGCGTGCAATTATTGCAATTGCTTTATCTTGTAATCCGAAAGTGTTGATTGCAGATGAGCCTACAACGGCTTTAGATGTTACAATTCAGGCTCAGATTCTTGAATTAATGAAAGAATTGCAAAAAGAATTTAGAACAGGTTTGTTATTTATTACTCATGATTTAGGTGTTATTGCTTCAATGGCTGATAGAATAATAGTGATGTATGGAAGTAGACAAATGGAAATTGCAAGTGCGGAAGATATTTTCTACAAGCCATTCCATCCATATACTCACATGTTATTACGTGCAATTCCAAGATTAGATAAGAAACAAGATAAGTTAGAAGCAATTCCTGGTCAACCTCCGAGAATGATAGATGTTCCTAATGTCTGTCCATTTGCTCCAAGATGTCCAAGAAGGCTTGATAAATGTTCGAAAGAATTACCAGAACTTACTGAAATTGAACCAGGGCATTTTGTGAGATGTTTTAATCCGGTATTAGATAAGAAAGAATCGGAGGCGATGAAAAATGAATGAAGCAGTAAAAACTAATCCCATAATAAAAATACAGAATTTGAAAAAGTATTTTCCAATTACAAAAGGATTTCTTGTAAAGAAACACGTAGGGGATGTTAAGGCGGTTGATGATGTATCTTTTGAAGTTCACAAAAAAGAAACGTTTGCCCTGGTTGGGGAATCTGGGTGTGGTAAAACAACCACAGCAAGAACAATGTTGAGATTAATAGATCCTACAAGTGGAAGAATAGAAATTTTTGGAAAGGATATTTCAAAACTTAGTAGAAAAGAATTACTTCCATTCAGGAGGAAAATGCAAATAGTTTTCCAAAATCCAATAGGTTCGTTGAATCCAAGGATGACTATTGGTCAAATATTAACTGAACCGTTGTTGTTTCATAAAATAGTGAAAGATAAAAATGAAGCTTATGATAGAGCAGTTGAGGTATTGAGAATGGTCGGATTAAAGCCGTATCACATGGATAGATATCCTCACCAATTTAGTGGAGGACAAAAACAGAGAATTGCGATTGCTAGGGCACTTTCTGTAGGACCAGAGATTTTGTTCTTGGATGAACCAACTTCTGCTTTAGATGTTTCTGTTCAGGCACAAATTATAAATCTATTTTTGAAATTTCAAGAAGAGTTGAATTTAACTTATATATTTATTTCTCACGACTTGTCTTTAGTTAGGTTTATTAGTGATAAAGTGGCGGTTATGTATTTGGGTAGAATCGTTGAAATTGGAGACGTAGATGAGGTATTTGAAAATCCAATACATCCATATACAAAAGCTTTGTTGTCAGCATCACCAATTCCTGATCCAAAGGTAGAAAAAAGTAGAAAGAAAATTATATTAAGTGGAAATGTTCCGAGTCCAATTGCAAGGCCAAGTGGTTGTTTCTTCCATCCAAGATGTCCGTATAAGACGGAAAAGTGTGAAAAAGAATATCCAAAGATGTATAAAGTTTCTGAAAATCACCAGGTATCATGTTACCTGGTAGAAAAAGAGGGGGTGTGAGTTTATGAAGAAACTTGCCGTATTTTTGGTTGTACTTGCAGTGGTATTATCTTTTGCTGCTCAACTTCCATATATTGGGGCAGATGCTAACGGTAAACCAGGTGGTCAGTTTGTGTTGGGAACATTAAGTGGTCCAAAAACTGTAAATGATGTGGCTGCTAAAGAAACTAGTTCTACCGATGTTATTGATATGTTTATGGGATATGGAGGTACATTGATTGAAAGACATGGTGTAGATATGAAGTTCTATCCTGCTATTGCTGAAAACTGGGAAGGTCCAAGGCTTACAGCAGATGGTGGTATGGAAATTATTTGGCACATTAGAAAAGGTGTAAAGTTCAGTGATGGTAACCCTTTAACAGCAGATGATGTAGTATTTACTTTAAATGATATTTATACAAATCCAGATATTCCAAGTTCTATGCAAGATATTTTAAAGAGTACAAATGGATATTTACCAAAGGCCGAAAAAATTGACGATTACACAGTAAGGATGTACTACCCAGAACCATTTAGACTTGCGTTTAGATATTTAGGTGGGATGTATATATTCCCAAAACATATTGCTGAAGAATACGTTAAAAACGGTACATTCCAGGAATTTTGGACAGTTGAAGCTATTAACGAAGGGAAAATTGTGGGGCTTGGTCCATATATTCCTGTAGAGTATGTTCCAGACCAATACGTAAGGTTTGTAAAAAATCCATACTATTGGAAAAAAGATGCAAATGGCAATCAACTACCATATTTTGATGAAGTAATTTATAAAATTATTTCCAATCAAGATGCAATGAGACTTGCATTTGAAAATGGAGAAATTGATGTATATGTACCAAGAGGAACGGAATTTGCAGAATTAAAAGAAAAAGAGAAGGAATTAAATATCGTAGTTACAACAGCAGGACCAGCTTATGGTACACTATTTATCACATTTAATTGGAATACACCAGATCCGGTAAAAAGAAAATGGTTTAGAAACGAATATTTTAGAAAAGCTGTTGCACATGCTATAGACAAACAATCAATTATCGATACTCTTTACAACGGTCTTGCAATTCCACAATGGTCACCAGTATCAATGAGTTCCCCATATTACAATGAAGATGTAGTAACAAAATATGAATTCGATCTTGACCTTGCAAGAGCAATGCTTGAAATGGGCGGCTTTAGTTGGGACGAAAATGGACAACTTATCGACGAAGATGGAAATCCAGTTAAATTCTTACTTACAACAAATGCAGGGAACAGAGTGAGAGAGGGTGCTGCAAATATTATTCAAGATGCTTTGAAGAAACTTGGAATGGATGTAACATTTACACCAATCGATTTCAATACTTTGGTACAAAAATTGTTGAATACAGGTGATTGGGAGGCAGTAATTATTGGTATAACTGGTAGTGATGAACCACAAGGTGGAGCAAACACATGGAAAATTGACGGAGGATTACATTTCTGGAACTATTCACCAGAAGTTGCAGAATATGTTGATGCAAATGATTACTACTTGTCAGATTGGGAGCTTGAAATTGATAAGATATTTAAAGAAAATGTAGCAATATTGGATGAAGATATTGTAAAAGACTACTTTGCTAGATTCCAACAATTAGTATCCGAACACTTACCATTAATTTACACGGTTAATACATTGAGACTATATGCTTACAAGGCAAACTTGAAAAATGTGAAGATAGGTCCACTTGGTGGAATGACGTGGAACATTTATGAGGAATGGAAGAAATAATGATTTTGCAGGCGCGTCCTGCGCCTGCCTTTTATCCAAATTTAAAAGCGAGGTGACTGAGATTGCTAAGGTATATAGCACGGAGATTAATAATTTTGATTCCTGAACTTCTTATTATTTCGCTGTTAGTGTTTTTAATTATGCAAGCAGCCCCAGGTGATTTTTTAGATCAGTATAGAATTGACCCAACTGTTTCAAAAGAATTTATTCAAGCTCTTGAAAAACAGTATGGTCTTGATAAACCTGTTATGACACAGTATTTTTTATGGTTGAAGGGAATTTTCAAAGGTGATTTCGGATATTCTTTTTACTATAGAAGACCTGTTATGGATTTAATTGGCGAAAGAGTTCTTGCTACTTTAATTTTGTCACTTTATTCCTTTGTGATTTCTTGGATTGTGGGTATAGTATTGGGAATAGTTTCAGCGTTAAAAAAATATTCCTTTTGGGATAAATTCTTAACGGTAATTGCGTTTACGGGAATCGCAATTCCAGGCTTTTTCTTAGCATTATTACTACTTTATATGGCAGCAAAAACTGGATGGCTCCCAGTTGCAGGTATGTACGATGTTAACCACAAGAGCATGACGGTATGGCAAGGGTTTAAAGATATTTTCTGGCATATGCAACTTCCCGCATTTACATTAACGTTTGGTGGATTTGCAGGCTTAATGAGATATATGCGTGGAAGCTTATTGGATGTTTTGAATGAGGATTATGTTGAATTTGCAAGGGCAAAAGGTATGCCAGAAAGGGTTGTGATATTCAAGCATGCAGTTAGGAATGCAATAAACCCACTAATTACAATGTTTGGTTTTAGTTTGTCATCACTCCTTGGTGGAGCTGTTATTACCGAAACGATTTTCTCGTGGCCAGGACTTGGAAGACTTGTATACCAAGCATTACAACAACAAGATATGTATGTTGTAATGGCAAGTACGGTGATAAGTGTTATCATGTTGGTAGTCGGTAACTTGATAGGTGACATATTGCTAGCAGCAGTTGATCCGAGAATTAGGTTGGAATAGGAGGTAGTAGTTGATGGCTAAAAAAGAAAAGATTAAAAAGAAAAACAATGAAACTGAAAATATAGATTTTGAGGAAGTATATCTTTCAAGAGGTCAATTAATGTGGCGTGCTTTCAAGAAAAATAAACTTGCAATGGTTGGTTTATGGACATTGATTGTGTTGTATATCATGATGTTTGCAGCTGATTTTTTGGCACCGTATAACCCATTTGATCAAAGCTTGAAACACTCCTATGCACCTCCAACTAGTGTTACATCATTATACAAGGTGGGGGATTTTGAAAAAAAGGTAGGATTACATGTATTGCCATATACAAGCTATGTGGATAAATTGGATTTTACTCGAAAAACAAAAGAATTAATTTTTCCAAGTAGATTAACTGTTGAGTACAAAGGTGAACTTTTAACTTTGGTTATGAATGATGCGAAATATTTGCCAAGAAAAAATTTTGAAGGAAAGGTAATCAAAGTAAATTCATTGGAGTTTACCTTAAAAGTTGAAGATTTTGCGTTTATAAATAACGAATGGAAAAAGGCTTCATCCTCAAGCGAAAAAACACGTTACTTGGTGAAAGGTATAAACGATGATATCTTAGCAAAAGGAGAAGCATTTAATGAGAATGAAAGTGCAACTGCAAAAAGTGTTTTATTTGGAAAGTATGGTTTTAGACTTGGTATAGCAGATGAAAGGGAAATTGATAAGGTAGGAATGAGATATACCATAAATTATATAAAGTATGAAGATGAAAATGGGAAGAAACATATTTTATTTGGAAAAGATTTGAAGATAAGAGATTATGATTATAAATACTATCCTGTAAAATGGTTTGTAAAGAGTTGGGGACCAAAGAAAAAGGATTATGGTAGAGTAGGTTATATTTTATGGATTATTCCGCTAAAATATCATTTATATGGTGTTGATAATTACGATAATAATGAATTTGTAAGGTTATATATAATGGGTGGAGATCAATTTGGTAGAGATGTATGGACAAGGTTAATATTTGCATCTAGAATTTCACTGTCAATTGGTTTTATTGGATTGGCAATTACATTAACACTCTCGTTATTCTTTGGTGGAATAGCGGGATATTATGGTGGAATTGCCGATGAATTGTTAATGAGGTTTACTGAGATAATAATGGCAATTCCGGGATTTTATCTGTTAATATTATTGAGATCACTCTTACCACTTGATATACCATCATCACAAGTTTATATTTTGCTTATATTTATACTTTCATTTATTGGATGGGCAGGACGTGCAAGGATAATAAGGGGTATGGTATTGTCCATAAAGAGAAATGAATTTGTTGAAGCGGCGTATGCATTGGGATATCCAGATAGAAAAATCCTTTGGAGGCATGTTATTCCAAATACAATGACATATATGATAGTTACATCAACATTAGCAATTCCAGGATATATTTTAGGTGAAGCAGGATTATCATTCTTGGGACTTGGAATTAGAGAGCCTTCTGCATCTTGGGGATTAATGATGGCTAGAGCTCAAGATATTTACGTTTTGCAGAGTGCACCATGGTTATTGATCCCAGGTATCTTTATATTTGTAACAGTTTTGGCATTTAATTTTGTAGGTGACGGATTAAGAGATGCATTTGATCCAAGGGCATTAGGATAAAATTACGAACTAAATAGAACGGCTTCGGTACTATACTGAAGCCGTTTTTTTATCATGTTGGATTTTTTGTTTAGAATTTGTCTTTATCTATTTTTTAAAGCCGATAATGTTTCATTGTAGAATAAAATAAAGAAGAATAATAACAAGAAATTTTTCAAAATTGGTTAATAAAAAAAAGGCAGCTTAACAGCTGCCTTTTTACTTGGCGGAGGCGGTGGGACTCGAACCCACACGGGGGTGTAACCCCCACCGGTTTTCAAGACCGGCCCCTTAGCCAATTCGGAACACGCCTCCGCTAAAGATTATATCATATGTTTGAGAAATTTCAAGAGTATTTTTTCAAATTTTCTAAGTATTTTAGTTATAAAGAACTCATGAGAAGTATCAATAGGTTCTATTTTTATTCTATATGCATTAATAAAAACACCAAATAACATATCTGTAAAAAGCTGATCTCCTATTATTACAAAGTTAAATTTCATATTACCATATTTTTTATGTATATACCTTAAGAATTTAAATGGTAAAGGTTTTTTAGCAAGCCATAAAGTCTCAACAGAAAAATTGAGTATTCTTGGTTTCCCATTAGAGACAATAAGAATCTTTGAATTGTTTTGAAATAAAAACTTAAAAATTTTAGCTATCTCTTCTGGAATTTCTTCTTTTTTCCAAAGATTTATCGTATTGTCAAAGTCAAAAATAAAAAAATTGTATCCTTTATCAATGAGTTTTTTAAAATCAATGTCTGAGACTTTTTTTACAATTTCCATAAATTACCCCCATTAAAAGTGTTCTGCAAGTCCAATACCTAAGAACAGTTGTTGTTTATCATAATTGATAATTAAGAATAAATCATCTTTCCACTTTTTATGTGGTTCTGGTGGAGGAACAATGTATTTAGCTGATAAATGTAATAAGTTACTGAGAGAAGTCTCTTCATAATTAAATGGATAAGTTACCGATAGAGAAATAAGAAATCTTTCTTGTGAAAAAGTTAATTTTATTCCCCCTTCAAATTGTGTAAAAGAAAGGTTCTTGGCATTGTATACAAATAACATAGGATAAAAGCTCAAATTTTCAATTTTCCAGAAAAAAGCGTCAACGTATATTTTATGTTTATAATTGTCTGAAGGATTAAAAAGCCAATCGAAGTTTAGATAATCACTAGAATACCCCAAAAGTATTTGATAAGAATTTCCAAATGACCATCCCATTCCAAACTTGATAGAACTTGAGAGTATCAATACAGAAAAGAAAAGGAAGATGAGTAAAAGTAATTTTTTCATTAAAAATCCTCCTTTAATATTTTAAATTTGTTGAATTTTATTAAAATGCTTTCAGTGCTGTTATCAGTGGAAAAAAGAATCTGTTTAATGGTAGCACCGTTAAAGCTTACGGTTATTTTTGTTGGTTCTAGACCAAGTCTTTTCAGAAAAGAATATCCTGCAGGAATTAGTGATAGTTTGTCATTTTTATCAAAAATTGTAAAAAGGTTAGATGAAAGAAAACTTGAAATAGTTTTAATAATCTCGTATATTAAAGTTATATCAAAGTCTGAGATATTTGAAATTGTATAATTGTTATATCTGTAGTAAGTAGCGGAGTTAAGCAAATTAGCTTCGATGGAAATATTATTTAAAAAGTTCGGAGATTTTAATATAATGTCATATTTTTCTAAATTTACTATAGTTGCTTCAAATGAAATATTACTTTTTAGATTTTTATTTTCATTATTATAGACATCAAAATATATTGAAGTGTCTATGTAAAAATCCCTTTTTCCAGCTATTTCTTTTACAAAGTTAAAAATACCAGCAAAAGATATGGTGTATGCTAACATAATTAAAAGTATAAATTTCCTTATATTCCTCACCTCGTTTCTTCGAGATTTAGCATAAAATTTTTTAATTGGACTGTTATTATCTTTTGGTCAATTTCGTCAAGTTCGTCCTTTTCATCTAACAAATTTAATGCTTCTTCAGAAGAAAGATTTGAAAATTCTTCAATTCTTTCAATAGGTATTTCTTCTTCTTCTTTTTCAACTTTAATATTTTCAATTTGTTCAATTAGAGAGCTTTCAACAGTGTTTTTATCTTCCTTAGATGAGGAAACAATTTCTTCTAATTCGTTAATTTCTTCTAGAATTTCTTCTAGATTTTCTTCTGCGTTTTTTTCAGATTCAACTGTTATTTCCTGTTCCACTTTTTTGGGATTTTTATCCTCTGCAGTATAGTATTCCTCTTTTGGCTGGGAAATTTTTTCTTCAGAACTTTTTTCATCAAAAAATTCTGAAAGAAATGATAAATCTTTGTTTAACAGGTCTTCAAAATTTATAGTAGCTTTTGCACTTTCAGGGAAAAACTCTTCTGAATTTTCAAATATAATACTAGAGGTTTTTGGCGTTTCCGGTTTATCAATTTCTTGCGAAGGGATTTGCTTTTTTGCTTTCCAAACTCTCATTTCCATAAATAAAAGTATAGAGAAAGAAATAGTGAAAGTGGTTAAAAACAAAATAAATTTAAAATTACTTTTAGCTTCTGTAGTTGTTGTAGCTGGAACCTCAACTGGGTGATATTTTTGTATCCAATTTTTCCATTCAGATGTTTCTGTAGAATTTTTTTGTATATTCTCAATTAATTTATTAACTATCGGATTGTCTGTATAGCTTGATAGATATGCTTTTGCTTTATCATAATTTCCAATCATGAAAGCACATATACCAGCTTTGAATTTTAACGAAGCATCATATCCTTCGATTGAAGGATCTAAAACCAAAGCTTTTTCAAAATATTCTAGAGCTTTTTGGTAATTATCTTGTTGATAAGCATTAATGCCAGCTTCATAATATTCAATAGCTTCTTTTACAAATGAAAAAGAAATGGTAAATATCAAAAGTAAGAAAATAAGTAAATACTTTTTCATTTTAACTTCCTTTCTGGGAATCTATTAGTGCTAAAAAATCGTCATTTGATTTTGTTTCTTTTAATTTGGTGATAATCAATCGCAATCCTTCTTCTTCATCCATAGAAGATAGCATTTTTCTCAAAAGCCAGATTTTTTTCATGTTTTCAGGTGAAAATAAAAGTTCTTCTTTTCTTGTGCCAGATAATGTAATGTTAATAGCAGGAAATATTCTTTTATTTGCAAGTTGCCTTGAAAGAACAAGCTCCATGTTTCCTGTTCCTTTAAATTCTTCAAATATTACCTCATCCATTTTAGACCCAGTTTCAATTAAAGAAGTTGCGATAATTGTTAAACTACCACCTTCTTTGATATTTCTTGCTGCACCAAAAAAGTGTTTTGGTTTATACAAAGCTGCAGGATCAACGCCACCACTTAGTAATTTACCACTTGGAGGTACGTTAATATTGTAAACTCTTGCAAGTCTAGTTAAACTGTCTAAGAGTATTACGACATCATGTCCGTACTCTACAAGTCTTTTTGCCATTTCAAGTGTTAACTCTGCTTTTTTAATTTGTTTATCTGGTGGCATGTCAAATGGTGCGGCTATAACCTTTGCATCTACAGATTCTTTGATATCGGTTACTTCTTCTGGTCTTTCATCAATTAGAAGTACTATTCTAACGGTATCAGGATAATTTTTTGCTATACCATTTGCTATTTCCTTTAAAATAGTTGTTTTTCCAGCTTTTGGTGGTGCTACGATCATGCCTCTTTGTCCTTTGCCAATAGGTGAGAACAAATCTATAATTCTCGTTGATAAGGTATTAGTATCAGTTTCAAGTATATATCGGGTATCCGGATAACAAGGAGTAAGATTTTCAAAGTTAACTCTTTCGTTTGCAAGTTCGGGGTCTTTATAGTTAATTGCTTCAATTTTTATCATAGCAAAAAATCTTTCTCCTTCTTTTGGAGGACGAATAACTCCAGATATAATGTCACCGGTGTTAAGATTGAATTTTCTTATTTGAGAATTTGAGATGTAAATATCTTTTGAGCTTGGTAACATACTTTCCATATTTCGCAAAAAACCAAATCCATCTGGATGAACTTCTAACACACCCTCACCAAAGAAATAGCCTTCTGATTGAGCTCTAGCTTCAAGTATGGCAAATATTAAATCTTGCTTTCTCATAGAAGTATATCTGGCTATATCATATTCTTTTGCAAGCTTGTACAACTCTTTTATTGTTTTCTTTTCCAAGTCTTTAATGTTGAAAGTTTCAACGTTCAAATTGACCCCTCCTATTTTGTTCTAAAAAGTCTATCTCCCGCATCTCCAAGTCCAGGAAGAATATAGCCTTTAGAATTTAATTTTTTGTCTAATGAAGCGGTATATATAATAACATCGGGATGTTCTATATTAACTTTTTCCGTTCCCTCAGGTGATGCTATTAACGTTACTAAAATAATGTTTTTGGCCCCATTTTTCTTAACTATTTCTAGAGCTTTTATCGATGATACACCTGTTGCTAACATTGGATCAAGTACAAATACAATTGAGTTATCTGTGATTTTAGGAAACTTTGCATAGTATTCAACTGCCTCTAAAGTTTTTGGATCTCTGTATATTCCTATATGTCCAACAGAAGCATTTGGAAGTAGTTGAAGTATTCCATCAGACATGCCAAGGCCTGCCCTTAGAATAGGAATAATTACAACATCTTTATCGTTAATAAAGTGACCTTTAGTTTTTTCAAGCGGGGTTTCAATTTCTGTTTCAAATGTTTCAATATGTCTAGTTGCTTCATAGGCTATTAAAAGTGTTATTTCTTTTAAAAGCTCTCTGAATTCCTTTGGACCCGTATCTTTTTTTCTCATAAGTGTTAATTTATGTTTAATTAGGGGATGGTCTACCACGTTAATTTTCATCGTTTTGTCCTCCTTTAAGTATATTTTCAATTTGTTCTAACATATCTATTCTCATTAGACGAGTTATGAATTCGTCGAGTTCTCCGTCTAAAACAGCTTGGAGATTGTATGATGTATAATTTATTCTATGGTCAGTTACACGGTTTTGTGGGAAATTATACGTTCTAATTTTTTCACTTCTTTCTCCTGTACCAATTTGAGATTTTCTATTAGAACTTATTTTTTTTGCTTGTTCTTCTAGTTTTAATTTGTAAAGTCTAGCCCTAAGAATATTCATTGCCTGTTCTTTATTTTGTAATTGAGAGCGTTCTGATTGACAAGTAACAACAATCCCAGTTGGAATGTGTGTTATCCTTACAGCGGATTCCGTTTTGTTAACATACTGTCCACCAGCTCCCGATGCCCTATAAGTATCTATTCTAATGTCTGAAGGATTTATTTCAATTTCAACGTTTGATACTTCAGGAAGGACAGCAACAGTAGCAGTGGAAGTATGTATTCTACCGCCAGATTCAGTTGTTGGGACTCTTTGTACTCTATGAACTCCACTTTCGTATTTTAATAGGTTACCAACATTTTTTCCTTTTATTCTTACTACTACTTCTTTGTATCCACCTAAATCTGTTTTATTTTCATCAACAATTTCTGCTTTGAAATTTTTCTTTTCAACGTATCTTAAATACATTCTAAGTAAATCCGCAGCAAAAAGTGCAGCTTCTTCGCCACCAGTTCCAGCCCTAATTTCTAAAAATACATTTTTTCCACTATATTCGTTTTTGGGTAATACCAAGGTAATCAATTCTTGCATTATTTTCCTTTGTTGATCGCTTAATTTTTCAATTTCATTTTCAAAACCTTCTGGCATCTCTTCTTTCCATAACTCAATTTCCTCTTCAAGTTCAAGATATTTTTTTGAAAGCTCAACAATTTCTTTCATTTTAGAGTATTTTTCTGAATATTTTTTAATTTCTTCTGGTGTAAGTTGTGAACTTAGTTTTTCTTCCAGAAATTTTAATGTTTTTGTGCTCCATTCATTAATTTGAGTAACTATCTCAATGTTCTCCATCCTATCTTTTTAGACACCTCCTCGACGTTTCTAGCATTTTCAAATACAGTTTCTTTTGTGATGTAACCATTTAGATATGCGTTAATTAATGCATCATCAAATAATATATTTCCTTGTTTTTGACTTGTTTGCATTATACCTTCTATTTGATGTAATTTATTTTCTCTAATTAAATTCTTGATGGCCGATGTTGCAATCATTATTTCATCGATTGCTAAAACACCAAAATCTTTTTTTGGAACTAGTCTTTGGAATATAACGGCAATTAATGTATTTGCAAGTTGCAAAGCTATTTGTTTTTGTTGATATGCTGGAAAAACATCAATAATTCTTTCAGGTGCAGCGGCAGCTGAATTTGTGTGTATTGTAGCAAATACTAAATGACCTGTTTCTGCTGCGGTAAGGGTTAAAGAAATTGTTTCTAAATCCCTCATTTCACCAACTAATATTACATCTGGATCTTGTCTTAAGGCATATTTTAAACCATTGTAAAAACTTTCAGTATCGGTTCCTACTTCTCTTTGGTGTATTAAAGATCTTTTTGATTCAAAAACGTATTCAATTGGATCTTCAATGGTTATTATATGGCTTGCAAATCTTGAATTTATATGTTCAACCATTGCTGCTAAAGTTGTGGATTTTCCGCTTCCAGTGGGACCTGCAACTAATATGAGTCCATGGTCTTTTTCTGCAAATTCTTTTAAAATTTGTGGTAACCCCAGTTCATCAATTGTTCTTATTTTTTTAGTAATAAGTCTTAGTGCAAGTGTAGGCTTTTTTCTTTCAAAGTAATAGTTTGCCCTTATTCTTAAATCGTGCATGGAAAATGAAAAATCTATTTCTTTTTTTCCATGAGATATTCCAAGGTCTGAAAAAAGTTGTTCCACGGTATTTTTAATATCTTGTTCTGTTGGTATTGGAAAATCCTTTAGTGAAACTAAATTTCCATCCACTCTTACCATGATAGGAAAATCCGATGTAATATGGATATCAGAAGCTCTTAGTTTTTTCCCCCTTAAGATAATTTCTTCTAAATTTAATCCTAACACGTTAATCCTCCTCTATTTTAAATTGTTCACCAAATAGTGTTTTTAATTTTTCTAGTACATCATCTCCTTGAGATTCAGAAATACTAATTTCTATATTTTTTCTTTTGCCAAATTTTTCGTAGTAGAGCTTTTCAATTTCTCCCTTTTTTTCTTTGATAATTTCATAATGTAATTTCCTATTATCTGGAAATGTAATTTTTATCTTTTCATCATCTTCAAAGATATTTGCAAAAGAAAGTCCAACAAAAAGTGAAAGATCACCTTTCAATTTTAATTCTTCTAAAAGTTTCTGGAAATTTTTTTCTTCAATTTTTTCAGCCTTTCTTTCTGCGTTTTTGGAATCATTTTGAGAAATTTCTTTGTTTTTAGGCTGGATATATATTGGTTGTGTTGCAAAAAGGCTTATAAATCCAAGCTTTACTAAAGTGATTTTTTCTTCTGAATATTTAATATCTTTTAAGATTTCAGAAATTGGTTTTAGAAAATGGATATAATTGTGGTTGTTTTCCTCAACTAGTGATATTAATTTTTCAATTGTTTGATATAGAAAAATTTCTAAGTTTTTTCCACTGTAATAGACCTCATCTATTAATTTTAGAGTGCTTTTAATATCATTGTTTTCAAGATTTTCCAATAATTTTTCAATTATCGTATCTGGTATTAGTCCTAAAGTTTCCCTTACATCTTCTATTTTAATGTCTTTTCCCGCCGAGTTTATAACTTGCTCAAGTATAGTTAAAGCATCCCTAAGGCCGCCATTAGCTCTTTTTGAAATTTCCACAATGGCTTCATGAGAGATCTTAATTCCTTCATTTTCACATACAAATTCCAGCCTTTTTATTATGTCTTTATTTGAAATGTTTTTAAAGTCAATAACCTGACATCTTGAGATTATTGTCTGTGGTATTTTCTCAGGATTTGTAGTGGCAAGAATAAAAACAACATTTGACGGTGGTTCTTCCAACGTTTTTAACAAAGCGTTAAATGCTTCTTTTGTAAGCATGTGTGCTTCATCTATTATATATACCTTGTATTTTCCTTGTGCTGTATGGTAATTTACAGTTTCCCTTATTTTTCTAATCTCGTCGATACCCCTGTTTGAAGCTGCATCTAATTCCAATACATCCATAAAATTTCCTTTATCAATTGAAATACACGCATTACACATGTTGCATGGTTCAATCTCTTGAGGGTTTTCACAGTTTAGCGATTTTGCTAATATTCTTGCAACAGTTGTTTTACCAGTACCCCTAGGGCCTGCAAATATATATGCATGGGAAATTTCTTTGTTTTTTAACGAATTTACAAAGAGTTTTTTTACATGAGATTGTCCCACTAATTCTAAGAATTTTTTTGGTCTAT
Source organism: Thermosipho melanesiensis BI429 (assembly GCF_000016905.1). Lineage (GTDB taxonomy): Bacteria > Thermotogota > Thermotogae > Thermotogales > Fervidobacteriaceae > Thermosipho > Thermosipho melanesiensis. The sequence continues at coordinate 1,401,436 of NC_009616.1, forward strand.
ATTTTCTATAAAGTGTTTCCATAATTACACCTCATTTATGATTTTTTCTATTTTTTCAATAGTTTCCCTTCTAGATATTTCTGAAAGGTTTATCCAGATGGCATTTTTGTATCTTCTTAACCATATCAATTGTCTCCTTGCAAAATGCCTTGTGTTTCTTTTTATTAGATGTATAGCAGTTTTTAAGTCATATTTGTTTTCAAAATAATGTATAAGCTCTTTGTAACCAATCGTTTGAAATGCGTTAATATCTTTTGGATAAAGCTCTAACAACTTTTCAACTTCGTCAATTAATCCCGCTTTTATCATTTTTTCGACACGTGTATTTATCCTTTCGTATAACTCTTGTCTATTGCGTGTTAGAACAATAATTTTGTATTTGTTAGATATTTTAGTTTGAGATTGAAGTTCTGATATTTTTTTGCCTGTTTTAAAAAAGACTTCCAAAGCTCTAATGGTTCTTTTCATATCTGATGGATGAATTTTCAATGCATATTCTGGGTCGTATTTTTGGAGCATGGTTCTTAAAGTCCCAGGTTCTTTTTTTTCAAGTTTATTTAAATGTTTCCTTATATTTTCATCTTTTGGAGCTCCCTCGAAAAAACCCTTGACCAAAGCATCAATATAGAGACCTGTTCCTCCAACAAACAATGGTATGATTCCTTTTTTTGTTAGTTGCTTTCTTAGTTTAAGTGCATCTTGCCTAAAATAAAATGCATTGTAATATTCATCTGGGTAGATGTGATCAATTAGGTGATGTTTAACTTTTTGTTGTTCTTCTTTAGTAGGTTTTGCAGTTCCAATATCCATTAACTTATATATTTGTCTAGAGTCAAGGGAGATAATTTGAGCACCAATTTTAGTAGAGATTTCTATTATCAAATCAGTCTTCCCAACAGCGGTTGGACCTGAAATTATCGTGTATTTCATATCTCACTCCACCAATATTTCAATTTGGACATTTTCGCCTTTCATATTATTAGTTTCTGTGAAAATAATAATTTTTTTGGCGAGAAGTTTTATTTTTTTATCATCATCTTTTAAATCAACATTTTTTTCCAATATTATTTCACCTTTAGCTCTATTATAGTTAAATTTAAAGGCTTTTGCAATAATACTTCCTTTTATAATTGTTATTTTTTTGTCTTTTCCTGTTCCTTCAAAAGTCTTGTCTTTAAGGTCGAAATTTAGATTTTCACATTTTATGTATATGGTTTCAGAACTTTTTGAATCATGGATTGTAAGAGATGCATTTTTAAGTATTCCACTTTGGACTTCTATGTTGTATTCTAGATTATCACCTTCAATAATACCATTTTCAAATATTATTTTTACGTTATCTTCAGTTGTCAGTGAGTTCCATTTATTATTTGTTTTTTCTATGACCATTTTGTTAGTGTAAAGTTTTAAATTGTCCTCATCAATTTTTAATACGATGTTTCCTTCGTATTTTATCTTGTAATCTGTTGGTTCAATGTAATCAGAAGATACGTGTATAGTTTTTGAAAACATCAAAAGAGAAAGTGTTAAAAAGAAAATTAGTAGAATTTTTTTCATGAAAAGTTCCTCCTTAAGTATTCCTGCGATAATTTTAGTATTTCTGTTGAAATTTCAAATGGATTTTTTGAATTACTTTTGTATACAATTTTATATTTTGCCGAATTTATTCTTTTTTTTGCAATTTCCTTTGTTCTTGTAATGGTTGAAATTATCATATAATCAATTGCATTTTTTAATTCTAAATTTATGTTGGAGTCTATGTAGATTAGAAAATCTGCTTCGGGAATTCCATAAACCCAACTTCCAGAAATGTAATTTTCAGATGGACTGAATTCAATAGGAAATGACAAAGTTTTTATTAGTGCTTCTCTTAAATTACCTTTTAAAATTTCATCGTTAAAAGTTTTAATATTAAATGCGTGTATTTTCATTTTTTCTGGAATTTTTTCATCTGGGAAATATTTTGTTACAAAGTTTATCAATAATTTTTGTGATTTGAACCCCTCCATACTTTTTGTTGCTTTGTATAAGGTTTTAAGTTGTTCAACCATTCCAAATAAATTTAGTCCGTATTTAAAATGAAAAATTTTTTGTATTTCTGGATATATTTTTTTTGTTTGAATATATGCCATGTTACTTGAGTTCGTTTTCAAATAAAAATAAAGAGGGATACATGAAAAACCCGTGCAATGATATTCATTAAATATGTTATAGTTATTTGCTGCGTTAAAAAATGCGGGAATGGATAGGTACAATATAGAATCACCACCAAAAGCGATGGTCAAATTCTTCTCTCCTCTCTTTTAAAAATTTTATTGAAGATTCATAAATTTCTTTATATAAATGAAATTGATACCAATGGTAGGGAATCCTATAATATATTACCACATTTGCTTTTTCTAAATCAACATACTCTATTTCAATTTCTTTCCAAGTGTCTATATAATACATTAATTCCAGTTGGTCTTTTGGGAATGTTTTTGGTTTTCTTTCAAAGGTACTAGCTATTACAAAATCAGCTCCGAGTTTTATGGCTTCATTTATTGGAGAGGGAGACAAAACTCCTCCGTCCGTATTTTGAGTTCCTGCAATCCATAAAGGTGAAAAGACTCCAGGCACAGATGAACTTGCCATTACTGCATCTACTAAAAATCCTTCGGTTATTAGTAAGGAGTTTCCGTCCAAAGTGTCAAATGTAACAATTCCAATTTTGTATTTTAAGTCACTAAATTTTTTTCTTTCAAATAAGTATTTAAAAAATTTGTAATACTCATCAATTGGAACTAACGCCCTTTGGAAGATGGACCATAGATTTGATTTTTCTAACTTTTCCGTGTAAATTTTTAGATTTGGGAAGAATTTTTCAACTGCATTTGAAAATTTTTTGTAGACTATTTTACTGTTGCCGTAGAGACCGTATAATGCAGCAACAATTGCTCCGGCAGAAGAACCGGTAATTATATCTACTTTTATATTATTTTCTTCTAAAAAATTTAAAGTTGCAATATGTGAGAATCCCTTTACCCCACCTGCAGCAAGTGATAGACCTATTGTCATTGTTTCACTCCTAAGATGTTAAATACCTCTTTAATATCATTTTTATGTACCTCATTATCTCCTGGGGTTTCTAAAATCCATGGGATTTTTTGGATAGTTTCATTTGTTAAGAATGTTTTTAAACCTTTAACTCCTATTTTTCCTTTTCCTATATTTTCATGTCTATCTTTATTTGAACCCAGTTCATTTTTTGAATCATTCAGATGAATGAATTTTAACTTTTCAAGTGAAAATAATTTGTCAATCATTTTGAGAAATTTATCCAGCTTTTCTTTATTGGTTATATCATATCCTGCATCAAATGCATGGCAAGTATCTATTGTTATTCCTATCCTTTCTGGATATTTTACCATTTCTATTATCATTTTTAATTCTTCTAAGGTTGAACCGATGTTTCCACCTTTTTTTGTTACGTTTTCCAAGAGAATAAAGGTTTCTTTTTCTTTTTCCATAGCAATATTTAGAGCTTTTACTATCTGATTTATTCCCTTTTCCACGCCACTGTTTAAATGGCTTCCAGGGTGTATATTTAAATATCTTATTCCCAATGTTTTGCAGATATTCATTTCAAGAATTAGAAGTTCAAGCGATTTTTGCCAGATTTCTTCTTTGGGACTTGCTATGTTTATAAGATAGCCGCTGTGACAGAGCATAGAGTCTTCTGTTAAATTATATTCTTTTACCCTTTTTTTGAATATTTCCACATCATCATCTTTTGGAAGTTTTGCCTTCCATTGTCTTGGATTATGTGGAAAAATTTGAAAAGCATTCCCGCCAATTTCGTGTGTTTCTTTTGGTACTCTTTTAAAACCTCCACTAATTGGCATGTGGGCTCCTATTTTAATCATTATTGTTCATCTCCTTTATGTCCTTTCTTAAGAAGTAATTCAGAAGTGTTCTAATTCCAATAATTGCAGCAAGCTGGCCTATATCATTCCAACTAGGAGCAATGGTGGTTTTTAGAATACTCGATCCAATTAGTATACCTAATCCCAAAGAAAAGGAATGACCAATCTCTAATCTGCTTTCTTTAATTGCTTCATTGGATTCCTTTTTTAATAGTGCATCTTTTATGAAAATGACAAATGCTTTTATTATTCCAGATGTAATAACTATAGTAGCAAGTACTTGGAAAAATGCGCCAAAATATCCTACTATTTCTTCTTGGAAGATCATAATTTCACCATTCCTTATATTTACTAGTTATTGGCATTCTTCTATCTTTTCCAAAAGATCTCTCTGATACTTTTACACCAATAACTCCTTGTCTTCTTTTATATTCGTTTTTGTCCACTAATTTTGCAACGTATTTTACTGTTTCTTTGTCGAATTTTTCGGATATTTCTTCCACAGATAACTCTTTTTCTATGTAAAGTTTTAGTATTTCATCTAATATTTCATACGGAGGTAATGTGTCTTGATCTTTTTGATTAGGTCTTAATTCTGCACTTGGTGGTTTTACAAATACATTTTGTGGAATAATCTCTTTTCCTTTAAATTTATTGTACCATTTTGCCATTTTATATACATCGGTTTTGTAAACGTCTTTTATTGGTGAAAATCCACCTACCATGTCACCATAAAGTGTTGAATATCCTGTGGCAATTTCACTTTTATTTCCCGTTGCAAGTACAATATGACCAAATTTATTGGATATAGCCATCAAAATAGTACCTCTTATCCTTGCTTGTAAATTTTCTTCTGTAATATCTTCTTTGGTATTTGAGAAAATTTCTTTTAATTCATTTACAAATGAGTAATAGATATTTTCAATTTTTATTATGTAATATTTTATTCCCAAATTTTCCGCTAAATTTTTTGCATCTTCTATGCTATGGGAACTACTATACATTGATGGCATGAGTATACCTAAAACGTTATCTTTACCTAATGCTTCTACTGCAATTGCTGCGACTAATGATGAATCCATTCCTCCGCTAAGACCTATCACAACCTTTTTAAATCCATTTTTAATGATGTAATCTCTTAGCCCAAGTGTTACTGCTTTGAATATTTCTTCTTCTCTTTTTAAACTGAAATTTTTAGTTGAGACGTTTATTTTGGTTTTTCTTTCTATTTTGTTTGATATTTTGATAATGTTAATATTTGGGATTTTTGTTGATGATATATGTCTTCTCCTTGGATCTTGGAGGTTTGTTCTAAGATTTTCTTCAATGGGAATATCTAGGGTAACAATTTCTTCTTCGAAAGGTTTACATTCGTACATAATATTTCCTTCTGAAGTGGTTACAATACTCCCACCGTCAAAAACAACTTCATCTTGTCCTCCAACAAGATTACAATATACTATTGGGCAGTGATAATCGTATGATTTTGTTGAAAGGTATTTTTTTCTTAATTTTCTTTTTCCGTAGAAATATGGAGAGGCAGATGAGTTTATAATTAATTGTGTTCCGTTTAACACCTGATAATGTAAAGGACCTATAGGGCTCCAGATATCTTCACATATATTTATTCCAATTTTTATGTTGTTATACTCTATTATCGTAATTTCGTTTCCAGATTTGAAATATCTATGTTCATCAAAGACACTATAGTTTGGTAGTAAGTGTTTATGATATTTTCCAAGGAATTTTCCATTGTGAATTATTGCAAGTGAATTAAACGCATCATCTTCAACATCTATGTATCCAATCAAGATAACGGTTTTTTTGTCTTTTGAGTAGGAAACTATTTTGTTTATATACTCTATGTTTTTTTTCAAAAAAGAAGTTCTCAATACTAAATCTTCAGGTGGATATCCCGTAAGAAAAAGTTCGGGGAATACAACAAAGTCAGATTGATTTTTTTCTGCAATATCTATTGCATTGTATATTTTCTTTAAATTACCGTCAAAATCACCTAAGTGAGCATTTAATTGTACGATTGTAACTCTGATTTTCAAAATTTCCCCTCCCTTTTATATGTTTCAGTTTTATTATACATTATTTTCAGATAAATTTATATGATATAATTTTTTTGGAGGGGAGAAAGATGATAAGGATCGATGCTTTAAAATTTTTTCGGCCAACTCCTGAGTATAGAAAGCTTTTGATTTTGGAAGCACTAAAAGAAAATAGTGATATTTCTCAAAAAGATTTATCTGTGATTGTAGGAATAGTGCCTTCACTGATAAATAAGTATCTAAATGAATTTAAAGAACTGGGTTTAATTAAAGTGGAATCCCAAGGGAGAAAAATAAGATATATTTTAACAGATGAAGGTGTTTCCGAGCTCTATTATTTAAAATTATCATTTTTTAACGATGTTGTTTCCTTGTCTATAAAAATTGAATCACATCTTGAAAATATACTATTAAAGTTAAAATCAAAGAAAAATATAGGTATTTACGGTGCGGGATTGGTTGGAAGAGCATTGGCGCAATTGCTATTAAACAGGGGATTTAATGTTGTTGTTTTTTTTGATGATGATGAAAAAAAGATAGGTGATAGGTACTTAGGGATTCCCATAGTAAACATAGCTTCTAAGGCGGGGGTTGATGCATTGATTGTTGCATCTATTAAAAATTCTGAAAAAATGGTAAAAATTGCAAAAAATTTTCATTATAGTGATATTTATCTTTTTAATACGGAGGAATTCAAAATAAAATGGCATGGATAAAAGTATTGTCTTTGATTTTAATCTCATTGCTATTTTTTTTATTTTTGTTTCAGAGAGGAGATTATGATGTTGATTTTAAAAATTTAGGAGCTGTTAATAATTTTGTAACAGAGATTTATTTGAGGAATAGATTGTACGATACCATTTTTGAAGTTTTAGTTTTTTCTTTAGCAGCTTTAGGAATTTTTTTGTTTAATTATTCTATAGAAAAAAAGGAGATTATTTTACACGAAAGTCATATTAGAATGTTTTTAAAGTTTTTAAGTTACTTTGTTATTCTTACATCATTTTATCTAGCGTATTTTGGACATAAAACACCTGGTGGAGGATTTTCTGCAGGAGTTGCTGGAGGGACGGGTTTATTATTATATTCGTTAAGTACAACGATAAACGAATTTGAGTACATGTTTAATAGGTTTAAGGTAAAAATTATAGAAAAGTGGATTTTGATTGTGATTTATTTAATATCAATTGTTGCACTATTTGGAAGTTCATATATTGCCATTTTGAATATTCTCATATACCTTAAGGTTATGTTTGGAACGTGGATAATTTTATATAGTTTTGTAAAACATAGGGGAATAATTTAGGAGGGGATTATGTATTTTGAAAATCTTATTAAAGGTATTCCGAAAGATTTAGCTAAAGAAGTTTTTAATGCTAAAGTTGAACTGGAAAAGGATTTTAATAATTCTAACGCAAAAAGAAAATTTATTAATGCTGTTTGGAAGCTTTATGAGTATCTTTGTGAAAATATCGAAGAAGATTATGAAATTGAAAAGAGACTTTTTTTAAGATTTGGACTTCTTGAGCCAAAATATTTAAATTCGGAAGATATTCGAAAGATTAAGGAAATACCATTCATCAACCAGGATGAGAATATCTTTTATGTTGATGAATGGTTACTTGCTGTTAAGAAAGGGATTGTGAATCCGAGTAGTTACATAGAAACTGTTGAAAAAAGGCGAAAGGTTTTATCAAGTAATATTACATCATTTCAAAAAGCTTTCGAAGAAAAGATTTTAAAAAGAAAGCGCCTTGAGAGTGAGATTAAGGAGATTGTTAATAATATAAAAGATGAGAATAAGCCATACAATAAAGCTGTTTTAGGTTTAATAGACGAGGCTGTTGATAGGTTAAAAAAGTTAAAGCAGTTAAATAGAGAAATTGAAATATTATATGAACAAATTGGCGATTTAAAAGAAAAGCAAAAAGATGAGAAACTTCCTCAGGAAGAAATCAAATTTACGGAACATTTAGTTGTAAAACAAATGTTAAATAAATCTATAGGTAGATTGGGAAATAAATTTTTAGTTTTAACTTCTATATTTTTAACGGGGGTTTCTGAAATAGGAACTAAGGATGTAATTAAAAGAAAGATAGAGAAAATAGAAAAGATTGATTACAAAGTTTTTTTGAAGAATACAAAAGGTGTAGATATCAGATTTTTACCGTATTTTATACTTGTTCCAGGATATGGTGATTATGGTTTTTGTTGGGAACCGTTTGAAGGGTTAAACTTTGTAAGTGGAAGAGGAAGAGTGGTTATACCAATGTTTCCAAAAAACTTGGATATATCAGTGATTTATGCATTGGGGGATTATAGATGGAAAGCTGCCAAAGAGCTCTCATTTGGTCATTGGATGGAAGAAGGGTTAACTGGTCAATTTTATAATTACATGCTGGATAATAAAATAAAAGAAAGACCAGATGAATATTTTTTAAAAAATTATGTTCTTTGGATTCTAAAAGAATCAAAAGGTGTTCAGAAATTAGAAAAAGAAGTTAGGGAAATATTTTGGCGATATTTGGAATTTCCAGAGGAGATTAAATCTAGATTGGCAAATTTGAGTTATGTGTATAAAAATCTTTATGAAAAAGATAAAAGGAGGAAAAAACGTTGAAAAAAATTAAGTTAGTTCTATTATGTGTTGGAATTTTTATTTTTATGTTTTGGTTTTTGAACAGTGTGTTTTCTGGTAAATTAATATTAAAAAGATATATTTTCAAGATTGGGATATTTGAATTACGATGGTACAGTTTTTTGATTGTTATGGGGATAGTGCTTTCGTATTATTTAGTGAGAAGAAGGTTAAAAAGGTTTAATATAAAAGAAGAACATTTTGACGAAGCAGTGTTTTGGGGTATTGTTTTTTCCATATTAGGAGCAAGAATTTACTATGTGATTTTTATGTGGAATGAATTTTATTCTAAATATCCCTCTGAGATAATAAAAATTTGGCACGGAGGCCTTGCAATTCATGGAGCAATTATTGGGGCGCTTTTATCTACGTACATTTATACAAAAATAAAAAAAGATTGTTCTTTTACTTTTTTACAAGGAACGGATCTTTTAGCAAGTGTATTACCTTTGGGACAAGCGTTGGGAAGATGGGGTAACTTTTTTAATTATGAGGCTTATGGAAGGCCTACAAACCTTCCTTGGAAAATGTATGTACCACCCGAGCATAGGCTAAGAGGATTTGTAAATTTTGAATATTTTCATCCTACATTTCTTTATGAAAGTGTCATTGATTTTATTATATTTCTTTTTCTTTATAACTATGATTTAAAAAAGAAGAGCAACGGAGAAACTACTGCATTGTATTTTGTTTTATATTCAATTAACAGATTTTGGATTGAATCATTGAGAACGGATAGTTTGTATTTTGGAAAAATTAGAGTTGCTCAATTGATAAGTGGTATATTGATTATATTTGGTATAGCTATGTTTATTTATCTTAGAAAACACTCGGAGGTGAGAAAATGATTGACAGACAACAAATTTTAAATGAGTTAATTTCGCCGAATAGTTCTAAAATTGTATTGTTAGTTATGGACGGTATTGGAGATATTCCTGGTGAAGATGGCTTAACTCCATTACAGAAAGCAAACACTCCAAAATTAGATGAATTAGCAAAACAGAGTGATTTAGGGCAAACAATTCCCGTATTGCCTGGGATAACTCCTGGAAGCGGACCTGGACATTTAGGAATATTTGGTTATGATCCTTTAAAATATCAGATTGGTAGGGGTATTTTGGAAGCTTTAGGTATTGATGTGGAAGTTGGAGAAAAAGATTTAGTTGCAAGGGGAAATTTTGCTACTTTAGAGGGAGATATAATTGTTGATAGAAGGGCAGGAAGGCCTTCATCGGAAGAAAGTGCTAAAGTAGTAGAGATTTTAAATGAAAATATACATAAAATAGAAGATGTTGAAGTTAAATTTTATCCTGGAAAAGAGCATAGGTTTGTTGTGAAGCTAACTGGTGAAGGATTATATGATAAATTGGAAGATGCAGATCCTCAAAAAGAGGGAAAACCAATAAAATACACAAAAGCCTTGGATGAAAGTTCAAAAAAATCAGAAAAAATAATAAATATATTGATTGATAGGATAAAAGAAGTTTTGAAAGATCAGCAAAAAATGAATTTTGCATTATTAAGAGGTTTCTCAAAGTATCCAAATCTTCCAAGCTTTGGTGATGTGTATAAGCTGAGGCCGGCTGCGATAGCAGTATATCCAATGTATAAAGGGCTTGCGAAGTTGGTTGGAATGGAAATTTTAAAAACGGGACAAACAATAGAAGATGAATTTAAAACAGTCAAAGAAAATTGGGAAAAATATGACTTTTTCTATGTTCATGTTAAAAAAACAGATTCATATGGTGAAGATGGGAATTTTGAATCAAAAGTAAAGGTAATTGAAGAAGTAGATAAAAATCTTGGATTGTTGTTAGAATTAAAACCCGATGTTCTAATTGTGACTGGGGACCATTCAACACCATGTGCAATGAAAGGTCACTCTTTCCATCCTGTTCCATTAATGATTTATTCAAAATTTACGAGAAAAGGACTTTCAAAATTATACAATGAGTTTGAATGTGCGCGAGGAACATTGGGAACTATTCCTGCTGTCGATGTAATGTCATTAGCACTTGCATATGCAGGAAGATTAGAAAAATACGGTGCATAAAATGTTTTTGGTAATATTTTTCGTAAGTTTAATAGGGGCGTTAATTGCCCCTATTTTTTCTATTTCCAAACTATTTTTATTTCTGCCATTCTTATTTTGGAAAAACAAACGGTTGTTTTTCACAGTATTTTTGTTTTTAGTTATAAATTTTTATGGAGGAATAAATATTTCCGGAGATTTTGAGTTTGTGGGGAAGGTAATTCAAACAAGTGACAGTTATTCACTTGTTTTTGGAAAAGTTTATTACAATGGAAAATGGATTTTTCCAAGAATGTTGGTAGGTGTTAATGAAGAAATACCTTTAGGTGATATTGTTTACTATTATGGAGAAATAAATTATGAAAAATTCTCTTACCCAAAAGTAAAGTTAGAAAAAAATAGGGTGATTGTCTCACCCTATTTTTCAGTCTTTAGAACTATTTATTTAACGTCAGAAAACTTTAGAAAAAAACTTTTGAACTACAATGAAATATATTATGGATTATTTGGTGGAAAGGTAAAGGATAAATATTTAAAAGAAAGTGGTTTATATCATTTTTTTAGCATATCTGGTCTTCACATATCAATAATTTATGTGTTTCTTGTTTTGCTTTTTTCAAGTTTTAGTTTTCAGAAATATATTGCACTAATTTTTTCGTTTTTATTTGTTGTTGCTACAGGACTAAACTTGCCAACAATTAGAGCATTCTTGCTTTTATTTTTTTCAAATGTCCTTGAAAATAAAAAGTACAGTAAAGTTGATATATTGTGTTTAATTGGTATCGTTTTTTTGTTTTTGGAACCGTCTTTGGCATTTTCTCTTTCTTTTTATATGAGTTTTTTTAGTACTCTTGGAATTTTGCTTGTTGAAAATAAATTTTTAAAATCAGTTTCTGCTTTTTTAGGTAGTGCACCATTTTTAGCATTATTTTCAAGTGTAAATATTTTTTCGATCTTAGGGACTTTTTTACTAGTTATTCCATTTCAAATTTTACTTGTAGTTGTATTTGTATCATTTTTTTTGGATCTTTTGTGTTTGACAACTTTTTCGGAATTTTTGCTTACTTTGTTTAATCCTTTAACAATATTTGTGGAGAATGTTGCTATATTTTTTTCAAAAATGCCAAAAATTCCCGGTGGTATTTTTGCTTATTTTTTTCTAGAACTTTTTTTCTTTGTCTTTTTGCTACATTTTGGGCATATTCCATATATTTTGAAGTCAAAATCTTCAAATTGAAACCCTTTTTCTGCTAATTCCTTTTTAATTAAGTTAAGATGTTTTTCTTCTATTTCATATATCTTCCCACATACGTTGCAAATAAAATGATGATGCATTTTTTCTTTTTTTGCTAATTCATATCTATATATGCCATCGCCAAAGTCTATTTTCTTTAAAAGACCGAAACTTACTAGAAGTTCTATTGTTCTGTAAACAGTTGCTTTGCTAACGGTATGTTTATTTGAAAAGAGAATTCTGTACACATCTTCTGCTCCTAAATGTTTAGATTCGTTATCCATAAATACCTTTAAAACTAATTCCCTTTGTGGAGTCATTCTATACTTTTTATTTTTTAATTCTTTTTTTAGTGTTTCAATATACATATTTTTCCTCCTTTGTTATACATTCATTAAAGGTTTTATGTCAATTTTCCAACCAGTTAATTTTGCTGCAAGCCTTGCATTTTGTCCGCCTTTTCCAATAGCAAGAGATAATTGGGTAGGAGGTACAATTATCCTTGATGCCTTATTTTCTGGATCGAGAATTTCAACTTCAACAACATTTGCAGGCTGAAGAGCACTAGCAATTAATTCTTTTGGATCGTCTGACCACTTTATAATATCTAGCTTTTCGCCTTTTAGTTCTCTTAGTATTGCAGCTATTCTCACACCTTCTTCTCCAATACACGCACCTACAGGATCCACTTTTGGGTTGTTTGATTTTACAGCCACTTTTGTTCTTATACCTGGTTCTCTAACAATTTTTACTATCTCAACTACTTTAGACTCTATCTCAGGCACTTCAAGTTCTAAAAGGCCTTTTATAAACTCTTCATTTATCCTTGTTACAAGTATTTTTGGACCTTTTTTATCTTTTTTTACGTCTTTTACATAAACTTTTATAAGTGACGCGGGCTCTATGGTTTCACCAGGAATCCATTCTTTTTTTGGGAGTCGAGTCTCTAATTTTCCAATTCTTATATCAGCCCATTCTTTTGTTATTCTAATAACTTCAGCTGTTGTAATTTTTCCAGCAAGTTCAGAGTATTTTTCAAATTGTTTTTCTTTTTCGATCTCTCTAATTCTTTGAATTAATACTTGTTTTGCTGTTTGTGCTGCAATTCTTCCGAATTTTTTAACGTTGATTCTTTTTCTTATAGTATCCCCAATTTTTGCATTAGAGCTTATCTTTAATGCATCTTCTAATGAAATCTGTGTTGTTTCTTTTTCTACTTTATCAACTACTTCTAAAAGTTGATAAAGTTCAATTTCACCTGTTTGCCTATTAATAGTAATTTCGACGTTTTTTTCACCGCCAAAATCTTTTTTGTAAGCACTTACTAATGCTTTTTCAATAATGGGAATTATTTCATCAACTTTTATACCTTTTTCTTCCTCAAGTTGTTCTAAAGCTTGTAAAAAGTCTAAATTCATACTTTTCCCCTCCTAAATGTCTATTTCTAAATTTGCTTTCTTTATTTCTTCAAATTTAAATTCTATAAACTTTCCGTCAGTTTCAAATGTTATTATATTATCTACAACATTTTTTATGTAACCGATATAAGTATTTTCCCTTGTTTTAATTTTTGCTTTTTTTCCTGTGAATCTTTCAAAGTCCTTAACATTTCTAAGTGGTCTATTTAAACCAGGTGAAGACACAGTTAAGTAATACTTATTTGGTATTATATTAATTTTATCTAATTCAAATTCAAGTTTTCTTGAAACGTTTTCACAATCCTTAGTACTAATGTAATCATAAGGATTATCAATTATTATTTCTAAAAACCATCTTCCGGATTTGTTGTAATATTTGACATCGAATAATTCAAGGTGGAATTCTTCACATATTTTTTGTGCAATATCTTTAACTTGTGATACTATGTCTTTCATGTTATCACCTCACCTAAACAAATATTAAACCGGGACAACAGTGTCCCGGTTTTTTGGCGGAGAGGGTGGGATTTGAACCCACGGACGCCTTGTGGGCGTCACACGCTCTCCAGGCGTGCGCCTTCGACCTCTCGGCCACCTCTCCAAGAAATAACCAATTAGAATTTTATCACAAATTTGAGATTTTGCAATACCCTTTTTGTTTTTGGTTAATGTGATATAATATTTTTTGGAGGTGGAAATATGGAAGTTAAGATAAAAAAGCCTTCTTTAGAAGAATTAGAAGAATTAAAAGTAAAAGAATGGCCGATTTGGACTAAAGAAAAATCGGAGTTTGATTGGTATTACGATGAAACAGAAATTTGTTATTTTTTAGAAGGGGAAGTTGAGGTTGAGACAAAAGAAGGAAAAATATATAAAATTGGAAAAGGGGATCTTGTGGAGTTTCCAAAAGGTTTATCTTGTACCTGGAGGGTAAAAAAACCTGTTAAAAAACATTATAACTTTATATAACTTTCAAAAGGGGGAGGTTTCTATGAACATTGAGAAATTAACTTTAAAGGAATTTTGTGATATGGTATCTGATAAATCACCTGTGCCAGGTGGAGGGGCTGTTGGGGCTATAGTTGCGGCATTTTCTGCGGCGTTAAATCAAATGGTGGCAAATTTGACTGTTGGAAAAAAAAAGTATGAGGAATACAAAGGGGCGATGGAAGAAGTATTAGAAAATATGGAATACACCAGAAATAGACTACAAGATATTGCAGCAAAAGATATAGAAGCTTTCAATAAAGTCATGGAAGCTCTTAAAATGCCTAAGGATGATCCAAGAAGAAGTGAATTGTTACAAAATGCTTTGAAAGAAGCGGCTGATGTTCCTTTTGAACTTGCAAGAGAAGCCAGAAATATTTTGAAATATTCACAAATTACAAGTAAATTTGGAAATAAAAATGCAATTTCTGATGCATATTCATCAGCTGAATTAGCCATTGCATCATTTAGAATAGCCATGTATAATGTGTTAATAAATCTTTCAAGCATAAAAGATGAAGAATTTGTGAAAAAATATAGAGAAGAGTTACAGGAGATAAGGAATGAAGTAGAGGGAATGTACAGAAGTATTAGGGAGTTGATAAAAGAAAATGGCTTTGAAATTTGAACTGCTAAAGACTCATAAAAACGCAAGACGGGGAAGGATATATCTTCCCCATGGTGTGGTCGAAACACCAACTTTTATGCCAGTTGGGACAAATGCTAATGTAAAGCTAATGACACCTGAAAATTTAGAGGAAATAGGTGCACAAATTATACTGGCAAATGCGTTTCATTTGTATTTGAAACCTGGTATGGAGGTTTTAAGGCATCATAATGGAATACATGATTTTATGAATTGGGAGAAGCCAATTTTAACTGATAGTGGTGGGTTTCAAGTTTTTAGTTTGAGAAAAGGAAGAAAAATTACTAAAGAAGGTGTTTTGATAAAGTCTCCATTAGATGGAAGTATGCGTATGATTACACCTGAGCTTTCCATGGAGATACAAAACTCTATTGGTTCAGATATTGTTATGGCGTTTGATTATTGTGCGGAACCTGGAATTTCACATCAAGATGCAGTAGTCGCTTTGGAATTAACCACTTTATGGGCTGAAAGAAGTTTAAAATCAATTAGGAATATGTCTGATCAATCAATATTTGGAATTGTTCAGGGAGCATTTTACAAGGATTTAAGAGAAAGAAGTGCAAAAGAAATTACTAGT
The DNA here is from genome assembly GCF_000016905.1 of Thermosipho melanesiensis BI429. Lineage (GTDB taxonomy): Bacteria > Thermotogota > Thermotogae > Thermotogales > Fervidobacteriaceae > Thermosipho > Thermosipho melanesiensis. Next base: position 1,416,933 of record NC_009616.1, read on the forward strand.
ATGGATTTTGATGGATTTGCTATTGGAGGTTTGAGTGTTGGCGAAGGGTATGATATAACCTTGGAAATGACGGAGTTTACTGTTCCCCTTCTGCCTGAAAATAAACCGAGATACTTTATGGGAGCAGGTGCACCGAGGTTGATAGTAGATTTGGTAAATCTAGGTGTTGATATTTTTGATAGTGTATTACCTACAAGAGTTGCGAGACATGGTCAAGCATTAACTTGGAAAGGAAAAATGAATGTAAGGGCGGCAAAATATAAATTTGACAAAAGTCCAATTGATGATGAATGTACATGTTATACTTGTAGAAACTATTCAAGATCATATATTAGACATTTATTTGATAGAGGAGAGGTTTTAGGACAAATGCTTTTGACTATACATAATTTGCATTTTATGATGGATTTGAGCAAAAAAATAAGAGAGAGTATAGATGGGGGTTATTTTGAAAAATTAAGGGGGGAGGTATTAAAATATTATGATTAAAAAGTATTTGATATTTTTGATAGTAGTGATGAGTTTTTTTTCATTTGCAATGAGAAAAATTGAAAATCCGGCTTTAAACGATGAAAATTTTAATAGTTTTGGTTTTTCATATTCTACGTATTTTTCATCAAATTGGATTACAAAATTTGGATTGTTTTATGGAGAGCAAGAACAGGATTTATTTGGGAAAATATATTTATTTACAGAAGATGCAAGTACTGAAAGCATGAATAAAATAGGTTATCTTCTAAATGCAAAATCTTCTAAATTTCAATGGGGTATTGATTTTGAAGTTGGCAGATTTAAAAATTCAACGAGCGAAGGATATTCTTTTAACATGGGGGTTGGTTTTTTAAGTGAAGTTGTTAATTATGTTAAAATAGGTGCTTTTGTTAAAGAATTAACTCTTTTTGCTCAAAGCCCTTTTGAGTTTTTTAAACCTGATGTGGGAATAAATTTAATTGTTGGAAATGAGATGTACAGGTTTTTGACTGATTTTGTGTTTGTAAAACAGGAGTATTTTCAATTTAGTGTTGGTCCAGAATTAAATTTTGATCTTTTAGGTTTTGGATTGTTTTGGTCTCCAGAATATATTATATCTTCAGATTCCTTTTTTAATAAGTTGAATGGATATATTGTGGTAAATGTAGAAAAAATAAGGATATTGTTAGATTTCTTTTATTCTGTGGATAGAAATACGATAACAAATTTACCGATGCATTACGAAAATGCGCTTTATGGATATAGTTTAGCTTTTTGGGTGGGATTTTAAATGAGAAAGATTATGGAACAAGATGATATTAGAAGGTCTTTAATGAGAATTTCTCACGAAATTTTGGAAAAAAATAGAGGAGCAAATGATATAGTATTACTTGGAATATTTACAAGAGGGTATTATCTTGCAAAAAGAATAGCTGAAAATATTAAAAAAATAGAAAGTAAGAAGGTTGAGGTTGGTGGACTTGATGTTGGTCCTTTTAGAGATGATGATAAAAAGACGGAAATTGATAAAAGTGAGATAAATTTTAGTGTAGAAAACAAGGTAGTGGTTTTAGTTGATGATGTTTTATTTACGGGACGAACGGTGAGGGCAGCAATGGACGCAATTACAAATAGGGGAAGGCCTAAGCGTATACAACTTTCGGTTCTTGTGGATAGAGGGCATAGGGAATTTCCCATTAGACCTGATTATGTGGGAAAGAATATTCCAAGTTCAAAAAAAAGGGAATTGGTTAAGGTAAAGATAAAAGAAGTTGATGGAGAAGATGCTGTATATGTTTTTAGCAAGGAGGAGATGGCGTGAAACTTTTTGGTACAGATGGAATTAGAGGAATTGTAAATGAATTTTTAACGCCTGAGATTGCTTTTAGGCTTGGAAATGTGTTAGGAAATATGGTTGATAAGAAGATCTTTATTGCTAAAGATACAAGAGCATCAGGTGATATGTTAGAGGAAGCTTTGGTTGCGGGGATAACTTCTGCGGGGGTTGATGCATATAAATGTGGAGTGTTAACTACTCCAGCTCTTGCATTAATAACTAGATTGGAAAATGCAGCGGGTGTAATGATTTCTGCATCACATAATCCGCCTGAATATAACGGCTTGAAGGTGTTGATGAGGGGATATAAACTTCCTGATGATATTGAAGAACGTATAGAAAGAGAGATGGAAAAAATAAGATACTGCGAGTATAAAAGTGTTGGCAAAGTTATAGAGTATGATTTTGCAAGTGAAGAATATTTTGAGTATATAAAAAAGCAATATAGTTTTCTTGATTTAAGTGGAATAAAACTGGTAGTTGATGTTGCAAATGGTGCTACATATAAGCTAAATCCACAAATATTGGAATATTTTGGAGCAAAACTTGAAGTAGTGAATGATAGACCAGATGGTTTTAACATTAATAGAGATTGTGGTTCAACACATCCTGAAAATGTAAAAAAAAATATTACTGGTAGTAAAATTGCTGTTTTGTACGATGGAGATGGAGATAGATGTATATTTGTAGATGAAAAAGGGGAAGAGTTTCATGGAGATAAGATATTGGGGATTACCGCAATAGATTTGAAAAAGGAAAATAGATTGAAAAAAAATAATGTTGTTTTAACTATCCTTTCTAATATGGGGCTTGAAGAGTTTTTGAAAAATAACGAAATTAACGTTGTAAGAACAAAAGTAGGCGATAGATATATTTTAGAAGAAATGTTAAAGAATGATTATACATTAGGCGGAGAAAGAAGTGGACATATTATTTATCGTGACAAGAGTACTACCGGTGATGGGTTGATAACTACGTTGGAAGTTTTGAGTTCTTTAGTTAAAAGTGGTTTAACATTGCATGATTTATCCAACAGAATACCAGACTACCCACAGGTGATGGTTAATGTTGAGGTGAAGAATAAAGAAATTTATAAAAATAAAAAAGTGTTTTCATTAATGAAAAGTATAAAAGATTACAGAGTAATTATTAGACCTTCAGGCACAGAGCCTGTAATAAGGGTTCTAGTTGAAGGTCCAGACTTAGAAAAAATTACCGATATAGCCAATAAATTCTATGAGTTAATTAAAGAACTAGATAAGGAGTGATAAAATGGCAAAAGTAACTGAAGATATGGTTTGGAATAAACTCAAAGAGGTTATTGATTTTGAAATAGGATTAGATGTTGTTTCACTAGGATTGGTTTACGAGGTAAAAGTAGATGAGAAAGACAATGTATTTGTATTGATGACTATGACAACCCCTATGTGCCCTTTGGCTGGAATGATTTTACAAGATGCAGAAGCAAAATTGAGAGAAATAGAAGGAGTAAATGATGTAAAGGTAGAATTAACTTTTGATCCTCCATGGACTCCTGATAGAGTTGATCCAAATGTAAGAGCTCAACTTGGTATATGAAAGTTTTTGAAGTTGTAAGGATTTTTAGAGAAAATGGGCTTCCAGAATCGGAAGCCTATATTGTATTGAAATATTTAACTGGAAAACCAAAAGAATTTTTTATTGCACACCCTGAATATGAGTTAAAAGAGGTTGGTTTAATTGATTTAATTAATTTAAGATTAAAAAGATATCCCTTGTCTTATATAACTAGGGAAAAGGGATTTTTTAAAAGAAATTTTTATGTAGAAGAAGGAGTTTTGATTCCAAGGCCTGAAACTGAAATGTTAGTAGAAATTACAATTGATTTGATTAAGAAGAATAAAATAAGGAAAATTGCCGAAGTTGGAGTTGGGAGTGGAGCAATAATTATTTCTATACTTTTGAATACAGATTGTACTGGATATGCGACTGATATATCTGAAAAGGCAATAAAAGTTTCTAAAATAAATGCAAAAAGGTATGGTGTCGAAGGTAGATTGAAGATAGTAAAAGGTAGTTATTTAGAACCATTTTTGAGAAAATGGGATGAAATAGAACTTATTGTTTCTAATCCTCCTTATGTAAGATTAGATGCAACTCTTGATTTGGAGGTTGGATATGAGCCGAAGGAAGCGTTGTATGGAGGAAAAGATGGGTTAGATTTTTACAGGAATTTTCTGAAAATGTATGATTTCTCTGGTAAAATAGTAGTTATGGAAATTGGTCATGATCAAGGGGAATGGTTTAAAAGAAAGGGTTGGGAAGTTATTAAAGACTATTCAGGCCAGGATAGAATAGTAATAAAGGATTTTCGGAGGTGAATGGAATGAAGGTAGTATTGTTAAAGGATGTTTCAAAAATAGGAAAAAAGGGAGAAATAAAAAATGTTTCAGATGGTTATGCGAGAAATTATTTAATTCCTAAAGGTTTAGCGTTAGAAGCAACACCAAGAGTCTTAAAAAGGTTGGAAGCTGAAAAAAGGAAAAAGGAGGAAGAGAAAATTCAAATTAAAACTCAAAATGAAGAGCTATTAAAGATGTTAAAAAAGTTTCTATATAAGATACCGGTAAAAGCTGGAGAAAGTGGGAAATTATTTGGGGCATTAACGAATTCCGATATAGCAAAAGCAGTTGAAAAAATTGCAGATGTTAATATTGACAAGAAGTTTATAGTTTTGGAAAAACCTATAAAGGAAATTGGTATGTATGATGTGTTAGTAAGATTGCCTGAAGGTGTTTCTGGAAAAATAAAAGTAGAGGTTATTCAGGAGGGTAAAAATTGAACGTAATAGCATATTCAAAGGCATTATATACAACTTGGATATATTATTCACCTGAGCGGATTTTGTTTGATGCAGGTGAAGCTGTATCTACGTTGTTGAATAATAAAGTTTATGCAATTAAGCATGTTTTTTTAACACATGGTCACGTTGATCATATTTCTGGATTGTGGTCGCTTGTTAATACAAGAAACAATGCAATGGGGGATAGAGAAAAAGCATTAAATATATATTATCCAAAAGGAAATAGAAGTATAGAAGAATATTTGAAGTTTATAAAAAAAATGAATTCAGATTTAAAATTTCAGTTGAATACATTTTCTGTTGAAGAGGGAGAAAAAATAATATTAAGGGATAAAAATCCCAGAAAGTTTGTTATACCTTTTAGAGTGGCACATACGTATAACGAAAAAAGTTTTGGATATCATCTTTTTGAAGAAAGAAAGAAATTGAAAAAAGAATTCTTAAGTTTAGAGCAAGATAAACTAGCTTTATTAGCAAAGGAGTACGGTAGTGATTATTTAACAGAAAATATAGAGAAAAAAATTCTTACTATTTCTGGAGATACGTATCTTTTAAAAAAAGAAGATGTGTTAGATACGGAAATTTTATTTCATGAATGTACTTTTTTCAGGAAAGAAGATAGAAAATATAAAAATCATGCGGTGTTAGAGGATATATTAAAGCTTGTAAAAGGAACAAGTATCAAAAAATTGATTTTGTACCATATTTCTGGAAGGTATGGGAGAAGACCTGAGAAGTTTTTAGAGGAGTATAAAGAAGAAATAAATGGAATTGAAGTGTTTATAGTAAAACCAGATAAGATTTTCAAATTGTGAAGGGATGCGATATGGAAAGGTATTTATTCTTAAGTGATTTGCATGTGGGAGACGGTAGAAGAAAGGATGATTTTGAACAAGATTATTATTTTGAAAAGTTAATCAAGGATTTTTCTGAAAATCCTAATGTTACTTTATTTATAGTGGGTGATGTTTTTGAATTTGTAGAGAGCGAGTTAACTTTGGAAATAGATTTGGATAATTATGAAAAGGATGTCGAGAATCTTTCAGCTGATATTATTGATGAATATGAAAAAAGTCATCCGCTTGTTTTTTCCGCACTTAGGAAAATTGGAAAGAGAGGAAAGATCTATTACATAGTGGGAAACCATGACTATTATATTTTTAAAAATAAAAAACTTTTGGAAAGGTTATTGGAAAAGATACCTAATTTGCAAGTGTTACCGTATTATTATAACGAAAAATTGAAATTATTTGTTGTTCATGGTAACCAATTTGATCCGGTAAATAATTTTTCTATTGAAAAAGAGACGGGGAAATTAGTTCCACCACTTGGAGAGTATATTGTAAAGTATATGATGAAAAATTTTGATTCCAGTGTTAAGGTTCCTAAACAGATAGCAAAGGATTATGATAATGTGAGACCAACTTTGGATTTATTTGATTGGTTTGAGGTTATTTCGAAAAAGTATGATATTGGTATTGATTTGTTAAGATTTTGGATAGATGAATTTTTAAATATGATGAAAACTAAAGAGGCAAAAAAGTGGATGAAAACTAACTATCCATTTTGGAGTATGTTTTCGAAGATATTTTTAAATAATTTTGGCGGAATAAAGTTTGGGGAGCTCTTAGTAAGGATTATTATGAACTTTAGAACCTTGAAAAAAACAGATTATTTGTTGAAAAAGGCTAAAAGAATATTGAATAACAAAATAGATTTGGAAAAGTATATGGTGGGATATAATTTCAAACACGATGTTGGGGGTGTTGATGGAATAATAATGGGACATATTCACAAACATAATTTTAAGGTATTTAATATGCCTGAATCGCCAAAGTTTTATATAAATTGTGGTTCTTGGAAACCAGTTGTTGAAAGAATTAAGGGTAAGGTATTTCATAAGAAAAACGAGTTGTTTTATGCGGTTTTAAATGTGGGAAAAGATGTTGAGATAATCACATCAACGGTTAGCATGTTAAAAAAACGGGAAGTGATATTTTGAAAGTAGTTACTCCGCATAAAGTTCCAGATTTTGATGGGTTTGCTGCCGCTTATGCCTTTAAAAAACTTAATCCAGATTTTGAGATAGTAATTAGTGGGAGATTTCAACAGAATTTGGATGAGTTTTTACATCTTTTTGAGTTTGAATATTTAAGTGAAAAAGAGATAAAAAGTAAGATTAGTGATTTAGTAATCGTTGATACTGGAAATTTAGAAAGAATAGGTAAACAAATTTTAAAAAATGTTGATGAAAACACACCAATAGAGGTTTACGATCATCACCCATTTATTAAAAAACATGATGAACAATTAAAGGTAAATCTTTTTGAATTAGGTTCGATAACAACATATTTTGTTTTAAAAATAAAAGAAAAAAATATTGATATTAATGAAGATGAAGCCACATTATTTGCTATTGCTATATATGAGGATACGGGAAATTTTTTGTACAGTACTACTAAACCAGAAGATTTGGAGGCAGCGAAATTTTTGATAGAGAAAGGCGCAAAGCTAGATTATATACAGGAATTTACAAGTTTAGAAATAAATATGGAGCAGAAAAATTTAATGCATATGCTTAGCGATAATATAGAAATTGTAAAGGTTGGAGATTTGGCTATTGCTATAGCAAAAACTGAAATTGAGAAGTTTATAGGTGGTTTGAATATAATTACGACAAAACTATGGGAATTTGAAAATTACGATACATTAATATCGGTTGTAAGAATGGGTAGAAAAGTATTTTTAGTTGCACGAACCAAAAGTCAAGAAGTAAATATTAAAAAGTTGATGGAAGGATTTGGAGGAGGAGGTCATATAAAGGCTGGTTCTGCAACCTTAGAGAATGTTTCTGTAGATGAAGTTGTTTATAAATTAAAGAATATGCTTCCAAAAGTGGTAAAAAAAATGGTTAAAGCAAAGGATATTATGACTTCACCTGTTAGAACGGTTTTAGCATATGAAACCATTGCCAAGGTTTATGAGCTTATGAAATTAACGGGACATGGTGGTTTTCCTGTAATTGATGGGAATAAATTAGTGGGAATTGTGACGAGAAAAGCCGTGGATAAAGCAATGAGACATGGTTTTGAGGAAAGACCTATTAAATCTATTATGAATACAAAATTAATAACTGTACATGAAAATGACTCAATTTCAAAGGTGAAAAAAATTATGTTAGAAAACGATATTGGTAGAATTCCGGTACTTAATGAAAATAATCTTTTAGTTGGAATAATTACAAGAACAGATTTATTAAATGCAGATTTTAAAAATGTATATGAAGAGGTTAGTGTTAATTTCTTTGAAGATGTAAAACCGTTGCTAATGAAAAATATACCTAACAGATTTTTGAATTTGTTGAGACTTTTAGGGACTTATGGAGATGATTGTGATATTCCTATATATGTAGTTGGTGGATTTGTGAGAGATTTGTTTTTGGGGATAGAAAATTTTGATATTGACTTGGTTGTTGAAGGGAATGGAATGGAATTTGCAAAATATGTTGCAAAACAATTAGATGTAAAAGTGGTAGAACATGAGAAATTTCTAACTGCTTCTTTGTTTTTTAAAGATGGTTTTAGAATAGATGTTGCAACAGCTAGAACAGAGTACTACGATAAGCCAGCGGAACTTCCCAAAGTAGATATAAGTACAATAAAAAAGGATTTGTATAGAAGAGATTTTACAATAAATGCAATGGCAATAAAGCTCAATTCTAAGGAATTTGGAATGTTATATGATTTTTTTGGTTCTCGTAAAGATTTAGAAGAAGGAATTATACGAGTGCTTCATAAATTGAGTTTTGTTGAAGATCCAACTCGTATGGTAAGGGCAGTAAGGTTTGAGCAGAGATTTGACTTTCGAATAGAAGATGAAACATTGGAGATATTAAAGGAAACTTTAGAAGGAGGATATTTAGAAAGAGTAACAGGTCAGCGAATTAGGCAGGAATTGGAAAAAATACTTCAAGAAAAAGACCCTGTGAAAGGAATTAAAAGACTTTCCGAGTTAAATATATTAAATCGTATATTTCCAAAAACATATTTTACAGTACTAATGGAAAAAAAGTTAAAAAATATGTTTTTGGTATTTAAAAGGTTGAAAAATATTTATTCTAAAAATAATATCTTTTACGCTGTTCTAAGAATATTTCTTGAATTTTATGATGTTGAAACTTTGAAAAGTGTTATGCAAAGATATGGATTACCAAAGAAATTTGTTGAGGAATTGAAAAAGATGGAAAAGAGGATAATACCGGTTATTGAAATGATAAAAATGCGTATAAAATTTTCGGATATTTATAAAATACTTGGGAAACCTGTTTTTGAAACGGCAGCTCATATATTGGCGTATTTAGATGATGAAGATTCTAAAAATTATTTTTTTGAATATTTAGAAAGAGTATTTACAGTTAAATTAAATTTAAGTGGTAATGTTTTAAAGGAGAAGTTTAAAATAAAATCCAGTCCTGAAATTGGAAAGATTATGGGAGAAATTTTTTGTATGAAGCTTGATAATCCTTATATAAACGAAATGGAAAAGTTGAAAGAAATTTTGGGAGGGAGAAATGGATGAAAAAATTTTTTTTAGTTTTTTTGTTTTTTTCTTCAAGTTTATTCGCATTTTCAATTGGTGTTATTACACAATACAGTACAGAAACATACGATATTTTGCTTGATGCAAGTAATCTATTAAACAATTATAAAGACTATGAGATCTATTTTTTAACTGATTCTACCACGGCATCTGTTGACTATTACGTAAATCTTTATCTTACATATGATGCTACCGACGATATATATAAGGCAACCTATGAAGATGGAGAATATTTTGTTAGTACACATTTTTCGTTTAATGGTTATAAAAAGTATAGTACTTTTTTGAAGGAAGTCATCTATTATCCTCTTGAAAAAATTTCTATTTATAGGTTAAAAACAAAAGACTTTAAAGATTATCTTCAATTAACCTTTTATCCAGGTGTAGATGAATATGGGGATTTTAAAGATGGAAAATACATATTTATTACAGATAGATTAGGTGGAAATAGAAATATTGCTTATATAGACCTTTCAAATGAATCTTTAAACATACTTCCAGTTTGGGGAAGTAGTGAATATTACCCAAAATTTTCACCTGATTTGAAAAACATAGTATTTCAAGGGTCTTTGCATGGGGCTTGGAATGTTTATGTGATGCCGTTTGAAAGGGATTATGCGAAAAAAATAAAAAGAATTTCTACTGGTACAGCGTATACCCCTGTATGGTATGATAATGAAAACCTCTTATATATCCAAGATTTAGAAAAGGGGAATTTATTGGTAAAGTACAACTTAAAGACAAGAAAGTATGAGGAAATTCATACATTTGGGGATATGGTATTTACACCATTTGCAAGTGGTACAGAAATTTTCTATACATCTTTAAATGGTGCAAATTTTGGTATTTATAAGTATATAGATGGAGAAAATGAAAAGGTGGAAGACACTTTTTACAACGAACATGATCCTGTTATATACAACGATAAATTGATATTTACTTCTAATCGTGATGGTATATATAGGATTTGGATGAAGGATTTAAAAACTTCTAGTGTTACTTGCTTAACAAAAGATATAAATTATGACGTATTTTATCCTGTTATTTCTAATGGACTTTTGTTTTTTTCTGTTTACAAAGATAATGAGGAACCAGATATTTTTGTTAAAAAATTAGATTTTTAGTATGTGCTTTTTTATTTCTTTATCCCAATCTCTAAAGTTATCTTTTGAGATAATTTTTGCCCCTTTAGATTTTGATAGATATATAATAAGTTCATCAGCAGGTGAATGGAAATATACATTCTGAAAATTTAAAACTTTGCTATTTTTGAATATGTATTTTGCATTTTTGTCAAATACTATGTAATAAGGAAAATAAAATTTTTTACCTTCCGAAAGTCTATCGAATACCATTAAAATATTTTCCGGATTTGGATGGGATGTCCAATAACAAATATTGTTACCATCAAGAATAACAGGACATTCTGGTTTTGAAAATATTGCCCTTAGGAGGTATGGATGAATTTTGGAAGAGGATTTGATTTTTTCTTTGCTTATTGGGTCTAGTTCTTTTATAATATCCTTGATCCAGAATATCTTTTCAAAATTGAAAAAAGTTATTTCGTTTATTTCTGTTGTTATATCATTTAAAAAATTTTGTTTTTTAAATGTTTCAAGAGCATATAGTTCAAGAAAGTTTTCTAGTTGTTTTTTTAAGAGTTTTTTTTCCATTTTTTTTATAAACTTTCTATCGTATTCCTTACAAGGAGAAGGAAAAGGAAATTTTAAAGGATTTGACCAAAATAGTAATTCAGCGATTTCTTTTGTTTGAATGCCTATTTCTTCGAAAAGCTTTAATCTATTAAAAAGCTTTCCTTTTCCATAAAGAAGGTTATAAGTGTATAAAGCAAATAAATCTATTTTGGTTTTTTTTAGTTTCTTTTTTAATTCTTTATTTTCGAGATTTTTAATTAAGATTATGTATTTGCTTTCTGTAAGATTATTCAATGATTTTAGAATATTTAAAATAACTTTTTGTTTTCCTTTTAGTTCTTCTAGTCTAAAAAGAAAATCTTGTTCATATATCATTTAATTACCTCCAATTTATACTTTCCATCTATTTTAAAAATAACAACATTGGAGACGAAATTTTTTCCCTTTTTGTTTAAAATAACTGTTAACTTATTGTTTGTTATTATTATTTTTTCAGCGTAACCTAATGGAACATTTTTAAAAAAACCAATAAATTTTATGTCTTTGTTTTTTTGTGTTAGGATATATTCTCTGAGTATTTTTAATATTTTTTCTTTGCTTACTACTTTTGAAGGATAGATAATAACTTCAAATAAGATTGGAGGAATTTTTGATTTTATTTTTGGTTTAGGAATGTCTATGGCATTAATTGTGGTTTTAAAGTAGATATCTTCTTCGTATATATTTACATCTTTACTTTGAAAGGTAAGCGATTTATTATTTATATTTAAATTCTCAAAGGAAATGTTTTTAATTTTAACTCTGCTTTGTGTTATTTCTTCTTTAGCTACATTGATTGTGGTATTCGAAATGCTTGTACTTGAAAGTTTTGGTGTAAACTTAAAATTTCTGGTTACAATATTTGCTTTGATAGATTCATCGTAAAGATTAGTTTTTAGATTAACTTTTTCAAAGGTAACGGTTACATTCATATTTGTTTTTATATCATTGATTTTTATAAGTCCTAACTCTTGTTTGAGGGTTTTTATTACATTTTTTATGATTCGCATATATAACTCAACGCCTTTTCCAATCTTGAAAAAGGTTCTGTAATTTCTATCTTTTCAGAAATCTCTAATATCTTTCCTTTTATTGTATCGTTAAAAGGTGTAATTTTGAAAAATCTATTGTTTATTTCTATGGTTTCACTTGAAGAGGTGTTTATTTCAATTATTAATACAATGTTTTCTTTAAAAGTTAGTGATGGATCGTTTACAAAAATTATTTCGGGTTTGTTTTCTATCTTTTCTATTAAGGTTTTTCCTATTATTTCCACACTTAAGTATTCTTCTAAAGAAGAACCATAAATTATCTTTTGAAGTCCAGTTGGAGTAATTGGTTCGGTATATTTAAATTCAATAGGAATACCCCTTTCATCTATTATTAAAATACCACCTAAGTATTTTTCATTTATCTTTCTTACTGAGAAGTATCCAATCAAATTCTCACATCCAATATATGCGAATTTTCTGCTTCGACTATTTTATTTTCATTTTTGCGTCCTTTTTTATTGTAAAAATCCCTTTTATTTTTGTTACCTTCATCAGTTGAACTTCTAACATTTTTATTGGGGGTTTTTTCAATGTTTTTTGGAGATGTTCTTTCCTTTTTTATTCTCTCATTTAGTTGTTGGGCACTTATTTCAGCTGCAATGTTGGTGTAATTTTGTAGATTACTAAATTGCGTTGATTTTTCTACACTACTTCTTAAATAAATTGGATGTAATTCGATGGGTTCCATAAATTATCCCCCCAACATTTTTTTTAGTTTTAAAATAATTGAGCTTAGAATTTGGGAAACTCTTGATTCCGTTAAGTTTAATATCTTTCCAATTTCTTTTAAAGATAATTCATGTTCAAATCTTAAATTTAGTATTATTTTTTCCTTTTCATCCAATTTATTTATCGCCTTTTTTAATTCTTCCTTTATGATTTCTTTAAATGCCGTTTCTTCTGGGGTATAATCAGAAGAAGAAATTGTTTCATTAATTTCTAGATCTTCTGTTAGGTAATCATCAAGCATTAGAAATTGCTTTCTTACCATTTCGTTATATGCTCTTTTGACATTTTCAAGTGGGAGATTAGTTATTTTTGAAATTTCATTAAAATCTATTATTTTTCCCGAATTTTCCATCTTGGAGATAGCATCTTCAACTACTTTTACATCGTGCCTTAGGTTTTTTGGCATCCAGTCTATCTTTCTAAGATAGTCGTACATCGCACCTTTTACTCTGGTTAAAATATACGATCTTAGCTTTGCTCCTTTTTTGGGGTTATAACGTTCTATTGCTTGTAATAATCCAATAAGACCTTCTTGTATTAAGTCATCAATTTCAATATTATGTGGTAGATTTTTCTTTAAATCATACGCAATTCTTTTTATATAAGGTAGATATTCTTGTATAATTTTTTCTTTGTCTATCAAATTTCTATTACCTCCACATTTTCACCTGTTTTTACTTTTCTAATCATGAGTTTACCGGTTTCTACGTCGTATTCAATACTCCTTGCTCTGTTTCCTCCAGTATCTTCAGAAACAATTTTAATTCCGAGTTTGTTTAGTATCTTTTTTACTGCCTCTACGTTTCTTTGGCCTACATTCATTGCAGAATTATTAAACATAGCAGCACCACCTGCTATTTTCGCCTCAAAATTTTTCCCGCCTAATTTTTTTAATTCGTTAACTACGACAGTGATTCCAGTATCGGCATATTTTCCTGGCTTGTTGACTTCCTTTCCACCACTTTCTGGGAGCATAACATGGACCATTCCGCCAATTTGCTTTGATTTATCTCTAATACAGACTCCGACACAAGAACCCAATCCTAAAGTTACTAAAATTGTATTTTGATCACCAATTGCATATTCGCCTATTCCAATGATTTTTTTAACTTTTTGTGACATTAATTCCACATCCCCAATTTTTCCAATATCTTTTTAAGAGATTGTTCATCTGGAAGAAGAAGCAAGTAACCTGTTAACATTTTGTCAATACCTTCTATTTCAATAGAAGTTTCAATAAGTAATATGTAGTCTTCTGTTTTAGAAACTTGCAAAGAAACTTCTGCAAGTATTGCACTTATCATATCGACTGCTATCTCAGGTGGTTCTGGGTTTATAAAGAAATTTGTAAATCCTGAGAGTGCGGTAACGTATGAACCACACATTATATTTCCTATTTCTTTCAACATAGAAACGGAAAATTCATCAAGGGTTGTTATATCTTGAAGCTCTATGCCTGTTAAAAGTTTTGTTATTTCTTTCACTGTTATGGAGTTTAAGATTAACAATATTTCACCTTCTACATCTTCTTGCATTTTCATTTTTACAGCGCAAACAATTTCTTCAGGGTTTTCAAATATAAATGGGATATTTGAAATAGGTACCACTTTTGTTGATGGTACCGAAATTTCTACTTTTCTTCCAATCATCATTGAAAGAGCAGTTGCTGCATTACCTGTACCTATATTTCCAATTTCATTTAGAAGGTCAAGTTGTTTTTCATTTAATTTTTCAAGCATTTTTTCCCTCCTACTTCTTTGCTTTTAGTTCTTTTTGAAATACAAATCTTACTAGTTTGTTTTCTAGATTTGTAGGTACATCTAAAAACTCAACACCATATTGAAATCCTTCTTCTGTTTTCTGATCAGCTCTAATTATCTTTGATTTTTGATTTTCAAGCTGTAAATTTTCGTCTAATTTTAGATTTATATATATTATATCATCTAAATGTAGAATTGCATCAGTTACAATTTTTATTCCTCCTGCACTGAAGTCTTTGGTCATGAACTGGATAGCTTCAGCATTAGTTTTTGGGGATAATTTAAACGTTCCAAATAGAAATAATGGAATTCTTTTAAATCTTCTTCTCTCAGTTTTATTTACATATTCGGGTGCTGGCACGGGGATCATGTATAGATTATCTTTTTTAATTACTCCAAGCGATATAGTAGAAAATGTATACATCGAACTTCTATCAAAAAATTTTACATTCATTCTTGTACCTTTAGGTATTGGGATGAAATGTCCTTTGTAAGTTGGAATAGATAGAAAGATTAGGTTTTTTTTAAAGTCAATATCTGATATTGAAGTCTTATATGTGCCTTCGAGTTCTTTAAGCATTGTAATTTCAATTATACCTGGTAATCCAATCTTTAAAGCTTTTGGTGTTGGAACTTTTGTTACATATGGCATAGTGACACCCTTTCTTATTTTTTAATTATTTCTTGCCATTTTTTAATGGAATCTTCTGATATTTTACAACCTATTCTATAAATTTCTTCTTCAAATATTCGCCAAAGAGGTATTATTTTAATCTTATCATTATCTATTAAAATTTCGGTTGGTTTTTCAAGTTCTAATTCTTTTTCTGATAGCATTTGAAGCCCTGAACGTGAGACATCGATTATTAAAATGGAATTGTTTGCATTTTTTGCAGATTTAAAAAAAGGAAATCTTTTTTCTTTCCTTCGTTGAATAATTCCTATTTTTTCGTTTGTTTTTAGAAAATATCTTTTGCCTTCATTATCTGCTACTTCTCCAATTAATGCTAATAACGCCTCTTTTACTGGAATATTTAAAAGTAATTTTTTGCCAATTGTAAATGTTTCATCAGCTTCTATTTCAACAATCCCATTTTTTTTGATAATAATAAGCCGAACTTGATACTCTTTGTTTTCAGTGTCTTTTGCTATAAGATAAATACCACTTAAATTTTTATTTATATATTCAATTATTGTCAATTAATTCCCTCCTTTGAAGAAAGAAAGTATTTTATCCATTAAATTTTCTTTTGGTGCTATTTCCTTTTTGCTTAAAATAGAAGCTATTCTATAAAGTGCAAAAGTTGGCTGAATTTTTGGATTATCTATTACAAATGGTTTTCTTTCAAAAACACTTTTTTCAACGTTTGGATGTTTTTTTATTAAGGTTAATGAACCAATTTTTTCACCGGTAAATTTTTCCAAAACAGCAGAAAATCTATTTAAATTTTCAGATGATTCTTTGTACTTTTCTATTAAATTACCAACAAGGTGAATGTTGTTTGCAGGTATGCCTTTATGGATTAAAATTTTAACGAATGTGTATGAGTTAACTAGCGATGTAGGTTGCGTTGTAGTTATGACTAGTGTATGGTTTGCACTGTTAAAAAATGGTGCAAAGTTTTCATTGTATCCAGGCGGAAGGTCAATAAGTATGTAATCATAATTTTGTGCTATCTGTGCGAAATTTATATAAAATTCTTTTATATTATTTTCGCTAAATAAAAAGATTGTTTCTATATCACTACCTACATTCATCAAATCTATACCGTATTCTGTTTTAAAGATTATATCTTCCTTTTTGCATTTTTTCATTATAAGGTCACTAAGGGAGTACTTTGGGTGTATGTTTAATAGAACATCTGAGTTTGTAAAACCCACATCAAGATCAAAAATTAAGACTTTAAATCCGAGTTTTTGAAGTATAATGGAAAGATTAACAGTGATTAGAGTTTTTCCCACACCACCTTTACCGCTGCCAATTAAAACAATATTTCCAAGATTAAGCAAATTTCTAGCTTGATTTAACATAATTGAGCACCTCTCTAGCTAAAATAATTGATAATTCTTTATTACTTGCTTCAATAATGTCATCGGGTACACGTTGACCATTTGTAATATAGATAATTGGTTTATTGATAAAATGGCCAGCGTTTAAGAAATGTCCCAAAGAAGATGTTTCATCCATTTTAGTTAGAATTATGTGTGTAGGTGAAACATCATTGAATTTTTTTGAAATAAGTTCAAGATCACTACTTCTATATTGCATTCCCACAACTAAAAATTTGTAATCTGGGGAAATAATTTCAGCCATTGCCTTTATTTCATTCATTTGAAGTTCATTTTTTTGGCTTCTACCTGCGGTGTCTATAAATACCACCTCAAAATCTGCCATTGCTTCAAGCTCGATTTTTGCTTCTTTGGGGGTGTATGCAACACGCATTGGTATATCCATTAATGTTGCATATGTTTTTAGTTGTTCTGTAGCCGCTATTCTATAAGTGTCTAATGTTAATATACCAACCTTTTTGTGTTCATTTATGGACATTTTTGCTGCTAGCTTAGCAAGTGTAGTAGTTTTTCCTACGCCCGTTGGACCTACAAACATTACTTTTCCTGTAATATCTGGGTTGTCTGTTTTTATAAATGGAAGGAATATTTCAGAGAGAACAAATCTTGTGTTTTCATCCTCAAAATCTATTTTCCCGTATTTTATTCTTATGTATTCTATAACTTTTTCAATTATTTCTTGATTTACATCGTGAAAGTTTAAAGCTTTTCTCAAATCTCTTATCCATTCAGGTTCATTGTCAGATTTTTGCATAGAAACCATAGTTTTTAATTCGTACATCATCTTTTTTATTTCATTAAGTTCATCAGTGCTCCTTTTTTGTGAATTTTTTGATAGTATTTCTTGTAATTGATATATTTGTTGTGTTTTCATTTCATTGTTTTGCTTTACTTCATTTTCTTCAACAGCAGCAGTAACTTCGAGAAAGGTTTTTGCACCAATTCCCAGAAATCCACCTTTTTTAATTTTTCTTGTTCCAAGAATTACTGCATCTTTTCCAAGTTCAATTTTTATTTTTTCAAGAGCTTCCTTGATGTCTTTGACTAAGTATTTTTTTACGATCATAATTTTATCACTCCTTCAATTTGCATTGTAATGTTTTCTGGTATTTCATCGTAAGAAACAACGTAAATTCCTGGGATAAATTTTATGATTAAATCTGCTATCAATGGTCTTAATGATGACGAACATATAAGTACAGGATTATACCCCTTTTTCATCAGATTTTCTAAATTTTTGGATATATTTTCAATTAATTCTCGCATTATTTCCGGATTTAAATCTAAATATTTTTCTCCATCTAAATCTTTTACTAAGTTAACGAGACTTTTTTCTAAGTTGTTATCAAATGCTATTGCATGTAGGATATTATCATTAGATATTAATGGCGTAATTATCTGCCTTTTTAGAGCTTTTCTAACCTTTTCCGTCAGATACACAATGTCTTTTGTGTATTCACCATATTCGAGAAGTGTTTCAAAAATTAAAGGTAAGTTTCTAATTGAAATTCCTTCTTTTAGAAGTTTTTGCAGAACTTTTTTTACTTCAGTTGGTTTTAAAACATTAAATAAGTTATCAACTAATTTATCAAATCTATCTCTTAAGCCTTCCACAAGTAAGTCAAATTCTTTACTTCCAAGTAATTCATGAGCGTGTCTTTTTAATATTTCTGTTAAATGTGTAGCAAAAACTGTAGGTGGATCAACAACTGTGTAACCTAATCTGGTGGCTTCCTCTTTTCTCGATTCATCTATCCAAAAAGCTTGAAGACCAAAAGCGGGTTCTTTTGTTTCAATTCCAGGAATTTTTTCCAAGACAGTTCCCGGGTTTATGGCCAAAAGTCTGTTTGGAAGTAATTCGTATTTTGCAACTTCTGCTCCTCTAATAAATATAGCATATTCGTTAGATTTTAATAAAACGCTATCTCTTACCCTAATTGGAGAAATCACCAATCCAAGTTCATATGCTATTTGTTTCCTTACCATTGTAACTCTTTCAAGTAAATCTCCACCTTGCGACGTATCAGCAAGTGGTATAAGTCCGTAACCTATTTCTATTTCTACAGTATCAGTTTGTATTATTTCAGAAACTTCTTGAGGGGTTGAAAGAACAGGTCCCATAGGGCGTTCACTTATTTCACTGATAGAAGCAGTTTCCATTTCAGGTTCTGAGACACTTTTAATTAGACTACCTGTTATTAAGAAAAGTAGTCCAATTAAAACTGCTGTAAAAGGGATTGGTGTAAACAAACCTAAAAATATAAGTATTCCACCTGTTAATATTATAACTTTCTTTTCGCTTCCAAGTTCTTTTACAAGTTCAGTCCCGAGATTATCTTCAGATGCTGCTCTTGAAACTAAAATACCTGTTGCAGTTGATACCATTAATGCAGGTATTTGAGTTACCAACCCATCTCCAACTGTAAACAAAGTAAAAGTTTGAGCAGCTTCTGTAACTGTCATTTTGTGAGTTAAAATACCTATAATTAGTCCTCCAATAATATTAACAAGTACAATTATTATACTTGCAATTGCATCTCCTCTTACAAATTTCGAAGCTCCATCCATTGCGCCATAAAAATCTGCTTCTCGTCTAATCTCGTCTCTTCTTCTTCGTGCTTCATCTTCAGTTATAAGTCCTGCATTTAAATCTGCGTCAACACTCATTTGTTTTCCTGGCATTGCATCAAGGGTAAACCTTGCTGCAACTTCTGCAATCCTTTCTGAACCCCTTGTTATAACTATAAATTGTATGATTACCAAGATTAGAAACACCACAAGACCAACGACGTAATTTCCACCAACAACAAAATCCCCAAAAGCACGGATTACCTTTCCTGAAAACTTTGGCCCTTGTAGTAATATTAATCTTGTTGATGCGACGTTTAATCCGAGTCTAAATAAAGTAACAACTAATAATATAGTAGGAAATGAAGAAAGTTCTAATGCTTTTCTAATGTACATTGTTGAGAATAAAATAACTAGAGAAAGTGATATATTTAAGAGTTGAAAAAAGTCCAATAAAAAACCTGGAATGGGGAGAATCATCAATAAAACAATAGCTGCAACCATTATTGCAACAATTACATCAGTTCCTTTTGACATTACATCACCTCTAATTTGGTTTCTTGATATATTTTACCATATTTTTATTTATATAGTATAATTATTTTTAAAATAGGTTTTTGGAAATTAACATCATATTTTTTCACCTGTCAGAGAAAAGTTACAAAACTAGTAGTTGACAAAAAAAATAATTTTTGATATTATTGATTACGGTCGCTTTGAAAAAAGAAATAGGAACTTAGGCCCCCATCGTCTAGCGGTCTAGGACACTGGCCTTTCAAGCCAGAGGCACGGGTTCGAATCCCGTTGGGGGCGCCAGGAGTGGGCGCGTAGCTCAGAGGGAGAGCGCATGCCTTACAAGCATGAGGCCGTAGGTTCAAGTCCTACCGCGCCCACCAAAGGTTGTTTGGGTGGCGAGGTAGCTCAGTTGGTAGAGCAGTGGACTGAAAATCCACGTGTCGACGGTTCGATTCCGTCCCTCGCCACCAGAGTTAGCGTTCAAAAGTGCGTTTTCGGTTCGGTCAAAAAGTCAAGTATTCAAGCCAAAAAAAGCCCCCTTAATTGGGGGCTAATGTTTTGATCTATTTTGAGGGGGTTACTAATCTATAAAATTGATGTGCAAAATAATTCGGGGTAGGTACCGGTTCAACTTTGACCCCGAAAATCTCGTTCGGATCTTTTTCCTTTATATATTTTTTTGTTGCAAAGAAAGTGGCTCCCTTTGTTGGATCAATTCCAACAAGGTGTTCATAAAAAGCAAGTACAGCAGCATTTACTGCATCGGTCATTGCTTCCCTTTCTAACTCTTCATCAATATCTATAGCTCTTCTGTATCCAATAAAATCTTTCTCAATTGGTCTGAATTTTCCATGTTTAAGTCTGTTAAGTATTACATGAGCTATCCATTTTTTCTCTTCGAAACTTTGTCCTTCAGCTTCTCCCATTACAACAAGTGCAGCTTTGCCTATATCATATGTCACATTATCACCTCCAGAAGAATCTGCCTGCAAGAGCTCCTGTTATAAGCGATAGTACTATCGATACTGCGAACGCAAGGGCTCTTTTCCCTGCGAGTTTGGCATATGCGTTAATTGCTATTTCTTCAATATAGCCAGACATTGTTTTTACTTTATTTTCTATCCTTTTATCTAAATACCCATTCAGCATCTTTTTTATATCTTTGATATCACTTTTCATTTCTTGGATATCTTCTTTAATACCCTTAATTTCAACGTCATGTTCAATTACTTTATCTTCAATTCCCATTGTTGTCACCGCCTTTAGCAAACTTTGTCAAAACGTTAGCACCGCTATATATGCCAAACAGTGTTAAAACCGCTTGTGTATAGTTGTCTGCGTCTAGTTTTTCAAACCATAAAAGCAAAGTAAATACTACAATTAACGCTAATGCAAGCCAAAGCTTTCTGCTTTTTAGCTTCATATGTTCCACCTCACTTTATGAAGAGTAATACAGTTGCACCTAAAGCAACCACAGCAACGACAGTCCAGGTTTTTATTTGCTCAGCTTTTAGCATTGCTTCAAGTTTCTTTTTTTCGTCATTTAAAATTGCCACTTGTTGTTCAAGATTTAAAATTTGCTTTTCTAAGTTAGAAATTTGTGCCTTAAGATTTTCAATTTGCTTTTTGTAATTTTCGTTGAGATCTTGCAATTGTTTAATATAATTTGCAAGTTCTACCACAGTATCTTCTTCAAGATAAAATTTTCCGTCTGGAGCTTGTTTGATAAATTGGTATTCATTTTCGTTTGCGAAGAGCGTCATTGAGAAACTTAGCAGCAGAATCAGGATTGTCAAAATATTTCGTTTTCTCAATTTCCTCAGCCTCCTTTTCCAATCGCTTTTGCTCTTTCTTAAGTTCTTTTTGCTTTTTTTGTAATTCTTTTCTTTCTCTTTCCAATAAGGAAATTCCTAATACAAAAGTAAATATTGCTAATACAAGCCACCAGAATTTTTTAAAGAATTCAAGTACTTTCTTCATATTTTCACCTCATTTCTACATAAATATCTTTATAAACAGTTCCTCTATTTTTGACATGAAATCCAAGATGAAGCTTTGCAATACCACCCGCACTTGGTTTCATAAACTTTCTACGTGCATATTTTTCAAAGCCTAACCAGCTCGGAACTGTTATGATATAATAATCTTGCTCCAGGATTTTCTTGTTTCTTGGATCTATAAGCATTCTTCTTTGCTTAACTACAGAAGGTTGGTGTGTATGTGCAGTTATTTCAGAAATTCTTGCATTTGCAGTTATTTTTCCTCCAACCGTTCGTGCAGCTGAGTATCCATGACCTGCAACTATGAGAAATGGAAGCCTTTTTTTGGAACCATAACTGACTTTTCTTAGAGACACTTTAAGTGTTGCTATTTCTGATTCATAAGGAATTCCAAAGTCTTCACATAACAATTCAACAGGATCCAAACCAACAGCACGCTGAATTCTTGTTTCATGATTTCCATTTACAACCACAAGAATCCTTTCTTTATACTTCCGCAAGAAATTGGCTAACAGCCTTGTGGCACTCTGTGGATTTTCAATTTGAATCTTTGTCTATATCTAAATATTTAACTAATTCTTCAAATCGACTTTCAGGACTGCCAAGATGTACATCGGCAATACCAATAATTGATACTGATTGTTCAAACTCATATTCAATAACTTTTTGCATTCGAAACCCCCTTTCGGCATGAAAAAAGCCCTCGAATGAGGGCATAAGCTCGCCGTGTCGATTATTCATGATTTCGTGCATTTATTTCAAATGGATTATACCAATAAGCCAATTTGTGAGCTTTAAATGAATCTATATATCTTACCCAAAATATTACAAATAACACAAAATAAAACATCAAATACAAAATTAACATGCCTGCTGGACTAAGTATTCGCTGTTGCTTAATATGTTGGTTTTCATGATTACGAAGTCGTGTCTCACCATAAATAGATTTGTAAGTATTGTAATATTTGTCATTATAGAATATAAACGGAGCTATTGACATTGCTACGGCTGGTACAGGAGCTTTAACCCACATGGGTTTTACAAAAGCAAATACCCACCAGATCAACCAAATTACTATTATCCACAATACATTTTCCCTCCTTATTTTGTAAGTCTTTATTAATATCCTATTACAGAATAGGTAATCATGGCATTCGCTGATTCTTTTAGTGTGCTCGGCGTGTAACTTACCAATGTCGCTGTAACATTCGAAGATGATGAAGGGCTATCTCGCAATGCCCACTCTGTTATTGTTCCGTCACCCCAATCAATATGACCGAGTTTGGCAAAATAAATGCCGTCTGGAAGAATTTTTTTCAGCTCCCATGTATACGACACTTTAATCGTATAAGGTGGTGTTCCAGAGTAACGGTGCAAATATTCAACAGAAAGATCGGGGCCATTTATCCGCACAACAGCCTCATCTACAGCAACCGTAATTGTATACAAAGTATAATATGTTTCTGTGGAGTCATTGTATTCAACTGTGACTTGAGCGTTTGGATATTGTTTTGGCTGCACGAGTTGTGTATATGCTAATATTTTAAAACTTTGGTTATCAATTTTTTGCCAATCTAATATTAATTTTCTTGAATAATTTGGGGCGAAAGTAGAACGCCAATACTCAAAATTACTAATACCAAGCAAGACAAAATACTCAGTCAATGCAACTGGTAATGTTATTGTTTGTTCTGTAATTCCATTCATATTTATTGAATATGGCCCATAAATAATTCCTAAAACTGGGTAATCTGAATTATTCAAAACTCTAACAAGCCCGTTAGTACCGTCAATCGCCCATCGGTTAACTCCTGTCCCCACATCGATGCGTTTGCCTGCATATATTGTATTTGCTGCAATCAAATCACCCACAACACTACCTTCAGGCGCATTTTCTGGAATAAGCGTAACCCTTGGGGCGAGATTAACCTCCGTATATCCCTCAGGCATTATCTGATTTGCTTCGTCGATGAGAGAGTTAGTCCAGTAGGCGAGGGTGCCTGAGGGCAATGAGAACGCAGGTGACACCGCGAGTTTATCGAGGGTGATGCTGCGGGCCTGGATGCGGTCAGCGTCGAGGTAACCGGTCGTTATCACACCAGCATCAAGCTCGCTGATCCATGCTGTATCGATTTTTCCGTTTTGAATAATAGCGTCCTTAATTGCAGCATAGTCGTAGTAACTCGCATCGTCCAACTTCACCGTTGAGGCCGTCACGGCAGAACTCCAATCGCTCGCATTTCCAGACTTATCAACAGCTTTGATTCTCAGGTAATAAGTCGTATTAACCGCCAAATCTTTTATAACAGCCGATGTAGCGTTCAAAACTATCTCTTTTGCTGTTGAAAAATCACTCTTAGTGTCGTACTGCAAGACATAGTGGTCGAAGTCATCTTCAGTGTTTGGATTCCACTTAACCATGATCGTCTGAAAGAGTCCCGTCGGTGTTAAACCTGTTGGAACAGCAGGCGGCACCTCGTCTTTTGCGCTCGTTATGGAAGCTGCGCTCGACCAATCTGACTTCTTTCCTTCCGCATCCAGAGCCCGCACCTTTACATACACGGTGGTGTTTCCGGGCACCACAAACTGCGACAGCGTTTCTGCTGTTGTATAATAGTGCCAGTGAACACCATCAAGACTCCAAGTTACTTCATACCCTATTACATCAGCTTCCGGTACAGGGTCAAAGCTTACTCTAACTACGCTTTCGCCTTTATCATTCATAGTTGTGGAAAGCGACAAATTCTGCGGCACAGAAGGTGCTGCACTGTCAATATAGTTCGTTCTCTCATCAACCTCATTCACCTGCTCCTGAAGCTCTTGAATCTGTCCCTGAACCTCAGTGATTTGCTGCTGCGTTTGGTTTTCGACGGGGTCAGGAGAGCGAGTAGCGCGGGTGAAGGTCTTATCGCCTGTCGTGAATTCGATATCCTTCCACTCGACGATATCGAGCGATGTCTGAAACTTAGCAGACTGCAGGCTGTGCTCTACCTTCAGAACAAGGAATGTTCCTGAACTAATCCCTTTAAGCGGTACTGCGAATTCGATAAGATTTCCCGCATACACATCCGCGTAGAACTCGTTCATCGCAAGACCGAAGCGGATCGTTTTGTTGA
Organism: Thermosipho melanesiensis BI429; assembly: GCF_000016905.1. Lineage (GTDB taxonomy): Bacteria > Thermotogota > Thermotogae > Thermotogales > Fervidobacteriaceae > Thermosipho > Thermosipho melanesiensis. The sequence continues at coordinate 1,441,686 of NC_009616.1, forward strand.
TGTTTTCGTACAGCACATCGGCTATATTGCTCATCACAGCTTGCGAGTCAAAGAAGGTTCTGACGCTGTATTCTTTGTCGGGCTCGCCTGTGGTGTTTTCTTTGATCAGCTTGTTTACACTGACCTTCTTGACCTGCCGCCCCTGAATTTTCACATGGTTTATTACGACGTTTTCTGATGTCGTAAGGGCTTTTATCTCGATAACGGCTTTATCGGCGTATCTTTCGTACTTGGTGATCTGGATATGCTCATTTGAAGGCTGTGGGGTGCTCTCCAAGACCGTGAACGGCACGTCCTCCTGAAAGCCCGCACCGACAGAATAGCTTATGTATATCGTATCGCTCACAGCCACCGCGTAGTCTGATACATACTCAAGTTCAAAGGTCGCAGTAGTTCCAGGGGCTATTGTGTTGTTGCCCTGAAGCTCAAAGTCAATCACCCACGACAGGTCGTCATCGACGCGGTATCCTTCGCTTTCAAGCGTGATCTTGTTGAACCGTCTTTCGGTTCCAAGATCGTAGCGTTTGAAAGTGTCCTGCTGAAGCGAGAGTGCGGGGTTGGGATCGGAATACGAACTTGTGTCCATTCTTGTTCTGTATATGATTTTGCCTTCGGGTGTTGTGGATATCTTCCCTGCTGTGCCGCGAACGAGGTTTATCACGGTTTGCCAAATTGTGCTGTCTTTCCTTGCGAGAAATGTGCAGGGATATTGGACTTCCTGAAAGTCAAACTGCGACGAGTCGAGGCCTGCACGCTGAAAGAGATCAGCGAGTATCTCGTGCGGTTTCATATCGATGTAAAGTATGTCTGTATCGAGTTTTTTCTTCGTTGCGTAGTAGCATATATCAGCCACTTTCATTTCTGCTTCTTTGTGCCGTTCTGTGAGCTGGGTTTTGACACCGTAGAAGAGCGGGACATCGATATATTCGGTATCGCTCTTGTACACACGGAGCAGGATTTTGACTTCCCATTCCTTGCTGAGGTAAGCCTGATCTACGGTACCGTTGAATTTGCCGCTTGAAGGATCGAATGCGTCGTTATACTGCGTCGGTGTCCATTCGTTGCTGAGATTAGCGAGAATTATCGTGGCCGAGTCAATAGCGGGGCTTTCGAGAAATTCGAGTTTGTTGACGATGCGGACTTCCTTGACCCACTCGGTGATGTCGTACCAGTTTGTGCCGTCGATTTTGGCGAAAACTGCAACACTTTTGTAGCGTGTTGGGTGGCGTATATACGGAATGTAGCTGGAATCCACATTAAGTTTTGGGAACACATTACCACCTCGCTTTTCTTCACTTCCTTCACAATACTACAACCATCCTTATCACAAAAAGCATCGCCGTCTTCTCCCCATCCCTCTCACAATACTCTTAAATACATGAGAGGGTTTCTCAGCCTTACAGGCTGAGCAACACGTGGGCTGGGACAAGCCCACGTGGAGGTGGGAAGTCCCCCACTACTCAGCCCGAAGCTGAGATACTTTACCCGCCACCTCATACTATCGGTAACTTTGGCGGCACTGAGAATGGGCGGCGAGCTTCGTAGAGTTGTTGAATATAAGAGTCGGTCCAGATGTTGGGGTCGTACTTGGCGATGAGGAGGTTGGAAATTAAGCCGTTCATGCCATGTATTGCAGACAAATCTGAGGGCCTATAACCTATTTTTATATGAGTAAAATTACCAAGATTTAAACTTACTGTGATTGTTCGTCTTAAACTTCCATTTAAATATATTTTTAATACAGAACCATCATATACAAATACAACAAAATGCCAATCATGAAAATCTACATCGAAAGCTTCTATTGTTACATTAGCTGCCGGAGCACCATCTTTTTGAATTACAATTCTTTGTGTTTGGTTATCAGGATATGTAAAAGAAGCGATACTATCCTGATAATAATCATCCGCTTGAATTGTAATATCATGCTGAGCTGCTGTCGTTGGTTTATTATTTTTCCGCCAAAACGCAATAACAAAAGGTTCAGTAATTGGAATGTTAATTTTAAACCTTCCATCAGGTCTCGTCCCATCTACAAAGCTTGTTGCGAAGGGTTTTATTTCTAACTGTAACTTATTCAAATAGCCCGAAATTCCACTTACATATGCTTTATAAAAATCCCAAATAAAATATAAATATCGTGTATCTTCTGGTAATGTATAAGTAATAATTACATCATACCATCTATCTAATAACAATTCTGGATTACCATAATACTCGGTTCTATGGCCGTTTATTTTTATATGCAATCCTTGCCTTTCCCAAAAATTCAGTGTTGCATCTCCTTTAACTTCTACTGTATCACCATCATTGAAATCCATCCAATTGCTACCATCAATACTATATCTGGCGACAACAAACCATAGACATCCTTTGTGTTTCCAGCTTAAGGTTATCTTTGTTCCGGCTGGATAAATTTGTCCTAAATCAATCGTGTGTGTCTCAATTTTATATACAGTAATACCTTGTCCACCAATATATGCTTTTTGTGTTTCGTCCCAACAATCTGCCCATGTTTTTCCTGAAGCCAAAGCATAAGGAAAAAATACCACTTGCCCAGCATCAAAATTCCACGAATATTGCCCGAAATAATTCATCGTCCCCTCTTCCACAGCAAAACTTTTCACGCCTGGAAACGGGACGTCGTCTTTTCGGAGCGTGACGCAGAGAGAGCCGTCGTCGTTGTAAATCAAGTTATAAGGGGTTTTAATCAAAGCCATTCTATTTCCTCCTTCTTGCTTTACACTGCCAATTCCTAAACAATAAACAGAAACCCCTAATCCCCCTGTGTTCTCGCAGAACTTCACAGAGGGTTCACAACCCCTTATAGGGGCTGTGCAACACGCTGGCCAGCCTTACCAGCGTGGGTGTTAGGGGACACCCACTACTCACCCCGCGGGCGAGATACTTTAATCTTCCTCATCTACACTTATCTCGCTCGGCACTTCAGCTGAAGCGTACCCTGCGTTGGCTTCCAGAACCGGCTTTGCCTTGTCATACATTGTCTTCAAGATCGCATCAAGGGAAGGCTTAAGGTAAAGCGGAAGTTCGATCTCATCCACGAACTCTTCATACTGCCATGCAGGAACTTCTTTTTGGGTTACATTACCTTCTTCGTCGTACTCCTCAATGGTCGTTGTTGTCTCCTGTATCGCCACTCTGAACGCATACCTAACCTTGAAAATCCCCCTTTTTACATCATCCTGCACGCTGAGAACCTTTATCTCGGCAGGTTTAGAAGTTGAAATAACCACACCGGTCACCCCCTCAATTTCACGTAATTACCAACGTGCCCTCTTCGAGTGCTTCTCTTACAGCTTTTACTACCATCTCTTTAAAAGCCTCTGCACTATCCAAGAAATTACTGTTTTGGAAGTACTGATAGATATTCACTGTTTCCGGTCCACTTCTTGTTACATTCGCCGTATACGTCTGCGTTATTTCGGCTCCGAAGTTCTCATCGCTGATGTTTATTTTTCCGATCTTCTCCTCAGCCTCTTTTGTTATCTGCTCCCAGGATTTCACGGCGCGTTTTCCCATGTTAACAAATCCGAACGTAAGCGCTCTCACAACGTCAGAAACCATGTTGTAGAGCCAATTGAAAGCGTTAACTATCATTGCGAATGCTATATAAAATCCTCTTGCTATCGGCACAATCACCGTGTTGTATGCCCAAACGAGAATGTTTGCAAACGCCTGAAGCAGGCCAAGGAACGGCTCCAGTAACGGAAGCAGGAGCGTTCCAAGTAATCTACCGAAAATCTGCAGGATCTTTACGAACGGCTCCAGCGCACGGTTGATGACGGTGCCAAGTACTTCCATGATGCCCTGGACAACCACACCGATGGGATCAAGCAATTGCATTACGTTTTCAAGAGTTGCAAGCATAGGGCCAAGCTTTCCGAGAATGCTTTCAAACAGACTTCCTAAACTACTACCCAGCCCTTTAAACCCTTCTATTGTTGTTTTAAACGGTGCGAGAATATCAAAACCTGCAAGTGATCCAGTTTTTGCAGTTTTTACAAGCGCGGTTCCCAAGTCTTTCAACCACGTCAGTTGCGGCGTTGCAGCCTGCGCAACCTTTATCGCGTTTATAAAAGTATCGAACAGCCCTTTATTAGCTTGATAGTATTTTGCCACTGCCCCGCGTACCATATCTATGAGCATTTGCAGTTTGCTTTTACTCTTTTTAGCGTCCTGTTGTTGTTCCCCGATTTTTTCAGCGATGATCTTTAAAGCTTCCGCAGACTCAGGGCCCGTCTTTTTAATTATATCCGCTATTTGCTTTAGCGTTCCCGCTACCGTTTTTACGTCGTTTGCTATCCCTCCATCTGTGAAATAGCTTATAATTGCATCTACAATTCCACCTTTGTTGTATCCTCTCGTTCTAATCTTTTCCAGCACTGAAACCATCGATGGATACTTTTTAACCATCCACGCCGGGACAACGTATTCCCCTTTGTGCACTATGCCAGCCGGTTCATGTTTGCCTCCATTGCCTGTATATCCACCTTCGGCATATCCTGGTTGATAGAACAGTCCCATCCATGCTAATATTTTCATCCACCAAGGAGTTTGTTTATCATCCATTATTTCCTTTGCCATTTCCTGTTTTTTTAATTCAATTTCTCCTTGTTTTTCAAAGCCTTTTTTGAAGAAATCTATAACATCGCCCGAGATCTTCACAGCAATTTCCCATGTTGTTTGAACAAGACCGCCAAAGTATTTCATTATTTCTTTTATAAACTCCAATCCCTGAATAATCCAATCCCATGTTGTTTGTAAAGCTTCCCATGTTCCTTCTCCTATTGGTTTTAAAACATTTTCCCAGAGCCATTCAATATCTGAAACAGTCCATTCCCAAGTAGAAGAAATAGTTTCCCATATTGCTTGACCAATAGGTTGTAAAATGTTATCCCATAACCACGTTAAGCCATTTACAATCCAGTCCCAAGTTGTCTTCAATGTTTCCCATATTCCAGTTCCTAATGGTTGTAAAACATTCTCCCAGAGCCAATCAACACCGTTTACAAGCCAATCCCATGCCGTTTCTATACCTTCCCAAGCTTTTTCTCCAATCCATGACATAATATCCCAAAGTTTTTCTAAACCTGTAACTGTCCAATCCCAAACAGTTTTAAATCCTTTCGTAAGCCCATTCCACAGCCAACCAAATACATCTTTTACTCCTTTCCAAATGTTTTCCCAATCAATTGATTGTATCCAATTTAATAGTTTTATAAATATATTAACCATTAGGTTGAACAACCATTGCAAGAAATCTGCAAAATCTTTTCCTTCATTTTTGCTCTTCCAAAGCATGTATAGAGCAGTTACTGCTCCTATTAAAGCTAACGTAAATGGTCTTAGTAAGAAAGTTCCTATCTGTGCAATTTGAGTAAACAATTTTAAAGATATTAATATGCCTATTAAAGTAGCCCCCAACCTGAGCAACGCCCAAACTGCTTTTCCTACTGTTTCTTTATTTTCATCAATCCATTTTGTTAACTGCCTTATTCCGGCAATTAGCTTGCTCAAGAAGTCAATTACTCCACTTCTTACTGCGTTGAATAAAGTCATGTTTAAAGCTCCTAAACTTGCTTTCAATTTATCAAGTAAATAAGAAACAGATTGTGTTTGTAGCTGATATGCTTCATTTAAAGCTTCTGTATCACCCTTTATCCCGCTTAATACGTCTTCAAATTTTTCATAATTGTTGATCCATGTTAATAACGCTCTCGAACCTGTTTCAGAAAGTGCAAGTTGTTGCAAAAAAGCTCTTTTTTCATCATCGGTAAGTCCTTCAAGTTTCTTTCTAAATTGTTCTACGACCTTTGTTAGCCCAACAAATTTTCCATTTGCATCATAAAGGTTAATCCCTAATTCCTTGAACTTATCTGCTTGCTGGAGCATATCCATAAATGCTCCTTCTGCTGCATTTGCTGCCTCAGAAGATCTAAAACCTGCTGTTGTAAGTGCGGTATATCCTGCAAGTGCTTCCTTTAGTCCTACTCCTAAGTTTCTTGCGGCTGGGATTAACTGGCCAAAGTCCCTTGCAAGTTCTTCATAAGTCAATAACCCTTTTTTAACTGCTTCAAACTGCATTGCATACACTGTGGTGAGTTTATCTATGCTCAATCCATATGCATTGATGATAGAAATAGCACTTTGAAATGTAGTTGTTAAATCCGTTGCACCTGCAATTGAAGAAACAGCAGTTGCTTTTAACACGTTTAAGCTATCTTTTGCTTCAACGCCAGCAGACCCCAGCATGTATAAAGCGTTATTAAGCTCATCTAAAGGTTTTCCTGTTGCTACGGATAAATTAATTAATTGTTTTTGCATCTCTCTTGCTTGTTCGCCTGTCATTTTCATCATTGTGCGTGCATTTTGAAATGACTTTTCTACCTTGGCTGCAAAATAAGTTGAAGCACTAACTGCTCCAGCTAAAGCCCCTGTGAATGCAACTGTGTATTTTAAAGCAGTATTGATTGCACTTGAAAATTGCTGAAGATTTTTTCTCACATTATCAATTTTCTTTTGAAAAGTATCCAAGTTTCTTGACACGGTTCTTAGAACAGGACTCGCTGAATCTGAAGCTTTTATTACTACTCCAAGTGTTTCTTGTTTTGGCATCTGAATCACCTGCCTTTATTCTTATTTGCAAGTTGTTCTACAAAGACTGTTTTGAAATTAATCAGAAATATTATCCAGTCTACTGGTTGATCGAAAATTCCTCCAGATTCTGGAAGATTAATTATATTCCCCTTGTGATCCACATATGCAAGAACGAATTGGAAGTAATTCTCTTTTATAAAGTCATACATTTGTCTATCTTCTTCTGGAACATTGTTTCCCATTTTGATATCAGAAAGCATTAAATTTAGCCATCTTTTAAGTTTATAACCTTCAATACTCAGCAATGGTTCAACGCTTTCAAGTAATTTCTGTCTTAATAGCTCAACAGTTTCATGTTTTAGCATTCCGCAAGTCTTGGTAGTTATCGGCACATTTTCACTCCATCTAATAATATGAAAAGGGAGAGCTTCAATCACTCTCCCCTTTCTTAGTAATTCAATTCCTCTAACAGTTAATTTCTTATATTCTATCCAGCCATCTTCAAACTCCAAAAGCATTGCTACCACCGAGATTATACATCTCTTGTAACTTTATCCAGATATTTAAAAGAGTAGTTGCCTCTACTTTCTTTATGTTTTCCAGTGTCACAGGAACACTTTCACTCCAGGATTTTATTACTTTTGTTAAAAATTTGTATGGAACAGCATTTACTGCAGCTAAATCCAGTATTGCATTCCCATCTCTTGTTACTTCTACCTTTGAGTTTTGGAAAATAGTTACTGCTTCTTCTCTGAGTTCTGCAGTAAGCTCTTTTGGAACTTCAATCCATGTTTCAGTTTCCTTATTTACAACTTTCTTATCCTTAATATAAAGTTTCACTGTTTCATTACTTGCAAAAAGGCTCATTTAATCACCCCTTAATATGTTCCTGTCCCGTTAGTATAATCTGCGATTTCGATTATGTCTCCACTCAATGGAATTAGAGCTGTGAATTCAGCCTTAAACATTATTTTGTCTGGTCCTGCAATATCGTGTGTCATGTTTGAGAAGAGAAGTCTTGGAATGTATATTGTAAGTTTGTTAGTTGCATCTTTTGCAAGTTCTATACCTAATGCTGCCTCAGTAAAATTCTTGAATTTAGTATATTCGCCAGAAATTACTGAACTATCGAAGATAATATCAATTGATCCTGTAATTTCCAATGTTCCAGGATCTAAACTCTTCCTTTTGCCTGTGCCATCTAATCTGTAATCGTCAGAGTCAAGATTGTTGTTTATTGTAAGTTCAATACTTGAGTAAAGATCTGTAGCTGTTGTGAATTGATCTGTGTAAAGTTTAAGTTCTTTAAAGTAGTATGGATCATATCCTGGAACAGTTAAAGTCCCCTGTGTTAAGGAACCGCTTAGTTCTTCTTTCCCTACAAAATCAGCAGTTACTGAAGGAATTGCACCGACCGAACCAGAAAATCTTAGTTGATTAATTTTCATTCCAAGATATTTGAATGATTGTCCACCGTGGTTTACTTCTATACTTGCACTCGGAAGATCTTCAGTTAGGCCGATTGGTTTAATATTTGTATATTCATCCCCGCTCGAGGGAGTACCATCAGGATCAACAAGTGCTGCTTTTCCAAGAGCAAGATAGAAAAGAACACCTGCAGTTTCTGGATAAAGTTCTACATCAATACTTCCTTCAGCACCTAATTTTCCAGGAGCAAGAGATTTTATTCCTCTTGTACCCAGCAATGCTTCTGATCTAACTGCTTCAACTTTATGATTTAAGCTTTCGCTTTTGAAAGGCAATTTCCATATAGCAGTTGCTTCAGTTGCAAAGCTTGTTTCAACGCCAAGTAATACGCTTGATTTAGCGCCTGTATTCATTTAACTCACCTCCATTATTCATCCCACTTGAAACTTACTTGCACAAATACAAATAAGCGTTTGAGATTTTGAACATAGCTGTATTGAATCTCGGAAATCTCATAATAATTGAATGATGTATCTAATATTGTTTCAATTTGTCCTAACTTTGTATCTGCTGTGTCATATGCAGGATCTGGTGTTCCTTCAACTGAGAATAGAATAGCCATATCGCAAGTATTGCGTTTTCTTGAGCTTGTTAGATATTCAGGAGTAATTTTGTCTATAAACACCGTTGCATTATTCGCTTTTTGTAAAGCTTTATCATCTGCAATAGTTACATTATCAAAGATAGTTTCTAATTGAGTTATAAAATTTCTTACCGTGCTAAACATTTTCCCACGTCCTTATTAGCTCATCTACCCATTTAGAAAGGCTAAACTTATCAACTGCATCTCTTAGATACCTTTTTTCCTGTGTTCCTTTTTTTGCAATGGAGTGCCATATTGCCCATGCTCTCCTATAAGTCCATTTCGCCCTTGATTTCTCCTTTAACTGAACCCATCTTAAGATTGGTTTATATGGTGGTCTATGTGGTCGTGTTCCATATTCTACAAAAGGAGCATATTGTAAGTTTGTAAATACTTTTATTTTGTCATAACTTATATCTTTTACTGTCCAGGATTGTCCTAAACGGCCTGTATTGCTCGTTCTCTCGTCTATGTTAGTAACTATCATATCTTCAAGTTCTAAACCCGCGGCTATTAGCACCTTTCTCAATACTTCTTTAAACCTATCATCTGACATATATCGCTTTATTTTAGTCAGTTGCTTTTTGTCAACTGAGACTTCAATCATAAGTCCCACCCTCGAGGACTTCTGTAGTAATTTACAAGATATCTAAGATGTGCCTTTGTATCATCCATCTGCTGTGAAGCGTTTTGTATGGAATATGAGTTAAGCTTATTTATATCACCCATAATCATCTCGTAACAGTCCGCAAGTACATCGTTCCAGTTAATCACTTTTGCTTGAACATAGACGTCAGCCCCAACAGCATCATCAAAATAAATAATTCCTGCTTCTTTATCCATGGTAAATCCTGATGTTAACTCGTTTTCTGGATATGGCAATCCAATAAATATCCTTTCTACATATGTTTCATCTAATCTGTACACAGGAATTTTGAACACTTTGCTATCAACGTCCATTTGTGTGGCTTGCATTACTTTAATTTCAGAGTGGATTTTTATAATCTCACTTAGTTCGTCGTCCGTGAAAAGTTGATTTGTTATATCTTTATCAGGAATTTTCATTCTTAAAAACTCAAGATTAGTCATTTAAACCACTTCCTTATTTGGTTTCTCCTTTCGCTTTGCTTCCTTCGGTTTGTTTTTTTGTTTTTCCTTCGATAGGTTTCAAAAATTTCTCTTTTACTTCTACATCGTCTGGAATTTCAACGTATTTCTGTTTTCCACTTATTTTGACGGGATATGCTTTACCATTTACAATCACAAACTTTGTATTACCTATAAATTCATATTTCATATTTTTCCCTCCTTAGTTTTTGTTATAAAAAGAGGGGCCATAAGCCCCTCTGAATTATTGGATATAGAATATTCCAGCACCGTCAGGATTTCTAAACTCAAGAGTGTATTCTCCTACAATTTGTCCTTTTACACTATCTCCGGTCTTTGCAAGTGGTTCGTATGCCATATTCCTACCAGATAGAGGTTTAATCTTCAAATTGCTTGTATCAACTACAATAATCATACCTTCGGGAATATGAGGAGAAGTCTTCAAGGAAATTTGTCCGTATTCTGAGAGGTATCCATCAACTAACCTACCAGCAGTTCTTTCATCTTGGGTAACGATTAATTTATCAGAATTAAGGGAATTGAAGTATTGTTTTGTGGAAGCGTTCATCCATGCTTCGGTTATATAACCACCATTGTCGTAGATGAGTTTTAAGAATGCTCTAAAATTATCCTCACTCCAAGTGTTAGTTGAGGTTATACCATCACTATCAATAAAGTATTTAATACCACCCATCATTCTTGGACCAGAATTATCGTTTGGGTCAACCCTTATACCGAGCCAAGCGGTTCTTTCGAGGAGTATTTTTAACTTTTTAAGTTTTCTTTGAACTTCGTTTAAAAATACATCTTCGTTTACATATTGTTTCACAGCGAGTTGAGATCCAGAGAATTTTACGTAATCGGAGAAAATTTGAGTGACATTGTATCTCTTAACTTTTTGTTCATAATTGCTATCGTTATAATCTTGCCCTTCTGGTTGAGCATCTCCAATAAGTTCTACATCTACGTTTGCGGCGTGGTCTGCGTCACCAGAAACAACTGCAACAGACAAGACATCTCCATTAATTGCTGTCACTCTATAAATGGAATTTTCGACTTTGATTACGTTACCAACTTTAAATTTCTTCCCAGCACCAGTTTCAACAGTTAAAGAACCTCCACCTGCAGTATATGCAGCAGCAAGTTTAACTTTTAATACAGGGAGAACATCGTCCCACCATTCATACCTTGTTGAATCAACTGTTTCATTACTTATACCAATCGCATTCAATAATGGAGTGTTAGGAAGTTTTAACATTGATAAAACAGGAGATACATCAATTTTATTTTCAGCAACATCGTAAGTTGTTACCATACCATTTATTGTTCCCATAGATAACTACCTCCTTTTATTTCTTTTTTTGAGAAAATAATTGCTTTAGAGCTTCTTTGGGGTCAGTTGGCAATGCTTTCTCCGTGTTTTTTGTGCCAGTAAATGTACCAGATTCCATAGTTTTTAGCTTTTCATTTACTTTTGCTTCCACTATTTCGTTGATTTTAGTTGCTATAGTTTCCACTGCATCTACAAGTTCCTCTTTTGCTTCTGTAAGAGATTTGTCTACAAGTGGGTCGACTGTGATTAATACACCAAATTCCTGTGGTAATCCTTTAGCTTGCAAATAAGTATTTTTGAGGTCCTCCAAAGCCTCTCTTCTTTCTTGCCTCAATAATTGCTCATATTGACCTTTTTCCTTCATTTTCTCTATTTCTGCCTTCTTTTTAAGTTTTTCTTCTCTTGTTTTAATTGCCTGTGTCACTGCTCTGTCAATTTGGCTTTGGAGTTCCTTTTTTGTCATAATAGCAACGTCATCAGGATTTAGTCCCAGCTCTATCGCTGTTGCTTTTAATGCTTCAATGGGGTCTTTATCATCATACAAAACTTCTTCGTTAGTTCCGGATTGAGTGTTATCTCCTGTAAAAGTTACATTAACGCTCGGTGTTCCATTATTTGCGGTTGAAGTTCCGTTCGAATAAGTTATCTTTACATCATTATTTTGAGTGGCTTGACTATCCCCCTCTGCAAAGAGTTGGATGTCAATGCCCCTCTTTTTCATTTCCAACATGCTTTATACCTCCTTCTTATTTGTTTGCCCACGGACATTTGTATTGAATAGCTAAACTCCTTGCCTTGTTTGCTATTTCGGAATCTTTATTCATAATCGCTCTTCTATATGCCGCTAAAAGTCCAGCACAGCTTACTTTCCACTTCCCATCAACATATTTTTTGTATGGATATCTTTTATTTTTGGGATCTAAAAACACATGTGCTGGCATATCTTCACGTTTTGAAGAACCTGCAGGTGGAATATTTTTCCAACTGCGGTCGTTTTTCATAACATCAGCCATTCTCTCACCTCGCTCTTAAAACCTCCTTTATAGCTTCATTAACAACTACCTTTGGTGATTCTGGAATTGCTAAGAGCCTGTGCCTGCATTGTATATGCGGATGCAAGAATGTACCGTGATCCGCTCTTATTTCTTTCCCTTTTAGTTTTTTTGGGTTTGTCTGAATGTATTTTTGAATTTGTTCATAAGTCCAAGGTTTTTTTTGTGTAAGCTTATATCTGTTTTCGCACCATTTAGTTGTTCTTTTATCTTGTGGACCAGACCATTTGTATGCCTTGATAACATCCTGATATTCCTGATATGTTTGCCATATTCCATGTTGCATAGCAAGTCCTAATTGGTCTCTTACCATTACTTGTACTCTTCTTTTTGCATTTGGTGGTATTTCTTTTATAAGCATTTTTGCAATTACATCAGTCGGTGTTCCAGAAATTATTCCAGCCGTTATTGTATTTTCTATCTTTCTCATAAGATCTCCTGCATAATTTTTCATGATTGTATCTTCGAAGTTCATGAAGTTATTGTTAAACCATACCATAACATTAGTCGGCACACCTCTGAATGGTACATTTATGCTTTCGTGTGCTACTTTGCTTGATAGGTTAAATATCGATAATGTTTCTTTGTCAAGATATTTTTTAAATTCTTTTATATATTCATCAACTTGTGCTTCTATTTGTAGTTTTATCCAGTTAAAGGTTTTTTGTCTCATTTCTCCTGTTACAAGCATACCGATAATTCTTTCAAGTAGAGCTTTTAAAAGGCGTAAATTGCGATTTATAAGATATTTTTCACTCCTGTTCAGTCTTCTGTCCAGATTCATCGCCCATCAACTCCATATACCAGGAATTTTCTTCTTCAATTTTCCTGGCTTCTTCGTTAAAATCAAATCCCAATGCTTCTGCAACTGTTTGTCTGGATACAAGTTCAGATTGCATTAACATTATCCATTTATTAAGATCCTCAACCTCATCTGCAGGAATAACTGGATCAACTTTAATTGCAACCTCGTCAACAACGACCCCGTCCATTGCGAGTGCAAGTTTGCAAGCTTTTTTAATTCCAGCAAAATATACGTCTCTATAGTTCTTTATCTTCTTGATAAGTTTTGTAAGTTTCAGTTTTAATGCATATCCTGAAATATTTCCAAGATCGTTAAGGATAAGTTCAGGACATTTGTTTCTGAGATAGTTTTCTAACTTTTCATATTTTTCAAGCATTGAAGGAATTACATTTCCGTTGTATTCCAAAATCTTAAGTTCTGCGTTGTCTGGAGTTGCCCATACGTTATGTTCTTGCCTTAAATTACTTGCGTCTCTGATCCCCGATGCTATAATTCGTGGTTTAGCATAAATATCTTCAATAGCTGAGATTCTGGATAGTGTTGAATTCATTTCATCTATCGTGTCGCCTATTCTCTCAAGCTCTGATTCTCCCCAAACTGGATCCTGAAGTGAAGGTATATTTGCCACGTGAATTAGCCAGAATTCTCCATAACGATTCGGAAGATTAATTTTTAGTTTGCCATCTACATAAATTTGCACTCTATCTTTTGTATAGATTTCTTTTACTTGCAAATATGACTCGTGATGCTTCATTGAGTATTCATACACCCACGCAACGACTTGCCCATATTCCATTACATAGTCAAGTGTTCCATTTAATAACTTAACAATCCCCATTCTAACGTTACCATCTGTGTCTCTTCCTAATTTCAGCGCGGTATCACCAAGAATAAGTCCTTGGATAACAAACAATCTTGCAAGTTTGTTGAAATTATTTGCCTCAAACAACTCTTTCAATCTTTTTGTGGCATTTTCATTATTAGGAATATAAATTTCAAAATTGTCTCCAAATATTAAGTTGTAATCAGTTGTAATGATTTCATATGCGTAATCAATTAAGGATTTGGTTATGTGTTTTATATTGTTTTTGCTGTCATAATCAATAAACAACTGGTTTTGTTGACAATATTCAGGTGTATATTCTCCATAAAACAAATCAAAAAGTTCTTGGTAATTTTTTTTAGCCATCTATCTCACCTCACAAAATATCCAATTGTGTGCTAAAAGCTTCTTGTCTTCTAGTTTGTCCCCACACAGCAAGAGCTAAAGCCATAACACAGTCATCGTGGTAGCCTTCCTGAGCTTCTAACTTAAATCCAGAACCAGATTGAATACGTCTAAAAAATCTCAGCTCATCTCTTAAAATTGTATTTGAAGCAGGTAATTGTAATTTTTGTTGTTCAAAGTTAAGTAATAAATTATGTAGTAGCTCAGATTTGGATTTCTGAGAAAAAACAAATGGAACGCAAGCATTTATTCTTTCACTTATGGGGTCTCCTACACCTGTTGCATCAAGATACACTTGTGCCCGATACTTTGCTTGTAAGTCATTTACTATTCTTATAACTTCTTCATATGGAATTTGATTAAATCTATGAAATTCAGCTATTTTAAACGGTTCTTCTGTTACATCAAGTACTATAATCACCGTGTAGTCCCTATATTTTGCAAGATCAACACCAATTGAATACTTTCTCCCATCTTTATATCCTTCAGGTTTGTAATCTTCAAAAGCTTCAACTAAGATCTTCCATGGGAAGAACACTGTATCATCATCAACAAACTCCGCCAGATATTCTTGCCTCCAAACGTAATCAGGAGTTTTTGCCTTTGCATTTTCAATTTCTTCTTGATCTAAAAACGGATTATCGTATACAGTTGCATGGAAAGAAATAGTATGCTTTTTGTTTTTTAAACCTCTTTGATATTCTTCATAAAAATAATTCATTCCGTTAGGGGTTGATTCTAATATTACCGGTGCTCCTGTATCAAGCTTCATTGGAGTTATAACTTGCTCATACACTGAGTCTTTAATAAACGCAGCTTCAGTAAGAACTACTAAATTAACCTTTCTTCCTCTGAGATACTTACCATTATGTGCAGTCGATCTTACAGTAATTGAAGAACCATTTTTGAGATATATTGTTGGAAAAGGAGAATCTTTTGTTTTCTTGACAAATCCTTTCAGTGGTGATAGTTCTATCGCCTCTGTTAATAGGTCATAATATATCTTCGCCTGATCCAAAGATGGACCACCTACAATAACCCTGCTTTTTGGATGTATAGTTGCATAATAAAAGATCTTGCCAGCTACATAATTTGTTTTTCCAAATCTTCTCCCAGCACATATCACCTGAGTTGAACCATTTAAATATAAAAGCTCCCTTTGTTTGGGAGCTATTTCAGAATATCCAAATAAAAGCTTTGTAAAAGTTTCAATATTTCTAAGCTTCCTCGCTATCATCTCCATTTGTGCCTTTGTCATTTTTTATCAACTCCATAAGTTTTACAAATGGATCTTCTGTATCTTGATCAAGTTGTTTGAATTCTTCAGCTGCTGTATAACGTACTTGATTGGTGGCAGTGTTATACAAAGATTGCATGGCCTTAAATGTTTCTGGATGTAGTCTTTTCCATTTTCCACTTTTAAGAAGCCCAAAGAAAATGGTCCTAAGTTCCTTTGCAAGTTTGAAATTTTCTTCTCGTTCTGTTCTAAGTGTTTCCAACCTCGTAAGTCCTTTTTTTACTTCTTCTTCAAATAATTCTTCCGATTCTTTTCGTGCTGCACGCTTTTTAATTTCCTTGCTAACATTCCAGTGTTTTTTCTTGTGATTGAGAATAGCATTATCAGAAATACTTTCGTTGTATTTGTCTTTCAACCATTTTGAGATTCTTCTCGTTCCCCACCCTTCTGCAAGTAATTTTTCAATTTCTGTTCTATGTTCACTATTACATACTTTGCATTGTTTATTATGAATAACTGGCATATCTATCACCTTCTTACGAAGTCAATTTAAAGTTTACGAAGTCTACGAAGCTTCATAACCATCGTTCGCCCTTAATAACTTCCTTCAAAGCTCTGTTTTGTTCGATAATTGTATTCTTTGTATGCTTCAGCTTCTCGACTATAATCCGCCATTTACCTAATTCATTAGAAGCTTCAAGTAACAGGTTGTTTATTCTTGCTAAAAGATTTATATTGCGCTGTATCCTCATCTGCGCTTCTTGAATGGATATTTGGCTTAGTTCTTCTGCAGTTAATTCATCCAGAGTTAATTCCTGATCCAATTCTTCCCACTTCATGCTCTTCCACCCACTTTCGAACTCCTTTTGTAAGCTTTTTCTTTTTGTTTTGCTTAATGAGTAAATCTATATCTATCTTTAACCCTCGATGTATCTTTAAATGACATTCTGGACATAACAAAACAAGGTTATACGGATGATTGTTGCGCGGGACCCAGGGGATTGCGTATTCTGATGGTATAGTTGCGTTGCGTCTAAAAAGATGATGAATTTGACCTGTTCCGTTTACATATCGTCCACAAATGCGACATTTTTCCTTATCTCGCTTATGAACATAATCTCGGATAACCCTTGGAATAGAGCCTATCCCATCGTATCGCTCCTTTCGATATAAAAAAAGAAGCCAAATGGCTTCTGGTTAGTCAGTTTTTGTCTTTTTGTTCTTTTTCCTTTTTCTTAACTTTATTTTCTCTCATCTCAAACTTCTTACAAGCTGTCGTTTTTTCCCATTCAATTTTACCTGTACGAGTACACAAACCATCCCAAAAATTAGGAATTATTGCAAAATACTTGCAGTTCTTACAAGTATACCTCATTTGTTCACTCCTAACTATCCTGAACTTCTTTTACGAGCTAAAGTAAAATTTTTGATCCTATATTGATTGTAATATTGGAGTTTTTTTAGTAGAAATCTTTGTATTAATAAGAAATCTACATATATTTGTTTATAATTTATTTTAATAACTGATAATAGGTGATCACAGGATTTTTAATTTAGAATTTATTCATATATAATTAATTCGGAAAATAAAAATAATATCTGCCGGTGTCCACTCCTTGGGGTTCCGTCCACCAAGGGAAAGTGCACCGGCCTATTATTTTATAAATGGAGGGATTTTATGCGTGCTATTATTATTGTTGATGGTAATTATCTATATAAAAGTTGTATGAATGAATGGAAAAAAGCTCCAAAATATGATTTCTGTTTTCAAAATATTATTAAATTTTATTCAAAGGTGATAAATACTGAAATGCATCTTATTCGTGTAAGATTTCATGATAGCCCTCCTTGTGAAGGTGGGGATAATAATTTTAGAACAAAAAAAGAAAAAGTTCTGAATAAACTTAGAAGTATACAAAGAATAGATGTAGTACTTGGCCGCTGCCGTAAAATTGGAAATACTTTTTCTCAAAAAGGTGTGGATGTAAATATGGCATTAGATATTGTACGCTATGCTAATGACATTGATACAATTATTATAATTAGTGGTGATAGTGATTTGGTTCCTGCTTTTGATGAAGCCCGTAACAGGGGAGCGGAAATTGTGTTATTATTGTCCCCGCATCATTTCAATTCTACTGGTTCTGCAGATGAATCTATAAAAAAACTTATAGTTGCCTCAGATTTTTATTTTACTTTTGATGATAAAATGATGTTTAATACTTCAAAAAATTATACTCCATAAAAAAATGGGGCTTTTTGCCCCATTAAGTATACTTACCCATTCTACAAAAATTATATCATTTTTGTGGGGGTTGTCAAGTAAATTATCACTCTTTTTCCACCCCCATAGCTTTAAACAACTCATATAACAATTCAATAATAGTTTCTGTTCTATTTTAATATTCTTCAAACACGCTCCTTCACCTCTCCTTCTTTTCTTCCCACATTTTTTCTGCTTCTTTCCAAACTTCTTTTATCCATGAGTTATTGAATTGTCCAAGAAACTCCCACCATTGTGCGTCGCAATATGCTTCCCAGCAATCTTGACAAAGTTGAATAACAGACCCAATTGAATCTTCTTCCATGAATTCTTTGCCACATTTCTTGCATTTCATAGTATCATCTCCTTATTTCACTTCAATAAATCTCTTGGCTAAAAATTTTAGTGTGTAGAGCACAACGTGAATTAAATATTCACTGTCATAGATTGTGTCTGGTATTTTTTCGTTTGCAAATGTTATAATACGCCTCGAAATATCAATTGTAATTCCAGTAGGATAACCTATAACTGAGAAATGGTAACCATTTAAGTCAAAGGAAACAACAGTTTTTATTCCTAAAAGATAATTCTTGCATAATTGCTTTATTTGCTTTCGTTTTTCCTTTGTTATTGTTAATTTCATGTTATTCACCCCAAAAATCAAAATTCGAGATAAAAATACAATTTTTCTTTAATTAAATACCCGATTTGAATTATTCCGCAATAACTCCAATCCCTAAGTAATTCAACCCCATCAACAAAATGAAATAACTCAGCTATCATACCATCGTTTTTACATTGAATACTTTTATCGATAAAATCCACAAAACAACCGCTTTAAACATGTTATCACTCCTCTAAAGGTTTTCTTGTAAACATCTCTCTATATACTTTACTTTGCACCTTCAATCAACTCCTCAATTTTCTCAATCCCTTCTTGCACATATGTCCAAACTGTTTTTTCGTTAAGATCCATCTTTTTTGCAATTTCTCTATATGACAATGTTTTATATTTTAGTCCTGAACATTCTACAGAATTACAAGGCTCAAAATCGTGATTTATAATTCTCCAGAATATAGCTTCTCGTTGTCTTAATGAAAGTAACTGCAACCAATACTCAGTTCTTCTAATTTTGTTCCACATCCTCCGTTTCTTTTCTATTGTTAGTCTATCTAATACCTCTGGTGTTCTCATTGCATTCTTATTGAATATAACCAAAACACCATTGGGTAGTGTGAATTGTATTTTGATTTCTCCGTTAATAAAATTTAAATGTATTTTTCTTTTCAAAAGTGCTTGCCAGTATGATTTGTACCTTTGTAATTCAGAAATGATAAAATTCTGTGTAGAAGTTAACATCCGAAACCCCCTTTCGGGATTCCCGGTTACTTAACCGGGCTTTTTAATTTGATACGTTGAATATCACCCTCCAGTTGAATCGTTACTAACACGTTTTTGATGGATCTTATGTCTACAACATTTTCTTCATCTTCTTTAATATACGTTGGTAGTTGAAGTTTAAGCAGAAGCTTTATTGCGGTGTCTATATTTTCTGTTGTGATTACTGCTTTTTTGTCTAGTAATCCAATCGAATAATCTTTTGAATTCTTCATAATCTTTGTTCCCCCCTTTGACAATAATAGTAACTTCCTCAAAGTTTATCTTAGATAATTCTCTTAAATAATTCAGTACTTTATGCTTGTTTTTGATAGTTATACCCTGTACCCACATTTATTAGCACCTCCATCTTTGCTATTCCTTTTTAATTTCTCCCCTTTTCTGAATGTTTTTGGCTATTATTCCATTTATGATATTGAGTGCCACAGTTAATTGTATTTTCTCTTCTGTATTCAAACCTTTTTTCTTTTTAGCTATCTTTGCCAAATCATTTGCAATTTTTGCAACCTCTCTTAAAACATCTTCTTTCATCAACACCACCCCAATGCTTTTTTATATTCATACTCGATTTTTTCGTTGAGCCGTGAAAAGAGCTTTTTTAACTGCTCTAACTCATCCTTGGTAAAAATCAACCGGCCATTAATGTATCTTTTTGGGAGTTTACCAGTTTTGACATATCTTTGAATCGTTTTGGAAGGAACATTTAAATATAATGTTACTTCTTTTACGGTAAAAGTTGTTTTTCCTGGCATTTGTTTTATCAAAAGTTCTAATTTTTCTTTTATTGTGTTATAATCCCCAACTGTTTGTAGAATTGTATCAGAAGCATAACTAACTGTTAAAAGATAATACTTTTCGTCCATTTGGTATAATTCAATCCTATACCCCATCTTTTCCAATTGCTTTGCTTCTTTAAATTTGTTAGCTACGTTTTCGATATCTACTTCAGCAAAAAGCAGTGCAAAATCTATATTTTCAGTAAACAGCGGTTCGAACCGCAGTTCAACTTTGCTCCGAGTTCTTGCCGTTTTTGTAGCTCTTTCAAAAATTTCCGCAAAAAAGTCTGGAAGATCGGTTTTACTAAGCATTTTGTAAAACCTTCTATTTGATAATATGCCACCTTCTATAAATCTATAAACAACATCCATAAATTGATCTTCTAACTTCATAAATTGCTTTAAAAAACTGATTTGTTCATAATCATTTTTATCTTTAACCTGTTTTTCAATGTATAAATCCAGCTCATTATAAATTGCATTTAGTAACTTCGAAGCATAAGTCATAACTTTACCACCTCTTTGGTAACGAATGCTTTTACTTCAAATTCGAATTTTTTCGTTTAAATTCTGGATCCAATATACGTTCATTTTTATCCCTCTCTTTGAGAAGTCTCCAGGTAAGCTTAGTGTGTCTATCGTAATCTGAAGCTACTTTGCAAAGTCCCCAGTTAAAAAATACTAATAATCCCCACAAAATTAAAATTGATATTATCGTAGACATAATCTCACCTCATTTTGAATTAGTTTGTTTGTTAAATAACATTCTCAAAATTTCCACAAAATTGACTTTGGTGTAGGCATAATTCCAATATTTTGATTTATTCTGTTCAACTATGATTATTAGTCGCATAATTATGCCCCCTTCGTTAAGGCCTTCTTTTTATTTGGGGTAAGTACTGGTTTTGCGGCTGGAGCAAGTGTTCCAACAAGCACGGAAACAAGCTGTTGTAATTGTGGACTTTGTATTGTTTCCGCTGTTTTTTCTCTTTGCTTTAAACTGTCATATATTCTCATAAAATGTGCTCTTATTACCCCTTTTTCGTTCTCTGTCATATCGCATAGCGTTTGCCAGCCTATAGCGTTTTTGGCTGCTTCTAGTTTCCAATCCTCATAATGAGGTTCGTTATAGTATCCTTTTGCATGGATATCAGAATATACAAGAGCCCAAGCTTCTTCAGCTGAAAGTTCAGCCTGATGGTTGTATTCCACAGCCTTTTCTCTAATTTCAGAGATAGTTGGTGCAAATTTCTGGGTCTTAACTATAATTTCTATGGCATACCTAAATTGTGCATCAGTTAAATCAGAAAGCATTTTGTACCATTGTTCGCTTAGAAATTTATCTGTTGTTATTCTTTCAAGTTTTTCATATACGCTTGCAAGTAATGCTATACCAGCAGCAAAAGTCTTCTTACTAAGCACTTTCTTCACCTTCTTCCAGGAATTGTTTTAGTCCTGTAAGTTTACTGGCAAATCCTGTAGGAGTTTTTTTCTTCTTTTTGGAACGTTTGCCAAATACCCCTTTCAGCAAAGGTTCAACAACATACTCAAAGCCCTGCTCTTTCATTACATCGGCTTTTGTTTTTGCAAGCGTTACTATTGCATTTTTAATCTGTGCTGGGTAGCATTCACGTAGAACTTCTGTTACTAGCGGAAGCCATTTAGGATCGAAAGGGCCTATTAGTGTACGCCATGTATCTACTATGCCTTTTTTCCGTTCGTCTAGTTTGAGATACCATTTTGGTGGTTCGTTCGCGACAGGTGTCGCAGAATTCCCGTTAGGGAATTCTATATTACTTTCTTTATTTACTATATTCTTGTTTTCTTGTATTAATATATTATTATTTATATTATTACTACTGTTTCCACTACGGTTTTCACTTCGATTTTCACTTCGGTTTTCACTACTGTTTCTACTTCGATAATCGAAGTGATTAATATTTTCACTACTGTTTTCACTACGACTATCGAAGTAAAGTTGTGGAAACCAGAAAGCTGAATGTTTTCCTTTCCTTTCATATGTAATTAGTCCTCTACTTTTTAAATCACTTATAGCTCGCCCCAAGGTTTCTGGTGAAAACCCCAGGACTCGCCCCAGGTACTCCCAGGAGATCACGATTGGACCCTTCCAGAAGCTTCTGTTTGCTTCATATATAAGCCTGAAATATAAAATAATTGCGCTTTTGTTTAAACGGGCCCTCTCATGCTCCCCCCAAAGAGTCCCCAGTAATTTGTAGATATCCATTATTATCACCTCTTTTATAAATAATCCCCACCCCAAGAAGGGGCAGGGAAAGAAGGGAGGTATTTATTCTTTTACAAAAGGATTTAGAATTTCCTTTTGTTTAGGTTTATCTACTTTTCCATTTTCTGATTCTTCTGTTTCTACCTTTTTTTCTTCTTTCTCATTTGCTGGGATTTCTTTTGCTTCTACGTCGATTATTTCCCAATCGGTTTCGTCTGGTGCTTCATCCATATGTTCTGATAATTCAATCTTTGTAGTTTCATCAGTTGAAAGTTTCCTTTGGAGTTCAACACTGAGAGGCATATATTTAAGCAACTGCTTAATGACTGTCTTTTTTGCCATTGCATCATAATCAGTTATCCATGGACCTTCGTTTGGTGTTTTTGAACGTTTTCGTATCTTCTCAATGTCATCAACGCTCATAACCATAAAAGAATATCCACCGTCTTTTAAGTGGGCAACTGCATAATATGCTATTACTTTTCCTCTACCATTTAAGGATGGCTTATGGTACAATTTAGGATGAAGTCCATACTCAAATTCAAATTCATCATTTTCGCAAACTTCGTGTGCATCGATATTTAGTGCTTGTTCTGAACGATAAAATAGATCAATGATTCCTTTATATCCAAGTTGGAACTGAGCTAGCGTTTTACCAAGTTTTCTGTTGTAATAAGGAATAATATAAGCTTGCCCAAGATGTGAGCCAGGCTCTAAACCTAATTGAGCGGCAGTCATCATTGCAGCCATGAAAGACATTGGGTCACAGTCCAACAATTTCGGGTTTTTCCTAACTTCTGTTAGAATTATCCTTGTGAATCTTTCAACGTTTAAATGTTTTGGAAGAGCTCTTTTTATCTGTGGTTCCATTTTCTTTATTAAGTCGGCTAAAGTATTTCCTTTTGCTGGGGGCTTTGTGCCTCCCTTTTTCTGAAGTTGCGCTTTTATCTCGTTCACTTTAGCCATATTTCCCCCTCCTATTCTTCTTTAATTGTGAATCTTCTATATGTAGAAGTTTTCAAAAATTGTTTATAAAGATCTGGATACTCTTTCTTAAATGTTCTGCTATCAAACCTATTTGAAGTTATGTTTTTCCATATGACTTTGTATTTTCCAACTACAGCCATTTCATGTTCACCAATAGCTTCTTTAAGCTTGTTTTCTTTTTCAGCTTTTAATTCTTCAAGTTGTTTTATTTGTGCATTCAAGGATTGAATTTCATCAATGAGATTTTCATATGCAGGAAGTTCAATGTAGGATCCTTCTTCTGCCTTAGGATAAAGATATTCCAGAATCTCATTAGCATCTTTGCTGCCATCAAGTTCAGGAGGTGTTCGATTTTCAACCATTTTCCAGAATTTCCTTTCTCCCTCGATTATCATGTTTATAAGTTCGTCATCTCTTTCAAGCTCCTTCCAAATAAATTTGTTGCCTCCTATCAAAACCGCAATGTATGCTTTATCGTATCCCGTGACTGCTAAATAGTGTTGAAGTTGAATTATGTATTCCTGAGGTATTTCATCGTCTTTCCATTCGTCTTTGTTCCAGGCGGATGTGGTTTTGCATTCCAGAATCGCATTTTCTCCGACAACCTTCCTATCTATATTTGCTATCATCCATTCATGTTTTGAATGAATCAATATAGCATTGACTCTTTTAACCTTCTTTCCAGTTCTTTTCTCAAATTCTTTTGCGACAATATCTTCGAGGATATTTCCCCAATATGCTGCTTCTGTATCCACATCACTTTTTATTTCTCCGATTTTTTCAAGATAAAGCCTTAGAGGAGATTTCCATCTTGATAATCCTAATGCTGGTGCAGCATCTGAGCCTCCTATGCCTTTTCTGCGTAACTCTTTCCATTCTTCATAACTCATTTTTGTCGTTGAAATTCTCATGCTTTCACCTCTTCCTTTTTGTTTTCAAAAATATAATTCGTGAAAGCCTCTGCTAAAAGTTTTGTTGCCATATATTTTTCTAGAAATGAAAAACTTTCTTTCAATTCTTGAAAATTCTCTATGAATTGTGATATACTATCTTTTGGGTTTTGTTGAAAGGTTTTATTCCATGTTTCAAAGAAAATTCTTTTGATAGGTTCCCTTTCTTCTTGGGGAACCTTTTTTATTACTTCGTCGATTTCCGATAAGAATTTTGCGTAACTTTCCATGTTCCCCACCTCCTGTGTACTTCAAAGTTAAAAAGTGGTGCATAAAATGCTCTTTTTGGCATTCCATATCTTCCCTGGACATCATATTGTTTCCAAAGATTGTTGGATTCTCTATTGATTTCAAACATGTGAATGAGTTTTAATAATATCTTTTCCAGAATCTCATCTTGAGTCTTGTCAATTTCTTCGATTTTTTTAAGGATATATTCGAGTTTTTCGCGATCCTTTGTAGAAGGATCATCCAACCAACGCTTAATGGTTTCTTTAAGATCATCTTCCTCACTCTCCCAATTGTGATGAATTCCCAGAAGTTCCTTCGCTTCCAATGAGGATGCTATCGTTTCTGTGTTTTCTAGAATTTGCTTCGTTATTTTCTTGTGCTCCACTATCACCTGTTTTTTCAACATAGGGCATTCCCCCTTTCAAAACTTTCCATTTGCCTCTTTCATATAAATCTGCCAGTATTTCGGCTAGAAGTTGTTCTTTGTTCATTGCCTGAAAGTTTTTCATATTTTCACCTACCTTTGATATAATTTTTTTGTAGTGCTGATGGGCTTAATAGGGGGGATAGAATGATATTAATTGAAATTGATTTACATTCAATTGAAAAAATAACGGTGTCTGATAATAATTCAGTATTTTTTGTTGCACTCAATAATTATTTGAAACTTGCTGATTTCCCAGAAAATTTCAATGATTATGGTAATAAGTTAAATTTTCATTTAGGCATTATTACTCGAGATGATGATAGCTATATCGAGTATTGTAAAAAAACTGGAGAAGGCTTTTATAATTTTCTTAAGTATCTTAAAAGCAAATATTATAAAATTTCTGCAAGTAACACCCTTAATAATATTTATTCTCCAATTGTGGTTGGAGCATTTGAAGAAATCAAGAATTGTATAAAAGAAAAATTTGATCCGAAATATGTTTTTGGAAAGTACGAAATTCTGGAACTGGGAGAATTTGAAAAATATGTTCATGCTGAGAGCAATTTAATAATTCCTCTTTTTTCTCGTAGCGAAGAACTAAACTCATCAGCTGGAAGTTTAAACATGGATATTTGATCATAATTTTCTAAGCCCATCAGCACCTATTTAAGTATTTCTAATTATCAAAGATTTATAGTGGCAAAGAAACTGTCAATAGTTGATTTGATCTTTTGTTTTACTTCTTCTTCGTTGTTAACTGTTATTAATAAACCAAGAGTTTCATCAGATTTAGATTTGTACAAAATTATCGAAGAATTTTTTAGTATCGTTGTTCTGATATCATTGAGAAGATCTTCTACTCGGTTAAAAAATCCTTTGGTATGTTCATTTGTATATACCGGTACTTTAAATTCACCGTCAGCATAGTATACTTTCATGGCATTACCTCCTTTTTAATTTTTTATTCACTAGGAGATTGAGAACTCTTCCCCTCCACCCACGCCTCGAAAACGTCCTCTACGCTTACGCCCAGCGCTTTGGCAAGTCTTATCGCTACGTCCAAAGATGGTTTTGCTTGTCCTATTTCATAAGCACTAATTGTCCTCTGAGTCACTCCAATAAGCTTTGCAAGTTGTTGCTGGGTAAGCATCTTCTTTTCACGCAATTCTCTTAATGTCATACTTTCACCTCCGATTTGTTGCCGAGAAAAATATTCACTTTTCAAAGACCAGAATTTTCAATTCTTATATTATAGAATTTTTATTTCTATTCATAGAATAGCACATTCAATTTAGAAATGTCAATACTATAATAGTTAAAATTAAGTAAAATTATATTTTCGTTTAGGTAACGATAGAGAAGTTGATGGTTATAAGTTCTAATTTTAATTCTATGGGTTACAATTAACTTAGAAATCTAAATGCTAAGGATGATAATGTGAATATTGGTGAAAAAATTAAGTTTTTAAGATTACAAAAAGGATTAACGCAGGAACAATTAGGAAATATAATAAATGTTGGGCAACGAACTATATCCGCTTATGAAAGTGGAAAAGCTACTCCTTCGGTAGAGGTATTAAAATCTCTTGCTGACTACTTTGATGTAGCGGTTGACTACTTCCTTTCCGATAAACCTGGACAAACCGAGGTTGAGTTTGTGGATATTAAGTTCAAGAAAGTACCACTTTATTCTGCTCCTGTTTCAGCTGGTAATGGCGCTTTTCCTAACGATATATACGTGTTGGGTGAAATCAATGCTATAAATCATGATGTTGACTTCGCTGTTAAAGTTGTAGGGAATAGCATGGAGCCAATTGCTCCAGATGGCTCTGTTTTGTTTGTCAAGAAACAAAATTATGCTTTTAACGGAGATATGATTGTGTGTACTTATGATGGCTGGATCTATGTTAAATGGTATGTAAAACAGAATGATAAAATTTTGCTTCTTTCAGAAAATCCTACTTATACTCCTATTGTTGTTGAGCCAAAAGATAGGTTTATAATACACGGTGTAGTGCAGGAGGTTATGCTGCAAAAGCCTAAAAAAGTTGTTAAATAAGGAGGTTATTATGAGAAATTGGGAAGCAATACAAGGAATTAAGTTGATAAATGAGGATTTTCTCAAAACACGTATTCCTGAAAATAGTATTGATTTAATAGTAACTTCACCACCATATAACGTTGGAATACCGTACAACTCCCACAATGACAAAATTACTTATAAAGATTATCTTATTTGGACTGAGAAGTGGTTAACAAAAGCTTTCCAATTATCAAAACCAGATGGTAGAATGTGTCTTAATATTCCTTTAGATAAAAATAAAGGTGGCCAGCAAAGTGTTTATGCTGATATTGTATATTTAGCTAAAAAAATTGGCTGGAAGTATCATTCTACGATAATTTGGAATGAAGGTAATATTTCTAGAAGAACAGCTTGGGGTAGTTGGCTTTCTGCTTCCGCCCCATATGTGATTGCTCCTGTTGAAACAATAGTAATTTTATATAAGGAAACTTGGAAAAAACAAAAAAGAGGAAAATCTGATATTTTAAGAGAGGAATTTATTGAATGGACTAATGGGCTCTGGACTTTTTCTGGCGAGAGCAAAAAGAAAATTGGACATCCTGCTCCCTTTCCTTTTGAATTGCCGAAACGGTGTATTAAACTTTTTAGTTACGTTGGAGATGTTATATTGGATCCTTTTTTAGGGAGTGGTACTACTGCGATTGCTGCCTTTAGGCTAAAAAGAAAGGTTATTGGTGTTGAAATAGACAAAAAATATTTTGAATTAGCTATTAAAAGAATTTCAAAACAATGTTTTAGATTAGAAGGTTTTTGATTTTTTAACAAACTAATTTTATTTACATTGATTCTGATAAAGGAGGAGCATTATGGAATCAAATGATGTTTCTAAGTTTCTAGAAATTCAAAAAAAAGCATATGTTAAAAAGAAAATTAGTGAATATATTTCAAAAGGATTCGATGAAAAAACTGCTAGTAATAAAGCAAGTCAATCCTGGAGATCTTATGTTGGTAAGATGCTTGAAAAAATCATTTTTGAAAGTCTGAAAGAACCTTTGGAAAAACAAGGATTAAAGTTAGTGACTGACAACGACTTAATTAGAAACAGGAACTTAACTAAAGAACTTGAATTAGTAAAAAGATTAATATCTATAGATTATGGTGAATACTTATTCTTGCCTGATGCTGATATTATCGTTTATAAGGTCACAAAAAAGAAAGCGATAGATGAGTTAGACGAAAACGATATAAAAATTTTAGCAATAATTTCTGTAAAAAATTCATTTAGAGAAAGAGGGTTTGAAACAGCATATTGGAAAAAGAAGCTGAGTGAATCTATAATTACCTCACATATTAAAGTGTTTATGGCTACTCCAGACCCAGATAATGAAATTTCTTATATAGCTCCAAATCACAAGCCAAAAAAGATGAGAGTAATATTAGAGTATGAATTAGATGGAATTTATCTATTAAAAAATGAATTTGATGAAACGAAAAAAACAAAACATTTCGATGAAATAGCAAATGATATTTTATCGATAAAATAATGAGTGATATTTTAAGCATTTTACATTTTTAGCCAATAAATAAAAACGATATTTTGAATAGGGGGCGTCATAAATGAGTAAAGTAGTGTTTTTTGTGCTAGTTGTTTTTATTATAATGGGATTTTTCCTATTATCTAGTTGTGACGTTTTAAACTCATTTTTTAGAAAAGATGTTGGAGCAAATAATATTTTAACTAATGTAGAAGAGAAACAGTCTGCTGTTTCCAACGAAAATATAGAAGCTGAAAAACAACTTGATATTTCCAAGGAAGCTACCTCTATTATTCCATTTACTGCTCATATGTATGGTATAAAAGACTTTGATGCTCCAGCATCTTTTTTATCTACTATTGAAAAAGCCTCGAAGTTTGCTTTTTCAAGTAAGATAAAAGGTATAAAAGAAAACGACTATATTCATTTGTTTATAACGCCAAACTCAACTGATGTAATTTATTTCAAATTGGATGATCTAGACATATATTATAATGGGCAAGTTTTTATAATTCCTTATCAATGGCGTGATTGGATCAAAGAAACATATACTAGGGTAGTGGGTAGCATTCAATTTCTAGGTGAAAACACCACATTTACTTCTGCGCTTCTAAGTTTTAGCG
Source organism: Thermosipho melanesiensis BI429 (assembly GCF_000016905.1). Lineage (GTDB taxonomy): Bacteria > Thermotogota > Thermotogae > Thermotogales > Fervidobacteriaceae > Thermosipho > Thermosipho melanesiensis. Next base: position 1,470,598 of record NC_009616.1, read on the forward strand.
GAGGTACTTCATATGTTCCTTTATGTTACATTCTCAAAATCCGCAACCAAAATGGTGATTATTACAAATTAATAGTAACTACAAATTACAAAGGGCCAACCTCATATGAAGCTATATATGAGCTTTATAATCAACTCTTTAATAATTTTGATTCTACTGAACAACTAGGATTTGTTGTGGTTTATGGAGTGTTTTCAGATGATAAATATGTTGATGATTTTGCATTGGGAATATTATATACAGGTCTTAATGAGACAATTCCGAATCAAAATACTTATTTTATACCAATTACTGGATTGAAATAATTAACTAATACAACAAAACAAAAGGAGAAATGAAAGTTTTTTAACAAAAGGAGGTATATTTATGGAATTTTTTAAACTTTTAAATTTATCTTTTGGAATAAAAGCTGATTTCTCAAAAATTTATGAGAAATTAGCAATTGACAAAAAAACACCCATATCAGATTTATCATTGGACGTTCTAGGGATGCACGAAAAACATGTATTATTTGTAAAAAAGGGTCAGGAAAATGAGATAGTTTATGTTTTATTTAATCAACCTAATATGAATAACAATTTTTCTTTACAAAGATATGCTTTGACATACAATGAGCGACCCAATACTCCAGAAGAAACTAATTTGGACGAGTTAAAGCAAAAGATTAGTAATGTTCTAACAAAAATTTCTGTTTTGATGCAGAGAGAAAGTCTCAAGTTTATTTCTTATCCCTTTTTTCATATAGAACTCGTGTATTTTGATAATGAAAAGGATTATGCAAAACTTCTAACAAAGAAAGTTTTCCCGATAGATCATTTAGAAAATTCAAATTTAATGAAATCTACTTTAGGATTTACCCTAACCAAAAAAATACCAAACTCTGATGAAAGTAATTATGTGCTTGAAATACTAGTGGAACATTGGCTTCAGAATAAAAAATTCTTATTTATTAGTGGAACTGCTCAATGGAATATAATTGAATATCAGTATAAGAATTTGGATTTTTTTAAATTATGGCTTGATGAAATTTATAATTCTGCTTATAGAACAATAATTAAACTTGAGGAGGTTAAATAACAATGTTTCTGAATGAAAGAATGGGGAATACTATCATAAATGAGAACAATTTAATTCCCAGAGTTGATGCAGATACAATTAAAAAGTTTGTTAAAAACCCTATTAGCAAAGCAAATTCCGCTTTTAAATATGATATAATAACTAATAATAATCCTTTTATTTTAATGGATATGGTGGAGGAGACGATTATGAATAATATTATTAATAACCCATTAAAAGCTAAACAGTTACAAAGTATTTCAAAAGAGAAAGCCATTGAATATATAAAAGATAAAATTAGAAATCTTGGATACAAAGAAATGTATGTGAGTTTTGAGGAAACGATCGGAAAGTTATATGTATATTTATATTTAAAAAATGGATCAGTAGAGAATTATAAAGAATTGATAGATGAGTATAAATCATTGATGAAATTAGAAAGAGAAGTGGCAGAAAGATATCCTTTAATAAATTGTGAAATATTATCACTCTCAGATGAGGAGTTTATTGGTAAAAATATGATACACTTTGAGTTTTAGGGGTGATTTTAATGTCTCAGCATAGAAAGCAAATTTCTCAATATCAAAAAGATCAATATATGGAAAAGCAAAAATCTTATGAGAGGTTAACCAGTTACATCAAGAAACATGAAGAATATTCTGAAGATAATGAATGGGGGAGCCACGAAATTCTTTCTTTGTTTCATGAAGTCGTTTTAGCAGCAAAAATTTTTCTTGCGAATAAATATAAAATAAGGATTAATAGTCATAGTGAAATAGAAGAAAAATTGTCCGGATTCAATAAAGATTTGGGGGCAATTTATAAGAATTTAAAGGATATAGCAAGAGAGTTTAGGTATGAAAAAGTATTACCAGATAAAATGAAAAAAGAATTATTTGTTTATTCATATAAAGATTTTTTTCAAAAGTTGGAAAATAACAGTCAAGTATAGATTTTTGAACAGAAGAAGGATTAGAAATATTATTTTTTAGTACTACATTTCTAAGTATTTTTATTTTACCTTTATTATGTTATTTTGTGTAAAGGAGAGAAATTGTGAAACGCGCTGCGGCATATGCAAGATATTCGTCTGATAGACAAAGCGATACTTCTATTGAAGCCCAGCTTGAGAAAATTAGAAAATACTGTGAAGAAAAAGGGTATGTAGTTGTAAAAGAATATATAGACAGAGCACAATCTGCTGCGACTGATAAACGTATTGCATTTCAGCAGATGTTTAAAGATGCTGAAAATCATGAATTTGATGTTGTGGTTGTGTATAAGCTTGACAGGTTTGCAAGAAACTTGTATGACTCCGTTGTATATACTAAAAAACTGGAAGAGCTTAATATTGCTCTTGAAAGCACAACAGAGCCCATCACCCAGGACATCGCAGGAAAATTCTTTCGTAATATCATGGGGGCTATAAATGAACTTTATATAGAGAATTTAAAGCAAGAAATTCGAGACAAAGCAATTGTAGTTGCTAAAAAAGGCTATTTTATGGGTGGAGTCCCTCCTTTCGGCTTTAAGCTTGTAGAAGAAACTGATGAGTATGGTAAGAAACGCAAAAGATACGAAATAGATGAGAATGAAGCACCGTATGTTCGTGAGATATTTCAATTAGCAAGTCAGGGTGTAACTTTAAGACAAATAGCAGATAAACTTAATCAAAAAGGTTTAAAAACACGTCGTGGTAACAAATGGACTGTTAGAGCTTTATACGAGATGATTTTAAATGAGAAATATGCCGGGATATATACATACCAAAAAGGCACAAAGCATAATTATCATGCCAATCGCGAAGATGTTATTAGAATTCCTGGAGTAATTCCCGCAATAGTTGATGAAGAAACATACTGGAACGCAAGGAATAAACTTGGAATTGGCAGTAAGAGAGTCAAAAGACATCATTATTTATTGAACGGTATTCTATATTGCGCTGTATGTGGAAACCCAATGAATGGTGGTGCTCAAAGCGGAGATTATCCCAGATATATGTGCTCATATGCTAAACGTTTTAAAGAAAAAGGACATGTAAGTATTGGTAAAAAGAAAATAGAAGATTATGTTTTAACTCATATAAAACATACCTTTTTTACCAATGTTGATTTTGAAAAACTTGCCAAACAATTGAACAAAGAGCTAAACAAAACAAACAAAACTAAGGAAAAACAAATCCAGAAATTAAAAGCTGAACTTGCTGAAATAAATTTAAAATTACAGAGAGCAACACAAGCTATTTTAGCTGGAGTTGAACTTGACACTTTAAAAGATGAAATTGAGAAATTGAAACAACAAAAAATTGAAAAAGAATTTAAACTTGAAAAAGTAGTAAATGAAGAAACGCCATCCCTTATAACTCCTGAAGGATTGCAACTTCTTTGGAATGAACTACAAAAACTGCTTGAAACAGAAAAAGAACTTGTTATCAAGAAGTTAATTGAGCGAATAACCGTTTATCCAGACGGTTTCATAGACATAAAATACCGAAACGTAATATCATATATTTAGCTATTTAGTTCGATTCCGTCCCTCGCCACCAGTTTTCTTTAAATTGTTCTTTGCGAATTAATAATCCTCTTGATAAGAAGATTCTTTTGTTGGAATTTATTTCTTTCTCCACTTTCTACTGGCTTTTATATCTCTTTTAGATGTATGTTTCTTTAATAAGTAACTTTTTATTTAATACAATAATTAGATATTCATGTTTTACCAAAGTTACTTAGAGGTTAAAAGGAAAGGGATAACTTGCATTTTGTTTTAATTATAAATTTCGGACAAAATAACTGTCTCTCAACCATTTATACTTGTATCACATAATGATACGTTTTTATGAGTAATTCTAGGTAAATGGGTTGCGTTTTATATATAAAACATGAAAGATAGTGATATAATTTTGTTAGGAAAAGATTTTTTGGTTTTGGTTAATAAATTAGATATTTTGTAGCAGAGATAATTATCATTATGAATACAACTATTCTGACAAATTTTGCTCCACTTTTTAAGGTTGCTTTGGTTCCAATTTTAGCGCCTACCATTGTTCCTGTTGCAAGTATAATCCCTTTTAAAATATCTACTTTTCCATTTGTTAAAAATATTATAAAAGAAAAGGAAGTATAACAAAGCACTATGAATACTTTTAGTGCATTTGTCTTTATTATATCATTTCCTTCAACAAACACTAAACTTGCTATTAGAAAAAATCCAACGCCTGCTTGTATGAATCCTCCGTAGAATCCTACAATAAAGAACACAAAAAAGCTTATTAAATAATTTTTCTTTACTTTTTTACCTTCTTCCCAAACCTTTGGTTTATATAGTATAAAAAAACTCATAAATAAAAAGATTATACCAACAATTTTTTCAAGTATATCTTTGTTTATGTTTAAAACTGTAAAAGTTCCAAAAATTGCTCCGATAGTTGCAGGTATTGCCAAAAAAATTGCTTCTTTTGCTTTAAATACCTTGTTTTTGTGAAAATTTATTGAGCTAACAACATTTTGTAATAATATTCCCACCCTATTTGTTCCATTGGCAACTGATAAATCAAGTCCCATTAAAGAAAGTATTGGTAGTGTTAGCATTGAGCCTCCACCGGCAAGTACATTAACAAATCCAGCACCAATACCTGATACAAAAAGTAAAAGATAAAACATTCTTTTACCTCCTCAATGATAGCAATAACAAGATTTATTAAATGTTCAAGATCTTTTTTATGTAACATTTCAACAGTTGAATGTAGATATTTTACAGCAATGCTTAAAGCAACGAATGGAATACCATGTTCAACAAAAATACTTCCATCAGTGCCACCGCCCGTTGAGGCAACTTGAATTGGGATATTGTGTTTTTCTACCACTTTTATTATTTTCCTTGCATGATAAAAAGAGTTTATCCCAGAATTATCAACAAATCTTATGATTGGGCCTTTTCCAGGTTTAATGTGTTTGTTTTGATTAGAGCAGCAAGCAAATGAATCAATAGCTATAGCTAATTCGAAATTTTTAAAGTTGTTTGCAATTGCCTTTGCACCTTTCAATCCTATTTCTTCCTGGACTGTCCATGCAAAAGTAGCAAATTTTGTAGCTTTATAAGCTTCTTCTAGAACAAAACAACCAAATCTGTCGTCTAAAGAACGGCAAGAAATGTAGTTTTTTAGTACTAAAAAATTTTTTGAAAATACCGCATAGTCCATTATATTAATTCCATACCTTAAAACTTGTTCTTTTGTTTCTAATCCTATATCAGCATACAATTCCAATTTCACATTATCGTTTTTTAAATGTGGCGGAATAGAACTGATAATGCCATTTACTACACCTTGTTTGGTAATAATATCTAAATGGCGACTTTGTATTATTTCATCAGTTATTCCTTCAATTTTTTTTTAAAAAAGTTTTCCATCGTCAGTTATACTTGAAATTAAAAATCCAATTTCGTCTATATGTGCTAAAAAGATTATTTTAGAATCAGGATTAATAATTAGATTTCCTATCTTGTCTATATGATAGTTTTTTGGTTTTAAATGATTAAGTATGTTATCTCTTATCAATTCTTCTCTTGATGATATTCCTGGGAGTAGACAAAGTTCCTTTAATCTCTCTATTTTTGGCATTTTCTTTCTCCTCCTTTTTGTTATTAATTATATAATATTTTGTTCGTAATACAAAATATTAAGAATAGAATTTTCCATTTAATAATTCGTGGTATAATTAATGAAGAGTGAAAAAGGAGGATGAAACATGGGATTAATTGCTGAAGTATACGGAGTGGAGTTAATACCCATTGGTCCGATAATTTATTACACTGACAATGGGGAAGATATAAAGGTTGGGGATAAAGTAGTTGTAATGAGTGAGTTTGGATTAGATCATGGGATTGTGAGAATAGGTAAGCGTCAAATGAGTATTGATGAGATTGGTTATGATTTAAAACCTATTTTCAGAAAGGCGACGAATGAGGATTTAGAGAAAATTAAGCAGAATAAAGAAATAGAAAACAAGGCAATTGAGACGACAAAACAGCTGGTAAAAAAACATGGATTAAACATGAAAATTCTTGATGCAAGATTAATGTTAGATGACTCAAGATTGGTTATTTATTTTAGTTCTAAGAATAGGGTGGATTTTAGAGAACTTGTAAAAGATATAGCAAAGGAGTTTAAAACGAGAATTGAATTAAGACAAGTTGGTGCAAGGGATGAAATGAAGTTTATTAAAGGACTAGGATTATGTGGTAAAAAGTCTTGTTGTTCATATTGGCTTAGAAGTTTTGATAGTATAACTTTGAAACATGCAAAACGTCAACAAATGATGATTAATACAGCTAAAATAACAGGTCCTTGTGGTAGATTACTTTGTTGTTTAAAGTTCGAATATGATTTTTATATTGATGCATTAAGAAATATACCTGATGAAGGAAGTACGATTCTTTATGAAGGAAAGGAAGCGAAAGTGATTACAGTTAATGTATTTTTATCAAGGGTGACGATATATACAAAAGATGGAGAAACTATTGCTTTACCATTTGAGTATTTTAGGAGTGGTAAGGATGTGGAAAGGATTGATAATAACGGGGATAATTTTGGTAGTGATGGGGATTTTGTGGATGATTATGGAAAAGATTAAAATCTTTCCATTACCTGGTGATATTTTTATAAAAAAAGAAAATTTAGTTATCTATATACCTATAACTACTATGATTTTAATTAGTTTAGTTTTAACTTTGTTAATAAATTTAATTTTCAAAAGGTGATAGAGTGAGAGTAGAAGATATTTCATTGGAAGAATTAAAGACTTTAGCAAATATAATTGCTAAATATGTAAAGAGTTATGATTTAAATTTCATTTATCTCAATGGTGATCTTGGTACAGGTAAGACTACTTTTACAAAATATTTTTGTGAGAATTTTAGTGTAGAACCTTCACAAATAAGTAGTCCTACGTTTTCTATAGTAAATGTTTACAATGGAGTTAGGACAATTTATCACGTGGATCTTTATAGAATAGGTGATATTGATGAGGTTTTTTATGTTTTAGAGGAGAACTTTGAAGACAAAGAAGGTATATTCATAATTGAATGGAGTGATTTGTTCAAAGAATATTTCACAGAGAAGGGAATTAAAATTAATTTTTATCATAAAGATGAGTTTTTAAGAGATATTGACGTGATAACTGACTTGAGAAGTTTAGAAGAAGATTTAAGGAGGTGGGATTGTGAGCGAGAAAAAGTTTGAAAAACTTGAAAAAAAAGTAGCTAAGTTAAATGAAGAAGAAATAGAAATTCCGGAGGTATTGCCTGCTATTGCAATGAGAAGCAATGTTGTAGTTTATCCAAATACAGTAGTGCCTTTTTATGTAGGACGTGAAAAATCTTTATATGCTTTAGAAGATTCTATGGAAAATTACAATCAGTTGTTGTTTGTTGTTAATCAAAAAGATCCAAAGATAGAAGCTCCAAAAGAATTTGATTTGTTTAAGGTTGGAACGGTTGTAAAGATAATGCAAATTGGAAAGCTTCCTGATGGCACTTTTAAAGTGCTTGTAGAGGGTATTTCTAGGGCTCAATGGACAAAGTCTGTTGAAGGTAAGTATTTTAAGTTTCAGTTGAAACTTTTGAAAAGTAGATATAGAAAGACCAAAAGGTTATTAGCTCTGATGAGAGTGGTACGTGATGAGATGCAAAAGTATATACAATATTCTAGAAAATTACCTACGGAAGCTTTAATGTTTTTGGAAGATATGGAAGATCCAGATGTTTTTGCGGATTTGGCTGCGTCAATTTGCCCTGGAACACTGGAAGAAAAGCAACAGTTACTCGAGATTTTACATCCTGCTGAACGCTTGGAAAAGATTTTAAAACTTATTTCAAAGGAAACTGAACTTCTTGAAATAGAACATCAACTGGATCAAAAAGTAAAGCAAAGGATAGAAAAGTCCCAGAAAGAATATTTTCTTAGAGAAAAATTGAGGGTTATTAGAGAGGAATTAGGTGGAGAAGAAGATGCAGAGATAAAGGAATTGGAAGAAAAAATAGAAAATGGTGATCTTCCAAAATATGTTAAAGAAAAGGCTCGTTTTGAGCTAAGAAGACTTGAAAAGATGTCTCCTTATTCACCGGAAGCCAATGTGATTAGAAATTATTTGGACTGGATTTTAAATTTGCCGTGGAATGTAAAAACCGAAGAAATAAATGATTTAAGTGTAGCAAGAAAAGTTTTGGAAAAACACCACTTTGGTTTAGAAGAACCAAAACAAAGAATTTTAGAGTTTTTGGCTACAAGGAGTGTTTCAAAAACAATGAAAGCTCCTATAATTTGTTTTGTGGGACCTCCAGGAGTTGGTAAAACTTCATTGGGTCGTTCTATTGCAGAAGCTTTGGGAAGAAAGTTCTTAAGGATGTCACTTGGAGGTTTAAGAGATGAAGCGGAAATTAGAGGCCATAGGAGAACGTATGTAGGGGCTTTGCCTGGACGAATAATTCAGTTGATTAGGAAAGCTGGGGTTAAAAATCCTGTTCTTTTATTAGATGAAATTGATAAAATGGGAATTAGTTTTCAAGGAGATCCAGCTTCTGCACTACTTGAAGTGCTTGATCCTGAACAAAATAAAGATTTTGTTGATCTTTATTTGGAATTACCATTTGATTTGTCTCAGGTATTGTTTATTACAACTGCCAATACATTATACAATATTCCTGAACCTTTAAAGGATAGAATGGAAATTATAGAAATTCCAAGTTATACAAATTTAGAGAAATTTCACATTGCAAAGGATTATATTATTCCGAGAATTTTTGATGAACTGAATTTTGAGAAAAAAAAGATAATATTTAGAAGTGATTCTATAAAGAAGATAATTTCAGAGTATACCTTAGAGCCTGGGGTAAGGGAACTTGAAAGAAAGATTAGAAGTATTGTAAGAAAATCTATTTTAGAAATTTCAGAAGGGAAAGAAAAGGTTATTGTTACTCCAAAAAAAGTAAAAGAGTATATAGGACCACCTAGAATAAAAGATGAAAATCAATTGGATGCTCCGACAATTGGTGTTTCAACAGGTCTTGCGTGGGCTGCCTATGGGGGAACTACTTTATTCATTGAAAGTACGTTTTTCCCAGGAAAAGGCAGATTAATTTTAACGGGAAAACTGGGAGATGTGATGAAAGAATCTGCTCAAATATCTTTCAGTTTGACCAAAAAGATTTGTGGAGAAGAATATAGCGAATTTTTTGAAAGAAATGATCTCCATATACACGTTCCAGAAGGAGCTGTTCCAAAAGATGGCCCAAGTGCAGGTATTACAATTGTGACAAGTTTGGTGTCATCTGTGAAAAAGATTCCCGTGGATAATAATATTGCCATGAGTGGTGAAATAACTCTTAGGGGTAGAGTATTACCTGTGGGAGGTATAAAGGAAAAAGTTTTGGCAGCTTATAGAAAGGGGATTAAAAAAATAATTCTACCATATTTAAACAGATATGATATAGAAAAAATACCTGATGAAGTTAGAAAAAACATAGAGTTCGTATTTGTAAATGATATATATGAAGTTTTAAAGGAGGCATTGGTTTGTGAAGATAAAGAATGTGGAATTAGTAAAAACAATTTATAGCAAAAAAGATAAATTTCCCGTCCCTTTAAATGGAGAATTTGTTTTTGTAGGTAGATCGAACGTTGGTAAATCTACTTTATTAAATACTTTAACCGGAACAAACATTGCAAAGATAAGTAAAAAACCCGGGAAAACTGCTTCCGTTAATTTTTACAAAATAAACAACTTGTTTTACTTTGTTGATTTACCAGGATATGGTTTTGCAAAAGTTTCAGAAAAGGAAAGGATAAGATGGAAACAGATAATAGAGATGTATTTTGAAAGTAGATTCTGGAATATAAAAATAGTTTTTCTTTTGATAGATGGAAGACACGAATTACAAAAAAATGATGAGCAGATGATTAATTGGCTTAAAGATTTGGATTTGCAATTTTCCATTATATTAACAAAAATTGATAAGTTAAAAATGTCTGAAAAATCAAAGATGATTAGTTATTATAAAAGACTTTTTGGGGAAAATTATATTATAATACCATATTCTGCTATTACAAAAGAAGGTGTAAATGAAATATTAAATCTTGTAGAGGTTCTTGGAGGTGCAAAGAATTGATAAGAGAATTAATTGATGAGAGGTTAAGAAGTATTCTTGCAGAGGAAGGATTTAATTATAACTATAACATAGAAATCCCCGATGAAAAATTTGGTGATTACTCGACGAATGTAGCATTAATTGGAGCAAAGTATTTTAAAAAGCCTCCACGAGAGGTTGCTAAGTTATTTCAGGAAAAGCTACAAAGTGATCCTCTTTTTTCAGAAGTTTCCATAGCAGGACCGGGATTTATTAATTTTAGGATTTCCAAATCTGTATATGTAAGTATTTTAGGGAAAATGATAAAGAAAAAAGAAAATTATTGGAAACTACCACAGAAAAGTATAAAAATTCAGTTGGAATATGGTAGTGCAAATCCAACAGGTCCATTTACTGTTGGTCACGGTAGACAATTAGTAATTGGAGATGTTCTTGGGAATGTTTTGAGATTTTTGGGATATGAAGTTGATAAGGAGATGTACTTGAATGATGCAGGAAGACAAATTAGATTGTTGGCGAAATCTTTGTGGGTAAGATATAATGAGCTGTTTGGAAAAAAATATGATTTGCCTGAAGATGGTTACAAAGGAAGTTATTTGATCGATATAGCCAAAAAACTTGTTAAGGAAATAGAAGATAAGTATGTTGATGTGTGGAATGAAAATGTAGAGAAATTTTTTATGCAACAGGCTGTGGCTAATATATTAAGTGATATGGAACAAACTCTTAGTATGATAGATTGTAAGTTTAATAATAAAATTAGAGAAAGCTTTGTTATTCAGTTAGGTTATGTGGATAAGGTGTTGAAAATTTTGAAAGAAAAAGATTTGGTTTATGAAAAAGATCAGGCGCTTTGGTTTAAGGTTTCAGAATTTATAGGTGAAAATGACAAAGTGTTAATCAGAAGAGATGGTACCTATACGTATTTTTTGACTGATATTGCTTATCATTTGTACAAGTTTGAGAGGAAATATGATAAAGTTTATGATATTTTTGGTAGTGATCATCATGGGCATATTCCGAGAATGAAAGCTGCGATGAGTGCTTTGGATATAGATGAAGAATTTTTAAATTTTATCCTTCACCAATTTGTTACTTTGAAAAAAAGTAATGAAATAGTAAAGATGAGTACTCGAGCCGGTAACTTTATAACATTAGAAGAGCTTGTTAAGGAGGTTGGAAAGGATCCCACAAGATATTTTTTTGTTATGAATGATATAAATACTCATTTAGTCTTTGATTTAGATCTTGCAAAGTCAAAATCTAATGAAAATCCTGTGTATTATGTACAATATGCTTATGCAAGGATTAAAAGTATATTTGAAAAGGCAGGAGAGAAAGGAATAAAGGGAGATTTTCTTGAAAATATTGATCTTTTGGAAAATGATGAAGAAATGGGTATAATAAAGTTGTTGGATGAATTTGTTAACTCTTTAAAACAAGTGGAGGAAAAATTATCTCCTCACTTTTTAACGAATTATATATATGCCCTTTCTGAGAAATTTCATAGTTATTATGCGAAATATAAAATTGTTGACGAAGAAAATATTTCTGTTAGTTTAGCAAGATTGGGATTATTGAGTGTTGTAAAGGAAATTTATAAAATAGTATTTAAGCTATTGGGGATAGAGGCTCCTGAAAGGATGTAGAAGGTGATATTTTGAACGTAGATACGTTATTTTCGAGTTTTTTACATGAGATTAGTAAGTCTAAAACAGAGAAAGAGGTTTACAAATCGCTTTTAAAATCGCTAAAAGCAATGCTAAAATACGATAGTGCTATTGTTATGAAAAATGACGAGGTTGTTTTTTTTGATCCGGAAAAGTTTGATGTGTCGGATTATATTGATTTTATGGAGTGGATTAAACAAAGATTGCTTCCTGCGTTTTTTTCTGATGAAGAGGGTTATGTTGGAATAATTCCCATAGTTAAGCAGGGAAAGATGCTTGGGAGTATAGTTGTTAAAACTCAAAAGGAGCCTAACAATGAACTTATGGTGTTATTACAGGTGTTTGCGTTTTTAACGGGAATTACATTGGAAAACTTGATTTTGATTGAAAAGATAAAGAATTCAGAGCAATTTATGTTCGAAGTTTTAAATTCTATTAATGAAGGTATTTTCGTTTTAAACAAAGATGGAGAGATTGAATTCACTAATAAATTTGGAAAAAGGATTTTGGAAAAAGAAGATTTGGAAGATTATTTCAACTTTTTCATATCAGATGAAAATAATATTTTTACAAAAGAATTTGGGGGGAATTATTTTACTATAGTAAAAACTAAGTTTGATTTTTTGGGTGATGAGAAATATATAATTGTTTTTAACAATGTTACTTACGAAATGGAGTTAGAAAAGTTAAAACAACTTGATAAGATAAAGACAGAATTTGTTGCGAATATTTCTCACGAGCTTAGAACGCCTTTATCGGCTGTGAAAGCTTATACTGAAACCCTTTTAAATATGGAAATCGACCCTGAAAGTCAAAAAGAATTTCTTTCAATAATATATGAACAAAGTGAAAGATTAGAATCCCTTCTCAATGATTTATTGGATTTTACTTTAATAGACTCTGGAAGTATGGAGTTGGAATATAGTAAATTTAACATTTGCAATGTGGTAGATGATGTGTTAAAGAAGCTATTATCTTTTGCTCAAAAACAAGATGTAAAGTTAGAAAAAGAGTGTGAAGATGTTGAAATTTCTGCGGATAAAAGAAGAATTTTTCAAGTTATTTATAATTTGGTGGATAATGCCATAAAATTTAATGATAGGGAGAAACCTGAAAGATTTGTAAAAATTTTGGTAAAGAAGTTAGAAGATATTCTTATTATTGAAGTTGAGGACAATGGAATAGGTATTCCTAAAAGTGAACAAGAAAAAATTTTTGAAAAATTTTATAAAATTGATAGAAGTTTAACTTATGAAGTACCTGGAACGGGGATGGGTTTAGCTATAGTTAAGGAGATTGTAAGATTACACGGTGGAAATATAGAGGTTGAATCTGAAGAGAAAAAAGGTTCAATATTTAGAGTGAACATTCCTATAAGGAGTGAGTAGGTGTTAATAGAATATGTAAAAGAAATTGAAGAAATTCCAACACCAGATTTTCAGGTACGAAGAATAATAGATATTGCATCAAATCCAGATTCTTCAATAAAGGATCTGGAAAAGGCTATTTCAATAGATGCTTCTTTATCTTTAAAAGTTTTAAAGCTTGTTAATTCAGCTTATTACGGTCTTCCAAGAAAAATTACTAAAATTAGTGAAGCAGTTATGATTTTAGGTTTTAAGACCGTTAGAAATTTAGCTCTTTCGATATTCACTTATTCTTCTTTAAATAAGGGTTCATCTAATATAAATAAAAAGAAATTATGGAAACATTTTATGTCAACTGCAATAATTTCTGAAACCGTTTCAAAAATTATAGGTTATCCTGAGCAAGAAGAGGCTTTTATGGCTGGTTTATTACATGATGTGGGAAAAATAGTTTTGGATATAGCATTTCCAAGGTATATTAATAAAATTGTTGAAAAATCAATGAAAGAGAACATATGTTTTTATGAAATAGAAAAAAGTTTAGGTGTGGAGACACATAATCACTTGGGTGCGTTTTTAATAGAGGAATGGAAATTACCAGAACTTTTTCAGGTTGTTTCTATGTATCATGATGAACCTGAAGCTAATGAAAATGATGCTTTTAATATTATTTTGTATATCGTGCATTTGTCAAATTATTTTTCTAACCTTTTGTACAAAGGTTATTCATGTTCATATTGCGAACCATTACTTTCTCTTAAAAGTTTTGAGATACTTGGAATAAAGCCATCAAATTTAACAGATATTTTTATTAAAATAAAGGATGCGTTAAGCAGAGCGAAAGATTTGTTAGAAGGGGGAGAAGATAATGAATCCTGAATATAGGAATAAAAAGATAGAAAATAAAATAAGAGGATTGATTTCTGAAGGGCTTCAAAAAATAAAGGTCCCAGAAATTGATGCGTTAAAGAGTTATATTGTTATTTCAAGGGTTTTGGTATCAAAAGATAAAAGATTTGCGGATGTTTTTGTAAGTTATATAGGAGATGCTGATAGTAGAAAAAGGGCAGTAGAGCTTCTTGAAAAATACAAGGGTTTTTTTAGAAAATATATAGCCCAAAATTTGCGGATATATACTACTCCTGAACTCAGGTTTAAGGAAGATATAGGTATAGAAGAAAGTATAAGAATAAATAAACTTTTAGATGAAATTTCTAAAAATAATAAAAATATTTCCGATAAATAATATGGACACCTTTTCTTAGGAGGGATAACCATGGATGGGGTGAAAGGAATAAATTCATCTGGATTGGAACGCCTGGAAAATAATGTTCGAAATATAGAGATTTCAGAAAAGAATGAAATATCAAGAAGAAAAGATGAAACCATAGATCCAAAATCAATTGCCGAAGAATTTAAAGAGAATTTGGAGAAATTAAAGAAGATCTTCAAAGGAGAGGCAGAATTTAAAATTGACAAGGATACAGGAATGATAGTTATAAAGATAAAGGATAAGGAAAGTGGAGAAATAATAAGGCAAATTCCCCCGGAAGTTGCTTTGAGACTTGCAAAGAATATAGAGGAGTTGATTGGTGTAATTTTTGATGAAAGAGCTTAGGAGGGGAAACTATGGATTATAGTTCAATTGCAAACAATATAAATTATAGGTATACATCTAATGCACCGATGTTTCAATTTGGTGGTTTAAGCTCTGGTTTAGACACCGCTTCAATTATAGATAAAATTATGGAAGTTGAATCGCAACCATTAAATAGGCTTAATGAAAAATTTAAGACTTTAGATTATCAACAACAAGCATACAATAGGGTTTCAGAGCATTTGAGAGATTTTATGGATTATTTAACAGATTTTAAATTACAATCGAATCTTGTTCCAAAGAGTGCTGCTGTTTCTGATAGTACAATTGTAAGTGCTACAGCGTCAGCTACAATCTTAGATGGTACTTATTCTGTAAATATAGATAAGCTAGCGTCAAGAAGTATTTTCAATGGCGGAAAAGTGGGAGTAGATATAACCGCTACTGATACTTATGCAAATCTTGATCACAAATATACCCCTCAAGATTCAACAGTTGTACTAACGGTTAATGGTACCGATGTAAATATTGATATTATAGCAACAGATACTATAAATGATATTGTAACCAAGATTTCTAACGCGTTTACAAGTGCAGGTTCTAGTGCTACTGTTACTTTTGATGACACGGAAAATAAACTAATTATACAATCTTCAGATGTTTTTTCTTTTACGCAAACAAGTGGGAATTTTTTAAATGTTTTTAGGCTTGACGATGCAAATTTGGTAAATAATTCTGGGACATATACTCTCCAAAGTACGGGAGATATTGGAACTTATTCTACTTCCAAAACACTTGCGGATTTAGGTGTAACTGGAAGCGGAAGTTTTACAATTAATAACACCTCTGTTACATATGCTGACACAGATACTCTTTCCGATTTAATTTCTAGAATAAATAGTACAGTAAATGGTGTGACAGCAAGCTATGATGAATATAACAATAAAATAATTATTAGTGCAGATGATATGGGCGACGTCTTGATCAATATTTCAGGAGCACCATCTGGTCTTGGTTTAGATACTGGTACTTTCATCTTAGGTGAGGTAGGCCATGCAACGTTAACAACTGATTCAGGGCTTGTTTATAATTTGTATTCTGATAATAATGTATTTTCTTACAATGGACTTGAGTTTACTGCATATAATACTGGAAACGTTACTATAAGTGTAAATACCGATACGGATAGTATTGTTGAAAAAGTAAAAGAATTTGTTGATAAATGGAATGAAACAATGGATTTTTTGTATACCAAATTAACGGAAGATAAAGTTACTAACAAAGATGAAAGTGAAATGTCTGATGATGAAAAAATACAAGGATATTTAAAGAATGACCAATATTTGAGGAAAATCTTTGATAAGATGAGGAGTTATTTGTATAACTCGTATGGTGAACATTATTTATGGGAACTTGGAATTTCTTCTGGAGATAGTGGTTCTGGTTTTGAAAATACAATGAAAGGACATATTGAATTAGATGAAGATAAATTACGTGATTATATTTCAAAAAATGGTGTAGATTCTGTTTGGGAGTTTTTTGGTACATCTGAAACAGGATTTGCAGAGCAAGTTAAGGATTATTTATATGAACTTACGAAATTTAATGGAGAGATTGACCAAGTTGCAGGTATTAGTGGAAGGATTGAAAGGGAAAAAAGGGTCCTTGCAAAGCAAATGGCTAATTGGATTGAAATATTGCAGAAAAAAGAACAGGATTTGTGGAAAAAATTTTCGGCGATGGAAGAAGCGTTGGCAAGGTTGAATGCACAGGGTATGTATATAGCACAAGCACTTTCTAAAAAATAACCTGGCAATTTGCCAGGTTATTTTTTTAATAGTTGATATTTTCTAGTTTTTTATAACCTTTTGCACCATCGTGTTCTATAAATACTTCTATTGTATGGGTTGCATTTGGAGAATCACTTTCAAATGCCACAATCCAGCTTGAAGAGATGTACTCTATTAATCCAATGTTTGTTAAATCAACGTTTCCTGAACTGTCTGTATAATTTATTATTCCACCAGTTTCCACTACTATTTCTCTTGGGTCTTCAGGTGCGGAAAAGTCTTCTGAATCCGTTGAAGAATAATAGTAGCCCGGTATAAATGCACCATGAACAGTTACAAACCCTTGAATTGTGTCGATTACTTTATCTTTGTCGTATAATGTTTCCCCTTCAGCATCTCCTGGATATGTTTCAGATTTATAATGTGCTGATGCATCTGTAATTAAAATAATGATTTTTTGAGAAGATGCTCGCCAAGAAGCATTGTTAAACGCATACATTATACCTGCATATGGATTTTCGGGAAAATCAGCCCCTCCATACGCTGTTATATTTGAAACAAAGTCTTTTGCACTTCCTGCATCTGAAAGATCAAGCCAATTAGGTGTAAGAGTAATATCTTTGGATGGAACTGCATCATCAAAAGGTATAATTCCAACCTTTGCATCCAAACCACTTGCTTGTAAAGTTTCAATTAAATTTTGTACGCTGTTTTTAACGCCTTCAATTGCATTATACATACTTCCAGTTGTATCTAATACAATCATTATGTCTACTTGATTTCTTGTTTCAGTTTCTTTGAAAAGCAGAAAACCTTGAGCTTTATCATCTTCAAAAACCTTTAGTTCATTTGCTTCTAAATTTTGTACGTCGGGAATATTAATTTTTAACCTGACATAATCTGGAACGGAGATAGGAACAAGGAATGGATTTTTGTCTATTGTTAGGTAAAAATCAAAGTCAGTGTAAGACGCAGGAGATGGTTTTGTGACTCCTTCTGGATCACTCGGAATTAATTTTGGTAGTGTTGGAATATTTACACAACCAAAAGCAAAGATCAAAATAATAAAGGATAAAAATACAATCTTTTTCATATTATCACCTCTTTCCTAGAATGTAAGACCTATACCAAGGTTAATTGTATAAATATCAGTGCTTAAAAATTCTAAATTAAATGTAGTAATAGCTTCAAGTGAAATCGTTATGGGTGCGCCGGTTTTCAATCCTATTTTGCCGTGAAATATGTCTCGAGAGTAAAGTCCAAATTCAAATGTTTCAAGGTCTGCTATTAAAATAGGTGCAACTCCAACATAAATAGCTGAGCTTGAAATTTTTAAATTTAACGATAAGTATGGATCAATCTCTACTAATTTTATATTTGAAAAGTTGGTGTTTTCTAGATCTAGGTCCGTTCCCGACATAGGGTAATACAGGTTCAGTGAAAGAGCAATAATACTTGAATATGAACCTATTTCGGTTCCCAATACATATCTATTTTTTCCTCCTAATTCCTTTCCAATGTTTGCACCTAAGAACATGGAAAAATAGATGTTCGAAAATATAAGTATAAATAGAATAAGTAGTTTTATTTTTTTCATAACTACCACCTCCTTAAATTCTATGATATCATTTTTTTTGAATAATTTTTATATAGGTTTATTGTTTGGATTTATGCCTTATATCTAAATAAAATCAATTAAGTTAATAATGCTTATCTTTTTGTATTTTGGTATGAAATTTCTTGGATTTATGTTAAAATAATAGTAGTAAAACATTTGGAGGGAATTGCATGAAGAACATTTTGGATCTTAAATATGAAGAGTTGGTAAATGAATTTCAAAGAATTGGATTGGAAAAGTATAGAGTTGATCAAGTATTAAATTGGATTTATAAAAAGAAGGTATTCGAATTTGAAAAGATGACAAATCTTTCAAAGGAGCATAGAAAATTATTAAGTGAAAAATTTTTTATAGATCTTCCAAAGTTGTTAGATATGCAAATTTCAAAAATTGATAAAACCACAAAATTTTTATGGGAACTTAGGGATGGAAATACAATTGAATCAGTTGCATTATTTCATTCTGGAAGAGTTACTGCGTGTATTTCTACGCAAGTTGGTTGTCCTGTAAAATGTGAATTTTGTGCTACAGGCCAGAGTGGTTTTGTGCGAAATTTGACAGTAGGGGAGATTGTAAGTCAAATTTTGGCGATAGAGTTAAACAGAAAAATAAAAGTTGGAAATGTAGTATATATGGGAATGGGAGAACCTTTGTTAAATTTTGAAAATGTAATTGATAGTATAAAAATGTTAAACGATAAAAAAATGTTAAATATTGGCATTCGAAGAATTACAGTTTCTACAGTTGGAATTCCAGAAAAAATTATTGCACTTGCTGAAAGTGGATTAAATGTAAAACTTGCATTGTCTTTGCATGCGGTTACTGATTATAAAAGAGATCAAATAATTCCCTTGAATAAAAAGTACAGTGTAGAAGAATTGATATATTCGTTAAGAAAGTATCAGGAAATCACTGGGAACAGAGTTACAATTGAATATATTCTTATCAGAGAATTTAATGATTATCCTGAAGATGCAATTAGATTAGTTGAATTACTTAGGGGATTAAGTGTTTATGTGAATCTTATACCGATAAACCCAGTAAATCCAAAATTTCATAGACCAAATAGATGGGCGTTAGAAAGATTTAAAGAGATTTTAGAGAAGAACGGAATTGAGTGCGAAATAAGAAAAGAAAAAGGAACTGATATAGATGCAGCTTGTGGGCAGTTGAGAAGGAGGAAGTTAAGATAAAAAGTTTTTTGAGGTATTTGTTGGTATTTGCGATAGGAATGTATTTTGGTGGTTTATTTTTTTTAGGTGTTAATTATTATTTTCAAAGGACAAATTTTGTGAGAATTCCAGAAGATATAAAGAATATTAGAAATGATTTGAAAAAAGTAGGATTGATTCCTGAAACTTTTGGTAGTGGAAATGTAGTTTCAATTGTACCAAATCCTGGTTCTATTACAAAAAAAGGAAGGACAGTCAATGTAATTATGAGAAATGATAAATTTTCATTACCTAATCTCTATGGTATTTTTTACTTAGATGGTTTAGAGATTTTGAAAGTGTATAATTTAAATGTGGAAATTGTTAAAATAAAATTTCCAGGTCCAGATGGAAGAATTTTAGCTTCTTTTCCTAGTTTTGGTACTATGGTTAATGAGGGTGAAAAGGTAAAAATTTTAGTTGATTCTGGTGAATTTGGAGGTATCAAATGAGAAAGAAAGGTTTGGTTATAAAATTCATGTCTAATATGGCATTAGTTGAAGATTTTGAAACTAAAAAGGTTTACATGTGCAAACTTAGAGGGAAATTCAAAGAGCAAGGAATTAGACCGATAGTGGGTGATTGCGTGGAGTTTAGGCCTATTGTTGGAAAAGAAGGGGTTATTGAAAATATTCTTAACAGAAAAAATGAGTTAAAACGTCCAAAAATAGCAAATATTGATCAGGTTGTCGTGGTAACTTCTTTAAAAAAACCCAATGTTCCTTTAAAAATTTTGGATAGGTATTTGGTGTTGGTTGAAAATGCAAAATTGCCTGCTGTTATTGTCTTGAATAAGTGTGATTTGTTGAGCAGAAAAGAAATCGATAATTTTTTGGATATTTATAGTAAGTTGTATTCTGTTTATGTAGTTAGTGCCAAAAATAAAATTGGAATTGATAAATTGATAGATGTGTTTAAAAACAAGGTTTCCACTATGGCAGGAATGTCTGGTGTTGGAAAAAGTAGTATTTTAAATGCTATCAATCCAGGTTTATCTTTAAGAGTTGGTGAAATTTCTGAAAAGTTAGACAGGGGAAAGCATACAACCACTGTAATTGAATTTTTAAAATTTGATTTTGGAGGTTGGGTTGCAGATACCCCAGGGTTTGCTAATTTGGATATTAGTGATATAGAAAGGGAAAGATTAAAAGAATATTTTCCGGAGTTTGGTTCATATTTCTGCCTCTATCCAGATTGCAATCACATCAATGAACCGGAATGTGGAGTAAAAAATGCAGTTGAAAAAGGATTGATTGCAAAAACAAGGTATGAAAGTTATTTTGATATGTTTCAGGAATTATCGGAGGGGAATTAATGTTTTTACCTACTACAAAATCTGAGATGAAAAAATTAGGTTGGAAAGAGTTAGATGTAATATTTGTAACAGGTGATGCATATATTGATCACCCTTCAATGGGGATATCTTTACTGGGACATTATTTGGTTTCAAAAGGGTTTAAAGTTGGTATAATTGGACAGCCCGATGTAAACAGCGATGTTGATATAACGAGGTTAGGGAGACCTCGTTTATTTTTTGGAATAAGTGGGGGAAATGTTGATTCATTAGTTGCAAATTATACCGCTTCCTTAAAAAAAAGAAGATATGATGATTATACGCCTTCTAGTTGGGGAAATAAGAGACCTGATAGAGCAGTGATTGTCTATTCTAATTTAGTTAAGAGATATTTTAAAGGTATACCTATTGTAATTGGTGGAATTGAAGCAAGCTTGAGAAGGTTTGCACATTATGATTGGTGGGCAGATAAGTTGAGAAAATCAATTTTGTTAGATGCCAAAGCAGATTTGCTGGTGTATGGTATGGGTGAAAAAACGGTTTTGGAGATTGCAAAATGTATGGAAAAGTACGGAAGTGTTGGAAAGTGTAAAGATATACGTGGTATTGTTTGGTGGACTTCAAAAAAACTAAATGGTGCAGTTGAAATTCCATCGTATGAAGAAATTTTAAATGATAAGATAAAGTATAACGAGGCATTTAAAAAGCTCACAATCCTTACAGATCCAAATAAAAACCTAAAAATTATCCAAAAACAGGATACAAGGTATGTAGTACAAAATTCTCCTCAGTTTCCATTAGATAGGCGAGAATTTGATAATTTGTATCTATTACCATTTGAAAGAGAAGTACATCCTTTTTATCTAAAATATGGT
Source organism: Thermosipho melanesiensis BI429 (assembly GCF_000016905.1). Lineage (GTDB taxonomy): Bacteria > Thermotogota > Thermotogae > Thermotogales > Fervidobacteriaceae > Thermosipho > Thermosipho melanesiensis. Next base: position 1,492,217 of record NC_009616.1, read on the forward strand.
AATGTTAAAGCAATAGAAACTGTCCGTTTTTCAATAACTGCCGTTAGAGGTTGTTATGGTATGTGTGCATTTTGTGCTTTAACACAGCACCAAACAACACATATTGTCTCTAGAAGTAAAGAATCTATTTTAGAAGAAGTAAAAATTTTGAAAAGAATGAAAAAATTTAAAGGTACGATAACTGATGTTGGTGGTCCTACAGCAAATATGTATGGGGTTGATTGTAGTATAAGAAGGTTTATGGGACAGTGTGAGAGGTTTTGTTTGTTTGAAAAGCCATGTAAAAATGCTTTGGTTGATCATAGTATTTTGTTGGATTTATTGTATAGTATAAAAAAGGAGGTAAAAAATGTTTTTATTTCGTCTGGAATAAGGCATGATTTAGTACTTGCCGATAAAAATTTTGGCGAAATTTTTATCAAAGAACTTCCAAAATTTACTCCTGGCCAGTTAAAATTGGCGCCGGAACATTCTCATGAAAAGGTATTAAGACTAATGAGAAAACCAAGCATAGAAAAATTTTTACAATTTAAAAAGATGTATGAGTCAAATGCAAAGAAAAGATATGTAATTGCGTATTTCATAGTAGGACATCCTGGAGAATCTTTTAAAGAAAATAATCATTTAAAGAAGTTTATAAGAAAAGAATTAGGATATAAGCCTCAGCAAATACAAATTTTTACACCTACTCCTGGAACGTTAAGTACTGCTATTTATTATACAGGGTTTGATCCATTAACTAATGAAAAAGTTTATATAGAAAAAAGGTTAAGTATAAGAAATAAAATGAAAAAGAATATTATGATATAATTTTTGTGGAGGTGGTTTTTAAGATGGAAGATCCTTTAAGTTATTTTTGGTCATTTTTACTTTTAGTGGTTTTGTTGTATTTATCGTCAGTTTTTTCCGCTTCTGAAACAGCTTTAACTTCTGTAAGTAGGTTGAAACTAAGAGAATCTTTGAAAAAAGGTGAAAAAAAGGAAGAAGAGAACGAATTACATCTTTTCAACAAGTTGTTAACTGTGATTTTGATAATGAATAATTTGGTTAATATTTTGGCTTCATCTGTTGCAACATTGTTAGTTGTTGGGTTGTTTAAAAATATTTTTCCAAGTAGTATCTCAGCTCTTATTAGTACTTTAGTTTTGACATTTTTTATTCTTATCTTTGGAGAGATTACCCCAAAAATTTATGCAAGGCAAAATAATGAAAAAATTTTTAATAGAACAATTAATATTCTTTTGTTTCTTTCGAAAATATTCTCTCCTGTAATAAAGTTGTTGGTTGGAATATCTAATTTTGTAATAAGATTAATAGGTGGTAAGTTAGTAGAAGAAGCACCATTTATTACCACAGAGGATATAATTATGTATGTTGAAGTGGGAAGGGAAGAAGGGACGCTCAAACATGAAGAAAGTTTTATGTTAAAAAGAACTCTTGAAATGGAAGAATCCATGGTAAAAGAGATTATGATACCTCGTGTGGATATTGTAGCAATAGAAGAATCTGAAACGTTAGATGAAATTATGAAAATAATAAAAGAAGAGGAATATTCAAGGATACCTGTATACAGAGAAACCATTGATAACATTGTAGGTATTTGTTATGCAAAAGATGTTTTGGTTTTTGTAAGTGAAAGAGGTTCGGAAATATCGAGCAAAGTAAAAGTAAAAGAAATAATGAGAGAACCTTTATTTGTACCTGAAACAATGAAAGTGTCGGAGCTTTTAAAAATTTTTAAAGAGCAAAAGATACATATGGCTATAGTTGTAGATGAGTATGGTGGAACTGCAGGATTAGTTACAATGGAAGATATTTTAGAAGAAATTTTTGGAGAGATTATGGATGAATACGATCAGAATGAAAATATAGGTATAAAAAGACTTGAAAATGGGGCGTATATAGTTGATGCTACAGTACCAATTAATGATTTAGAGAGAGAATTTGGAATAGAGTTTCCTGAGACTGATTATGAAACGCTTGCAGGTTATATATTAGAACATCTTCAAAGGATTCCAAAAGTTGGCGAAGAAATCCTTCTTGATGGTTTTTCTTTTAAAATAATTGCAGCTTCTAAGAATAGAATTGAAAAAGTTTTAGTAAAGGTGGTGGATAGGGATGGATGAAAAATTAATAAATATGGCTATATCAGCAAAAAGTAATGCATATGCACCTTATTCTAATTTTAAGGTTGGTGCTGCTTTGCTTACTAAATCTGGAAAAATATACACGGGCTCAAATGTAGAAAATGCTTCTTATGGTTTAACTTGTTGTGCGGAACGTGTTGCTGTCTTTAAAGCGGTTAGTGAAGGAGAAAAGGAATTTGACACATTAGTTGTGGTTGGTGATACCGAAGAACCTATTTCTCCTTGTGGTGCTTGTAGACAGGTAATGGCTGAATTTGGAAATTTTAATGTAATTCTCGTAGGAAAGGATGGAAAAATAAAGAAAACCTCAGTAGAAGAGCTATTGCCATATCATTTTAAAAAGGAGCATCTAGATAGATGAAATCGGCACAGGTGTTATCCGTGCATTTGCATGATTATCTTTATTTTAAGGATATAGATATATTTTTTGATTCCAGATTGAATGTTATTACCGGCGAGACAGGTGCAGGTAAAAGTTTAATTTTAGATGTGTTTGGGATTTTGTTGGATGTTACAAGTGGTAGGGTTGATAATTACAGTGCAGATGTGGTTATGAATATTCTAACGGATTATCCTGAATATAATATATATTCAGGGGAAAATGTTTTTTCGATAACAAAAAGAGCAAACAGAACAGTTTTTAAGATAAATGGGAAGGTTTATCCTAAACGCATTGTAAGCAATATCCTTTCGGATTATATTACTTTGCATCGGCAAAATTCACAGATGAAAATATTAGATCCAAATTTTATTCTAAATTTTTTAGATGAGGTATCTCAAAACCAAGAAATTTTAAAAGAGTACAGAAATTGGTTTGAAAAGTATGGGAAAATCCAAAAACTTTTGAGTGAGTATTCATTAGAAAAGCTTAAAATGGAATTTGAAGTTATAAAGGAAAAAATTGAGGAGATTGAAAGAATAAATCCTTCTATAGAGGAAGAAGAGGATTTAAATAGAAAATATAAAGTAGCGCTTAAGTTTCAAGAAACAGTTGAAAAATACGGGAATATAATAAACTATAGTGAAGAAGTTACAGAAAGATTGTGGGAGATAAAAAATTTAGTTGACGAAAAATACGAAGATTCTGTAAATACAGCGATAGATATTGTGGAAACTTTAAAGTTAGATCTACAGAAGGAACTAGATGAAATAGAGGGGTATGATGCAAAAGAAATAGAAGAGAGAATTTGGGATTATAATCTTTTAAAAAGGAAATATGGGCCTACGATAGAAGATGTTTTAGAAAATTATAAACTTTTAAAAAAACAAGAAAAAGAAATAACTGAAAGAATAGAATTGTTGGAAAGTTCATCTGAAAGAAGAAAAAAAGTTTTGGACAAAATGAAGCAATATGCGAAAAATTTATCCGAAAGAAGAAAAAAAGCTGCGGAAAAAGTTTTAAATGAATTTTACAAACATTCCAAGGATTTAAATTTATCTTTCGAGTTGGAATTTGAGTTTTCAAAAGTAGAATTTAATAACTTTGGTTATGACAAGGTAGAGTTGCTAGGAAGTGCAGTAAAAGGTGAAAAATTAAAACCAGTTAGAAATGTAGCTTCAGGAGGGGAATTATCAAGATTGATGCTTGCTTTAGAACTTTCAATAGTATCGGATGGGGTTTTAATATTTGATGAGGTAGATGCTGGTATAAGTGGAATTACGGGTAACAAACTTGCCGATAAATTGAAAGAAGTTTCTAAGAATTATCAAGTGATAGTTGTAACTCATTTACCACAGATTGCAATTAAGGCAGATAAACATTTTATGGTTAATAAAGAAAAAGATTTTGGAGAAGTGTTAGAACTAGACGAAAGAAGAAGAACTGAGGAAGTAAAAAGGATGTTGGGAGATGAAACTGTTTTAAAGTTTATTAAGGAGTGATTTTATGAAAAAACAGTTTTTTTTATTTTTATTACTTATCTTTTTACTTTTTGGTTGTAATGATGAAAATTGTATATATGTAAGAGATAAAAAGATCTGTTTTCAAGAAAATGATGAGATAATAAGTGTTAACGTTCCATATATTGAGATATTAAATCAGGTAGACAATCTTGTTTATTTTGAAGGCGTTTCACAAACTGGGGGTATTGATATTGAATATGCCCTTGTAAATGCAAGGATAGATGCTGTTTTAAAAATGAGAGATTTTTTAGGTGTAGAAGTGATAACAAAAAATGGGAATGTTGAGATTGATTATGGAAATTTAAGACAATTATCCTATGACCTGATTTATCTTTTGAATAAATCTTTGGAATATGTTGTTTTTAAGAGAAATAGAGGAAATTTCTATGAAGTCCATACAATTTTGTTTTACATTCCCTCTCTTAAAAGATTTATTCCTATATATGAAGATGAATTTTCTAGAAAAATTTGGCAATTAGCCACTGATGAGTTTTAAAAAGTCTTCTTCTGAGATTATTTTTATATTTAATCTTTTGGCTTTTTCAAGTTTTGAACCAGGCTCTTCTCCTGCAATTAAAAAGTTTGTTTTTGAACTAACTGAATTTGAAACTTTTCCTCCATTTTCTTCTATTATTTTTTTAATTTCTTCTCTTGTGTATGATTTTAGTTTTCCTGTAATTGCGAATGTTAACCCTTTAAGTTTGTCGGACTTTTTTACATCTTTTTCTTCAAGATTTACACCAGCTTTTTTGAGTTTATTAATGATTTCCTTTGTTTTTTCGTTTTGGAAATAAGTTACTATACTTTTGGCAATTTCAGGGCCGATATTTTCAATCTTTATTAATTCATCATACGTTGCAGAGGACAATTTTTCAATATTTTTGAATTTTTCTGCAAGAATTTTTGAGGTTTTTTCTCCAACCATCGGAATACCTAGTCCAACTATAACCCTATTTAGCGGTGTTTTTTTCGATTTTTCTATTTGTTCTAAAATTTTTGCAATTGATTTCTGACCCAAACCACTTATTTGAGCCAAATCAAAAGGTGTTAGGTAAAAAATGTCCGCTATATCTTTTATCAACTTTGCATCGACTATTTTATCTATTATTTTTTCGCCTATTCCTGAAATGTCGAATGCAGATTTTGAGACGAATATTTCTAAATGTCTTTTTAGTTTCTGAGGACAATGAGGGTTAAGACATCTTATAGCGATTTCGTCTTCAGTTAGTTTGCCAACTGGTCCATTACATACAGGACAACTTTTAGGAATTTTTATTTCTTTTTCTAAACCTGTTCTTTTTTCTTTTACTACACTTACAACTTGTGGAATTATTCCACCTGCTTTTTCTATATAAACATAATCGCCTATTCTTATATCTTTGTCCTGGATATATTCAAAATTATGTAAAGATGCACGTTTTACAATTGTTCCATCAAGATCTATGGGTTCGAAAATTGCAACTGGGGTTATTATTCCACTTCTTCCTACGTTAAGTTCTACATCTATTATCTTAGTTTTTTTCTTTATTGCTGGAAATTTAAATGCAATTGCCCATCTTGGTGATTTTGATGTTTCACCTAAAATTTTTTGAAACTCAAAATTATTTACTTTGATTACAAGTCCATCAATCCAATAATCAAGATTTTTTCTCTCTTTAGTCATTTTTTTCCAAAAGTCTATAATACATTCAACATTTTTACATAATATTGATTGTCTATTGACTTTAAATCCTAGTTTTTTTAAAAAATCCAGAGCCTCCCATTGTGTTTTTAAACTGTAATTTTCTGGATTTACTATGTAATATATAAATGAATCTAGATTTCTTTTTGCAACTATAGAGGAATCCAGTTGCCTAATAGTTCCAGCAGCAGCATTTCTTGGGTTGGCAAATGGTTGCAATCCTTCTTCTTCGGCAATTTTATTGTATTTTTCGAATTCTTTAATGGGCATAAAAATTTCTCCTCTAACTTCTATTGTGTATTTTTTAAATAATCTTAGAGGAATTGATTTAATTTTTTTAACATTTTCTGTAATATCATCACCTATTATACCGTTCCCTCTACTAATTGCTTGGCGAAATTCACCATTTTCATATCTTATTGATACGGAGATACCATCGATTTTTAATTCACAAACATATTCAACAGAATTTCTGTTTAATAGCCTTTTTATTCTATTGTCAAATTCTTTTATTTCTGTTTCGTTGTATGTATTATCAAGACTTAACATTGGAGTTGTATGCTCAACTTTTTCAAATCCTGAAATAACTCCTCCTCCAACCTTTTGCGTTGGGGAATTTGGAGAAGAAAATTTCGGGTATTTTTTTTCTAATTCTATTAGTTTTTTTAATAATCTGTCATATTCTTCATCACTTATTATTGGATCTGCTAGAACATAATATCGGTAGTTGTGGTATTCTATTTCTTTTCGTAATCTTTCAATTTCCTCTTTTATGTTTTTCATTTGAAATTCCCCCAATTTTTTTGTTGGATTTGAAAAAAATTTGTGTATATGTTAAAATAATTTAGAGAAACTAATTAAAATTTAAGGAGGTATTTATATGATAAACTTTTTAGCATTTTTAGGAGTAATTTTTCTCGTAATCTTGGGTATTGTGTTTTTTCCGTTTTTATCGCCAATGTTGTCCATAGTTTTAGGTATTTTGCTAGTAGTTTTGATTTTTATTGGATTAGTAACTATAGTATTACCAGTTGTATTAGTATTGATTGCAATAGCACTTATAGTAAAAGGTGTTAAATATTTATCTGGAAAAAGGTGAGGCTTAAGCCTCACTTATTTCGAAATCTATCTGCATTCTTGTTTTATTTGCATTTACAACCTTCGCTTTTAACTTATCTCCTATTTTGTATATTTTTCCATTTCTTTTGCCAACCAAAATACTTTTTTCTTCGTCATACAAGTAATAGTCATCTAGCGTAGATATATGAATTAATCCAGAAATATTTTTTTCAATTATTTCGACAAATAATCCGAATTTTGTTACTGACGTTATTACTACATCGAATGTTTCACCAATGTGGTTAGATATATAGTCTATCTTTTTTAAGGCTACATAATCCCATTCTGCTTCATCTGCTACCCTCTCTCTTTTACTTGAATAAGCAGCAATTTTAGCTAACTTGTCATTTAGTAGTTTTTTTTGTTTTTTGCTTAATTTGTCTTTTTTAGATAAGAATTTTTTAATTAGTCTGTGCACAATAAGATCAGGATATCTCCTAATAGGAGAGGTAAAGTGTGTATATGCGTATGAAGCTAGGCCAAAATGTCCTATATTTGTGGACGAATATACAGCTCTTTTCATGGATCTCACAAGTAATTTTTCAATACTATCTCTCAATGGATGATTACTAGTTTTTTCTAATAATTCTTGTAAAATTCTTGAAGTTATTTTCTGTGGAACTTTAAAGTCAATGCCAATGGCTGATAGATAGTTTTTAAGTTGAATGATTGTATCTGGTTCAGGTTTTTCGTGTATTCTATATACGAAAGGTAGGTTATATTTATGGAAAATTTCGGCTATGGTTTCATTTGCTTTTATCATAAATTCTTCTATTATTGTTTCGGTTTCTCCCCTTTTTCTTGGAATAATGTCAATAGCATGTCCTTTTTCGTCAAGGATTATTTTTACTTCTCCTCCCTCAATATCTAAAATTGCACCTCTTTTTTTTCGTGCATTTCTGAGTATATTTTTTAATTCTTTCATTAACAATAATGTGTCTTTTAAATCTCCAATTTTTTCAATAGCTTCTTTTTTTCCTTCAAATAAGTCATTTACGTCATCATAGACAAGTCGTCTTTTACTTCTAATTATCCCAGGCGTAACTTCGTAGTTTATCACTTTTCCTTCCTTGTTTATTTCCATTATCAATGACATAACTAGTCTGTCTTCTCCTTGTACTAGACTACAGATACCATGTGAAAGCTTAAAAGGAAGCATTGGAATAACTCTGTCGATTAGGTATATGCTGGTTCCTCGAAAAAAGGCTTCTTTATCCAAAGCACTTCCTTCTTTTACATAATGTGAAACATCTGCAATATGTACGCCGAGTAAGTAATTCCCATTTTTTAATTTTTTTACACTTACTGCATCGTCAAAATCTTTTGCATCAGATCCATCAATTGTTACAATTAACTCATCTCTGAAGTCTTTTCTTTTTTTCAATTCTTTTGGAAGAACCTTTTCTGGAATATTTGCAGCTTCTTTCATAACATCATCAGGGAATGAGAGGTTTATGTCATGTTTTACTATTACCGTTGGAAAATCAGTTGCTGGATCATCTGCATATCCTAAAACTTCTACAACTTTTGCTACGGGATTTTTTGTTGGTGTAGGGTATTTAATGATTTTTCCTACAACTTTTTGACCGGGTTTTGCATTGTTAAAAAACTCTATTGGTACGTAAAAATCATATTGAATTTTTGGATCATCAGGAATTAAGAAAGCAGCTTTTCTAACAGGTTGGAATGTTCCTACAATCTTTTTTAGACCATGTTCGATTATTTTTATTACTCTTCCTTCAGGTATATCGTACCATTTTCCTTCTATTTCAACTATTACTTTATCTTTGTGGATTGCATTTCCTGCTTTTTCTACAGGGACTGCTATTTCTTCACCAGAGCTTGTCCAAACAAATGCTATGGTACCATTTCTTGTAAATTCAATTGTTCCAACGATGTGATTTTTTGTAATTGGTCTATATCTTCCTTTGCCGTCTTTATATATTTTTTCCTCTTTAATTAATTCAGTTAGTATTTTTCTTAATTCTTTTTTTTCTTTTTTTGTCTTTAGTCCTAAAGATTTGTAAAGCTCTTTTTGAATCATTGGTTTGTAATTTTTTGAATTAATAAAATTTAATACTTTTTTCTTAGTAATCATTTCTTCACTCCTTTATTTTTCTTAATATTGAAACGTAGAACGGTGTTAATATTTCATCAGGATAGAATAATGTACCATAACCATCCCAGACATATTTTATTCCAAATTTTTCCAATCTCTCCCTAATATCTACAAATTCCGCAAATGGTTTCCATTTTTTTACGGTATTTGTGTTTTCCTCGATAGTTACTGTGCAAGTTGAATATATCATTATCCCATGTTTTTTTAGGTATTTCCAAAGATTTGAGATGATATTTATTTGTATTTCTGAAAGTTTTTTAAAGTTTTCCTTTTTTTGCCGTCTTAATACCTCGGGATTTCTTCGTGCAATGCCTAGGCTACTGCAAGGAGCGTCTATGAATATTTTGTCAAATTTGTCTTTTAAGGTTATTTTTTGCGCATCAAAATTTAATATTTTTTTTGGTCTTAGATTTAATCGTTTGAATTGGTTTTCAAGAATTTTTATTTTTTGCTTTTCAACATCGTTAATAACAAGATTAACGTCACAAAGTTCCAATATGTGCGTGGCTTTGCCTCCAGGTGCAGCACATGCATCAAAAACTAATTCATCTTTTTCAAAATCAACTAATAAAGGAATTATTTGTGATGATTCGCTTTGGTATGTGATGTATCCATTTATGTATTTATCTAGTTTCCATGGATTTTCTTCAATTTTTTCAAAATATATTCCCACGGGCGAATGAGGAGTTGGAAAAATATTTTCAATTTTTAGCTTATCTCTATCAATTTTTCTTTTGTTAACTCTTGCAGTTGTTTTTAAAGGATATTGATTATATTCAAGTATTTTGTATATGTAATCTAAGGGGAGAAATTTTTTCCAATATTCTATTAACCATTTTGGATGTGAATATTTTAAATATAATTCTTTAGGTTCAGTATATCCAATTTTTGATATCTTTCTTAAAATGGCATTAACTAGTCCTTTAAATGATTTTTTTTCAACCAATTCAACTGTTTCATTAACAATTGAATAACTAGGCTTGTTTGTAAATAAGAGTTGGTATGTACCTATTCTAAGTATTGTTCTAATAGATGGAGGAATATCTTTTTTCTTCAAAAGAGAATTTATTACCCAGTCGAGGTATTCTTGCTTTCTTAAAACTCCAAAAATTAGGTTTTTAAAAAAAGCTTTCTCCTCCACATAGGAGAAAGCTTGGTAAAATTCCGTTGAGAAAATTCCCGATCTGAATTTTTTTCTTAGCAGTCTATAGGCAATTATTAAATCACTTTTCAATCTTTATTTCCTCCTAGAAAACCAGCAATTAATAACATGCGGAGTAATTGTAAAAATGCCATTAATGTACTTGCAACATAAGTCATTGCAGCAGCAGTCAATACACTTTTCACGCCACTTATTTCATTTTTTGGCATCATTAAGTTGGAACTCAATAGTTTAATTGCACGCCTACTAGCATCAAATTCAACAGGTAGTGTGATTACCGAAAATAACACGGCTAGTGAAAATAAAAAAATACCTATTTTGACAAGTGCAAAATTGGCAAATATAAAGCCTATAATAAAGAGAATCCATGAGAGATTTGAAGAAAATGAAACGACAGGAGCAATACCATTTCTTATTACCAACGGAACATACTTTCTTGCGTGTTGAATAGCATGACCAATTTCATGTGCTACAACCCCCAATGCTGCAACTGAGTTTGAATTATATGTTGCATCTGATAATCTAACAACTTTTGATTTTGGATCGTAGTGATCAGTTAAATTTCCAGGAACTCTTTCAACAGAAACATCGTAGATTCCAGACGATTCAAGCATAAACTTTGCAAGTTGCGCCCCTGTCATGTTTAAGCTTGATGGTATCCTGGAATATTTTGAAAACCTTTCTTGAACGTAAATTTGTGCAACAAATGCCAAAATTAACCCAGGTATGAGAATGATAAAAGTTGGGTCAAAAAAAAACATGTTTTTTCACCTCCAATTTATCGTATATCCTATTCCTCTAACAGTTTTTATTAAATCCGATGATATCTTTTTTCTCAAGTAGTTTATGTAAACTTCAACTATATTTTCTGAACCTTCGTATGAAAAGCCCCATACAGCATCTAAAATTTCTTCTTTTGAGACTACTCTATCTGAGTTTTTAACAAGATATAAGAGTAAGTCAAATTCTGTTTTAGAGAGGTTAATTAATTTATCTTTGAAGGTTACTTCTCTTTTTAGGATATTTATTTTTAATTCTCCTAAATTAATTTCTTCATCTAGTACTCCTTTTCTTCTTGCGAGAGCTTTTGTTCGAGCAAATAATTCTTCAAAATCAAAGGGTTTGACTATGTAATCATCTGCCCCACTTTCAAATCCTTCTAATTTATCCTTTTTTTGAGAAAGAGCTGTTAGCATAATAATTCCTGCAGAAGGATCCAATTTTCTTAATTTTTTTGCAACTTCTGTACCATCAATATCAGGAAGCATTATATCCAAAATCACCACATCTGGTTTAAATTCTTCGTATATTAACAGGGCATCTTCGCCAAATTCACATGTTTTAACTTCACAATTCTCGTGGTTGTATTCAAGCTCCAAAAGCCTTCTTAATTTTTCATCATCTTCAACTATTAAAATTTTCATTTTGTCTATACACCTCGTATAATAGTATTCCGGCACTAACTGAGACATTTAAAGATTCCACATTATTTTTCATTGGAATAGATATTAAATCATCACATTTATTTTTTACATTTTCTCTAATACCGTTTCCTTCGTTTCCTAGAACAATTGCTACAGGTTTTTTTAGGTCTACTTTAAAATATTCTTTTCCATCCATTGCAGCACCGTATACCCATATTCCCAAAGTTTTGATTTTTTCTATAAATCTTGCTATGTTTGTTACTTCAATAATGTTCGTTTTAAAGAGCGTTCCGACGGATACTTTTACAACTGTTGGTGTAACTTTTACGGAATTATTTTTTGGGATTACCAAAGCATCTGCACCAGCAGCTACCGAAGTTCTAATAATTGCTCCAAAATTATGGGGATCTTGTATCTGATCAAGGATTACTAAAAAAGGTTTTTCCATTTTTTCAATAATTGATTCATCTTTATATTCAAAATCCCCTATATCAATAACTACTCCTTGATGTTTTTTTTCATTTGAAAGTTTCTCTAAAATTCTATTATTTGCAATTGTAAAAGGTAGTCTTTTTTCTTTTACTAACTCTATTAATTTTTCTATGGACTTTGATGAAACATTTGAAAAATAAATCATTTTAACATTAACATTGTTTTCCAAGATCTCTTTGAGAACGTTTCTACCATATACTTTCAATTTTTTGACTCCTCCCAGTATTGATTTAGTTCATCAATTGAAAGATTTTCAAGTTTTTTCCCATCTTTTAAGATTAATTCTTCCATTTTTTGGAATCTTTTTATGAATTTCTCAGTTGCTTTTCTCAATGATACTTCAGGGTCTACTTTTAAAAATCTTGATAGATTTACTAGTGAAAAGAGTAAATCTCCAAATTCTTCTTCAATTTCATAGTCATTCTTAGCTTTTTTTAATTCGTTTAATTCCTCGTATACTTTATCATAAACGTCTTCTATATTATTCCAATCAAAACCTACAGTAGCTGCATTTTCTTGGATTCTTCTTGATAAAGAAAGTGCAGGAAGCGATTTATTTACTTTTCCTATTATAGAGTATTTTTTCTCTCCTTTTTCAAGAGCCTTTATTTTTTCCCATCTTTTGTATGAGAATTCTTTTTCAGTTCCAAAGACATGAGGATGTCTTCTAATTAATTTTTCTATTAATGTATCAATAACATCATCTATTGTAAAAGAGTTATTTTCAGTTGCAATTTGTGAATGAAATATTACTTGTAAAAGTATGTCTCCTAATTCTTCGGCCATATTTTTGTAGTTTTTGGCCTTTATTTCTTCAACTAATTCGTAAGATTCTTCAATTAGATATGGGATTAAAGACTCATGTGTTTGTTTTTTATCCCAGTCGCATCCATTTGGACCTCGTAATGTTTTCATTATTTCTAAGAGTTTTTCAAATTTTTCCCCGGTTTTTCCCATCTTTTTCCTCCCAATATATATTCTACCCAATATCTTTTTATGAATAAAAGACTTGGAATAGCAATTAATATGCCTATAAATCCGAATATATCTCCGAATATAAGTATGGAAATAATCAATACGAACCAGTGAATATTGAAGTTGTCACTTTGAATTTTAGGAGCAAGTATCCAACTTTCAATTTGATTAACTGTTATTAATATTAATATGCTTATCACTATACCTTTTATTCCCAAAGATGAATATCCAAGCATTAACATTGGAATTGAAACAATTATTACTCCTAAGAAAGGAATAAAATCAGTGATAAACGATAATGTTCCCAAAAAGAACGCACCCTTTATTCCAAAAATCCATGAAAATATTCCAACCATTATTCCAACAAATAAAGCTATAATTACTTGTCCACTAACAAATTTTTCAAAATCTCTGTAGAATTTTTTAACAAATTTATATCCTCTTTCTTTATCTTGTATAAAGAAGAAATTTATTCGTTTTTTTAAGTATTCTTTTAAGTTTGCAACGGCTATTGTGGTTATAATTATTAGTATTGTCATTGTAATTATTGATGGTGTATAGCTGAAAATTTTGTTTAAAATATTGAGTGCAAAATTAGATATTTGTTGGTTTGCACTGTTTATAAACTCTAAAATCCATTTTGGTAGGTTAGAATTAACAGGAATAGTTATATTTGTGAGTTCTAAAAATAACTTTTTCCCTTCAGAAAAAACAATAGGGAAAAAACTAACTGCAGAATAGAAGATTAATGATAGTAATAAAGTGTAGGAAAGAAATTTTGATAATTTAGGATTCATTTTTTTTGAAAGATATTTTGCAGGGACATCTAATACTATTGATAGATAAAACCCTATTACAACTGCCCCTAATATAAATGGGGAGACTTTTAATAATATGAGAAACAATAAGAAGAAAGAAAAAAGTATTAAACTATCTGCCATTTTTTTCACCGTCTTTTTTTCTGAATTTTCCAAAAATTTTGTCAATTAAAGATTCCTTTTCTGTACTAACTTTTGAGATGTGAGAAAATTTGTTTCTTTCTTTTTTTAAAAGTAAAATAAACAATTTTAATATTGAAGCTTTTGAATCTAAATTGGGAAATGTGATTTTACCAATACCCTCAATAACATTTTCAAGTGTTAAATCTTCATTTGAAAGAATTTCACGTTTTAGAATAATGCTATTATCTTTTATGTAATAGTTGTTGTTTTTGTCTTTTCTTTTTAGCATGTTACTTGAAATTAATATTTCAATATCAAGATTTAGTTTATTTAATAGATTTTCTATTATTTTTAAATTTTCTTTTTCTTTGTCTGTTAGTGTTTTTTTGTCTATATAATTGAACTGAAAATTTTTTGAATATTTTTCAAAGAAAGAGTTTATAGTATTTATTTTTTCGCCTAAAAGGTCTTTTTCATACTCAATTTCATCCTTGATATTTTTAGATATGAATATAGGTTTGTAACCATTATCAATTGCAATATCAACTAAATGGTTAAATTTTACATAATCTGATTTTGTAATGAAAATGTACTTTTTAAAAACATTAAGTAATTTGACGGCATGAAGCTGAACATCTTTCCAATTAATTTCGTCATGAGCGGTACCATTGTCAATTTTTTCTAAATCTTTTGCTAGATACATAGCTGTTTCAGCATTCTCACAGTTTAGTAATATGTTTTTTATTTTGTGTACGTATGCGGTTCTTTTAAATGGAAGTTCAAAATTTTCAATTTTTTGAATCATATTTTTTGAAGGAGTTTTTATATTATAACTAAACAAAAAATTTTTTTCAACAGCTACCAAAAAGCCATTTACATAAATCTTTGAATCATTATCTTTTAGGAAAACTTCTCCTTCGCTGTTTGATTCAAGAGGCTTTACATTTTGTAAAAACATATTTTTTATTTTATCTGTTACTGGGATATTATAAAATAAAATTTTTGCATTTTCAACTATTGGAAAATTTGGATCACTTTCTGATTCAAGTATTTTGTAGTTTTGGATTTTTAAATTTTTAGTATGAACTTTGTCTACTGAAAGGGCAATCTCATTTTTTCCGAATTCAATTTTATAATTTGAGTTCACAACTATATTTGCCAATGAAAACACAAGAGATTTTTCAAATTCGTTAAAGTCAAACATATAATCCCCCCTGAATTCACAATAAATTATAACACAGTTGTGGTATAATTAAGTTAAGAAATAGTTTGGAGGTGATATTATGAGGAAATATATTATTGTTATTTCAGTAATTGTTTTTTCTATTTTTGTGTTTTCAAACGTTCCAATTAGTATTGGAACTATTGAAAGAAATAACGAAAAATATTTTGTATATGAATTAAGTCCAGAATTTTCTCTTGGTCCTGTAACAGTGGGGATAGGTTTTACAGTTTATGCTACAGATGTTGTATATGGACAACTTTACTATGGAGTACCTTCATCTACACCTAGTACAAATATAATTAATGCATTCGTGTTAAACACGTTGGGATTTAAAGCAAATGGCTTTGAATTTCGTTATGGAAAGACTGTACCTGTCACTTTAGCTTTAGGTTTTAATATGAGAAGGTACATTAATGAGAACACTAGGGCTTTTGATGTAAAGTTTAAACCGGGAAATTTTGAAATTTATGCACATTTGCCATATGAGTTAACAAAGTTTGTGCCGTTTGAATTTGTTCAATCTGATAGTATATATTTTGGAAGTTTGATGTATGATACTAGTTTCTTGGATTTTCAGATATACGGAATTACAGATACAGCTGCAACAAAAACTTATTTGTTTAATAGTACCTCTACTCCTGTAAAATATGCTGGAGGTGTTGCAACTTATATACCATTTGGATTTTTAAAACTTGGGTTTGAATATGCGCTGCAATCGGATGAGAAATTTTCATCACTTGGTAATGGTATATTTGCTGGAGTTTATGGAAATATAGGGATTTTGGAACCTATAGGTGGAATTTATTATATGCAAAATGGATATATTCCTTTCCTTTTTGGAAAAAATTACAACGAAAAGAAATATACAAATTCTTTGGAAGGTTTAAAAGATATAAAAGATAAAGCGGGATATTTTGTTGGAGTAACGATTGATTTAGAACCATATGGAAATGGAGAATTTTATGTTTATGGAAGTCTAGATGGGGCAACACCAACTGCTGAAGGAAACGTGAGGATAGTTTTACCTGAAGTGGGTAACTTTAGTGGCTTGTATATTGATGGGTTCTATTATGATTCTACTCCATTTCAAAGTGGTGAATTTTTTGATGAAGATACAGATGCTTATTTGAAGATTTCCTATCCAATAATTGGAGAAAATTTTGTTGCGGGAGTTATTTATAAATGGGAAAAGAATGATTGGGTAAAAAGTTTATTTGTTGGTGGATTAACTAGCTTTTAATGTTGTTTTTTATTGATTTGGCTTTGGCATTTTTGCCAAAGCCTTTTTTATTACTTTTTAAATGTTATTTTTAGCAAAAATGGCTGGATAACTAATGTGAAAAATAAACCTATTGATATCCCAAAAATTATCAAAAGAGAAATTGATTTAAATAGTTTTAGTGGTGAGAAAAGTAAAACTAAGAACCCTAGTATTAATCCCAGACCATTTGTAAGTATAGGTGGACCAACGTTTATAACTGTTTGATTTGATGATTTTGTTATTCTTTCATCATTTGCAATGTGTATTGAGTAATCAATTACGAGTCCCATTAAAATGCTTGATGTAATAGAAGTTGAAATATCTAGATTTATTTTTAAGAGAGACATAAAAATAAAATTAAAAATAGTAGTAAAACTTATTGGAATTATTATACTTATTGATGTTTTGAGTGAGCGGAATATTATTAAAACCATGAAAAATATTATAATACTTGCAGATATAATGGATTTTATTTGGGTAGAGAGTATGCTTTTATTTATATCATTCCAGATAAGTGCAGAACCTGCTACGTAAAAGTTCTTATAGGGTATATATTTTTTAATTAGTGTTAATACAAAATCCATATTGCTATATCCTTCTTTTGTTAGGTAGATTATGAGTCTTATTTTTTCTTTTCCGGAAATATAATATTTTAAGATAGGTTCTGTCTTTGAAAAGTTATAAAGAATAGGGATGGGTATTTCAAATGGAAAATTTACATTTGAAACAAATTTAGATTCTTTCAATTTTTTTGAGAAATTTTCCAATTTTTTGTTATCTGTTGCTAAAAATGCGGTGTCTTTTTCTATAACAAGTGAGATGGGTTCTCTGAAATTAAAAATGTTTTCCATTATTTCGGTAGCTTTTCCAAGTTCCGAATTTTTTGAAAAATATGATAGCATATCTGATTTGATTGAAATGTTTTTAATGATAAATGGTGAAAAAATTAGGATTATTATGAATATTGTTAATGAAATTTTTGCAAAGTTGTCTCCAAGATATTTTATTCCAAATCTTTCAGGGGGATTTTTTTCTAATTTTAAGATTAACGGTGAAAGTTCAAAAATTATAACTACATTTATAGCAAGTCCAATTGAAACTAAAACACCAAGTTCCCTAAATGCTTCTATTTTTACAAAAAGGAAAGATAAAAATCCTGCGGCAGTAGTTAGCATAGATAATAGAATGGGAATTAATATATGTTTTTTTGTTTTAGAAAAATCTTTGTTTTTATAGAAAGAGTTATAATAATGAAGACCATATCCAGAGCCTATTATTAATAAAAACGAAAATATCATTACTGTAAGTGTGTTTAAGGGTCTACCAGTAATAAATAATAGTGAAATGGTTATTATTGATGAAATTACAGGTGCAAGTAGTATAAAAAATGAAGTTCTTAAAGATTTGGTTTGGTAATAGAAAAATAAAAGTATTAGTATAAACATGAATGACGGATATATGTACATTTGCTTAATTAACTCTTTAAAAAGGTAACTGTCTATTACTGGTTCACCGAATAAATAATACTTACTGAAGTATTTTTTTACTATATTTTCTATTTGACTAATATACGCTCTAGAATTTGTTTCTGGTTTGAAGGTGAGATTAACAATGCAATATTTTCCATCTTTGCTTAGAAAGTTTTTTGCAGAGTTATCTCTAAGTATATCTTTTTGTAGAATGTTGTCTTTTATATAGGTTTCTCTTGAAAAACCAATTTTTGGTATGTTTACAGGACTTATAATTGTGCTAATGTAGTCTTTTTTTAGTTCTTTTACTAAATTTATCAATTTTTCTGTTAAGGGTTTGTTGAAAAAGGTATTTTCTGAGTATAGGATTAAGAAAATAGTATTGCCATCATTAAAGTCTTTACCTAGTTTAATAAAATTTTTAATATTTGAATTTTCTATATTTTCAATCTTTTGGTTATATTTGAAACCTGGAAGAAAAACTTCTGGGCCTGTATATATTTTTCCTTTGAAAAAAATTAAAAGAATCGAAACAAAAAGTATAATGGAAAATAGTATTATCTTTTTCATAATTCCACCTCAAATTTATCTACCTCAATGGCAGCATTCAATAAAATTTCTTTGAATTTTTTCCATTCATTTATTGTGTTTCTTTTTGTTAGATGTTGTATACATTTTTCGCTTTCACGTGGTTCTAATAATAGACAACCACTTGGTCGTTTTTCTAATGAAAGTTTACATCCTTTTTCAGTTAAAAATACACATTCACCAGAAATTGCATGATCGAATATGTAAAATTTTCTACCTTTTATAGAAGGTCTTACAAAGTACTCTTCATTTTTGTCCCAATCAATAGACCATTTTCCGGATTTAAAGGCTTTAATTAAATTTTTAAATATTTCTTCTTTTGTATTGCCAAAATCTTTTGGAAGGGCAATTCCAGGGTAATTTTTACAGCACTTTCCTTGACATTTTTTACAAAGTTCAATATTAACATACATCACTTTCACCCTCTATTAGTATTTTGTAATCATCAAAAACGGGTCTTGCACTTTTTATTTTTAACTTTTTATCGACTATTTCAACAAATTCATTTTCATTACCTTTTTCTATGAAAAGTTTTGATGGGAGTTGGTCAATTACATATATTGCTTTTTTTATTCCGGGAAATATTTTTATCTCTTTATCATTAATGATTGTGTAAACACCGTCTGGTACATTTAGTTTTATTGTTGTAACTCCATCACTTACATAACCGCCAACTGCTTTTACGTTAATGGCTAATTTTTGCTCACGGGATAGTGCTACTGAAAGTGGTGATAAAAGGTTTTTAAATTCATCAAAGGGCTTTGAAATACAAAAACCTAATGTGTTATATTCCATATCACATCTTTCCCATAGTTTTTCTATTTTTATTTCATTTGAAAAATTTTTTCCAAATAAGCTACTGGAAAGTTCAAGAATTTTTTCGTTTACTCCACTCCTAATTTCTTTTAATTTCATTAACAATTTTCTTCTACTTTCTGATAAATAATCAAAACTTCCTATTTTTATCAAAGATTCTACTATAGAAAAGTTTATATTTGGGTTTTTTTCAAAAAAACCTTTTAAAGAATTATATGGGGCATTTGCTATTATTTCCTTTTCAATTTTTTCGTTTATTCCTTTTACAAGTGTTAGCGGTATGTGAAATTCTTTTTTGTTTTCCGGATTTCCATTAATATTTGGTGGTAATATTTTAAAACCTCTTGATTGCATTTCGAAAATTATTTTTTCAATTTTTGTTGTATCGTACTTTAAAAGGGTTGAGTAAAAATCCTTAGGAAAGTGTTTTTTGAAATATGCTAATGAGTAAGAAATATATGAATATGCAATTGCGTGTGATTTGTTAAAAGCATATTCTGAAAATTCTAATATTATCTTTATTAATTCATTTGTTTCATTTTCCGATAGTATGTTTAAAATGTTTTTTTTCAACTTTTTTATTAGAGGTTCTACCAATTTTTTTTCTTTTTTAGCTATACCTTTTCTTAATACATCTGCCTCTTCATTTGAAAAGTTTGCGTATTTTTTAGCTATTAACATTATTTGCTCTTGAAAGACTATTATTCCAAAAGTGTCATTTAGAAGTTCAAAGCTTTTTTTTCTCTGTTTCCATTTTGCAATGGCTAATTCCCTATCTAATTTTGCTTTGAGAGGGCCAGGTCTATTTAATGAAATTACAATGGAGAGTTCATCTATTGAACTTGGTTTTATTGCTCTGATTATTCTTTTTGATATATTACTTTCAAGTTGGAATATACCATTTGTATATCCTTTTGATATGAAGTTAAAAGTGATTTTGTCAAGTTTTGGTTTTCCAATTTTTTTTTCAAGTTTATTCATTATGGTTAATGTTTTAAGACCTAAGATGTCAAATTTTATATATCCAATTTTGTTTAAGGAATCCATGTCCCATTCTATTACATCTTCTTTAATGGGCACTTTGATAGGAGTTTTCGAAATAATTATTCCAGCTGCATGAACGCTTTTGTGAGTGGGGAGTCCTAAAAGGTCACTTAGTTCAGATGTGGAAATTTTGTATTCATTTGCGATTTTTTTAATTGTTTTTGGACCAATGTTTGAAAAAGTACTTATGTAGTAGACATATTTAAATTCTTTTTTTAGTAATTCTATTAACTCTTTTCTTTTTTCATCTTCAACATCTAGATCTATGTCTGGTGGTTCTTTTCGACCTTTGTTTAAGAATCTTTCGAATAGCAAATTGTGTTTTATTGGGTCAATTTTAGTTATTCCTAACATATATGAAAGTAGTGACCCTACCGCACTTCCACGTCCCGGACCAATTGCTATATCATGTTCTTTGGCAATTTTTGTTATTTTATATACTGTATGAAAGTAATCTAAGAAGTTTTTTTCCTTTATTATTTCTAATTCACGTATTAGCCTTTCTTTATATACGTTGTTTTTTATTTTATTTACATCTATAAAATTTTTTGGAGCGGTTGGAAGGGTTTGAAAGGATTTTAGCTTGTAACCATAGGCCTCTAAATTACAGTAAATGTTTTTTAACACACCTTTCTCTACGCATTTTACACCCAAGACATTACAGAATAGCTCGTAGATTCTTCGTTTTCCTGGAAAGTAATATGCAAGGTATACATCGTCTTTATCTATGTAATTAAGTTTTAGTGAGGAAAAATTATTCGTGTTATAAGCATTGAAAAGTTCGTATAACTCTTCCGTGTTTTTTGCATAGTATATTTTGTCGTTATAAAGGTACGATATTATAGGAGTAATTTTATATTTTTGACATTCTTCAATAAATTTTACTGTTGCGTGAAAATTTGTATCACATAACAACAAAGAATTTACACCTTGTTTATGTGCGAACTTTACCACTTCTTCTAATTTTAATATAGAACCTTTAAAAGAGTACGGGGATACAATAGCTGTGATCATTTTTTTCTAAGTTGTTTTGAGAAATTCTCAAGCTCTGGGTTTTTAAATATACCATACCCCATTATTAGAATATTTGCTCCAGCTGAAATTATTACATCTGCGTTTGAATCGTTTACTCCGCCATCTACTGCAATTGAATAGTTCATTCCATGTTTTTGTTTCCAATTATTTAGAGTTTTGATTTTTTCTATGGATTTTGCAATAAATTTTTGCCCAGAAAACCCTGGATTTACACTCATAACCAATACCCCATCTATATATGGGATTACCTCTTCAATAAAAACAAGTGGGGTTCCTGGGTTTAAGGTTACAAATGCTTCTATATTGTTTTCTTTTATTTTAGTAATGGCTCTGTGGATGTGATGTGTACTTTCAATATGTACGGTTATTCTTTGTATGTCATAGTCTAGTAATTTTTCAATGTGAAATTCTGGATTTGTAACCATAAGGTGGACGTCTATTGGCAAATTTGTCACTTCTTTTACTGCACTAATTAAAGGAAAACCAAAGGTTAAATTTGGAACAAAATGGCCATCCATTACATCAATGTGTATTTCATCAATAAGGTTTTCTACTCTTTTTAATTCTTCTTTTAAGTTTAAAAGATTTGCCGCTAGGATAGATCCACTTAATTTTACCATTTTAATTCCTCCTAAAATTTTTATGCTATAATAATTATATCAGAGGAGGTGTAAATAGTGAAGGGAAAATTATTAGAGACTGTTGAATATATTTCCAAAAGAATTTCAATGTGGCCTGAGATTGGTTTAATTTTAGGTTCTGGTCTTGGTTTTATGGCTGATAAAATAGAAAATTCAATAGAAATTTTTTATAGAGATATTCCAAATTTTCCTCGTTCAACTGTACCAGGACATGAGGGAAACCTTGTTTTTGGAAAATTAGCTGAGAAAAATGTTGTAGCATTAAAAGGTAGATTTCATTTGTACGAAGGATGGTCTGCTGAAGTAATAAAGTTTGTAATTTATGTTTTAAAGAAATTAGGTGTGAGAAAGTTAATTATCACAAATGCTGCAGGTGGTATAAATAAATCATTAAAGCCTGGTGATATTGTTTTGGTAAAGGATATTATAAACTTTCAATTTAGAAATCCACTAAGAGGAATTAACGATGGAGAATTTGGGCCTAGATTTCCAGACATGTCTAGTATTTTAGATAAAGATTGGGCAAAAAGGTTGCAAGAGTATTTTGATTTGCCTGAAGGTGTGTATATGGCAGTATTAGGACCAAGCTATGAAACTCCTGCAGAGATAAAGGCGTTTAGAAAATTAGGGGCTGATCTTGTCGGAATGTCTACTGTACCAGAGATAATTGCTGCAAGGCATTGTAGGATAGACTGTTTGGTTTTATCTTGTGTTACGAATATGGCAGCCGGAGTTTTAAATGTTCCACTCTCACATAAAGAAGTTGTAGAAGTTGCAAATAGAGTCAAAGGTAAATTTTCAGAGATAGTCTTGAAAGCTTTGGAGGTGTTTTAATTGGTGGCAAATGAATTTTTGAATATTGTTGGTACTTTAAATGAAGCACAAAAAATTTTGGTAGTCGGTCATATTATGCCTGATGGTGATGATATAAGTTCGGTTTTATCTTTATTTTTGGGGTTAAAGAGTTTAGGAAAACAGGTTGTTGCTGCAATTGATTGGAAAATTCCAAGTTATTTTTTTGAAATAGAAGAGGTAAAGTATATAAAGAATTATGAAGAAATAGATGTGTATGATTTTAATCCCGATATTATAGTTATTTTAGATGCATCAAGCCCAGATAGGGTTGGAAGATTTTCAGATGTGTTGAACGATTTTAAGGTTATTGTGATTGATCATCATGCTACTAATACTTATTTTGGGGATATAAACTGGGTAGATTCAACATATGCCGCAACTGCTCAAATGGTACTGAGAGTTAATAAAGAGTTGCAAGTGGAATATGATGAGAGGCTTTCTTTGATAAATTTAATGGGTATAGAAACTGATACAGGTTTTTTTAGGTATTCAAATGCAAATGAACGTGTTTTTAGAGATGTGGCAAGTTTGATTTCACTTGGTGCAAAGCCTGATTTTATTGCAAGAATGATACTTGAAAATAGAAGATTGGAGCAATTTAAATTGCTATCAAGGATGATTGATAATCTGAAGTTAGAATGTGACGGAAAGTTAGCGTACTCTTATCTTTCAAAAAAAGATTACGAAGAATTTAACTGTACAGATGAAGATAGTGGCGGATTTGTAGGTGAAATTCGTTCGATAAAAGGAGTAGAAGTTGCTATATTTTTCTATGAATATGTAAAAGGAGAGGTTCATATAAGTTTTAGATCTAAAGAATGGTTTGATGTAAGTAAAGTTGCGTTTACATTAGGGGGAGGGGGTCATCCAAGGGCTGCAGGTGTAACTTTAAATGGAAATTTAGAAGAGATTGTTAGAGATGTTGTTAAACTGACAAAGGCAAATTTTGATTTAAAAAGTTAGCTTTCGTTTCCAAGGGGGTAGTTATGAATATAGTAAAATTTTTTAGAAACACTTACAATGGACCTGAATACATTGTAGATGTTGATGGCAATTTAAAAAGAATGAAAATATTGGACAAAAAATCGATTGGAAGTTTTTTGGAATTATCCAATTACTTTAATTTGGTGAATTATATAAGCACTTTTTTAAAGCCTGAAAGGTATGAAATTGAAACTGAAAAAGCAGTGCTATATTTTTCGTATAGTGGTGAAGAATCTGTAAAATTGGAAGATCTTTCGTTGGATTTAAAAAAAGAACTTTCTGTTTTATTGTTAAATTTGGTCCAAGAAATTTATCATATTCCAAATTTGTATTTTCCAGTTTTTTCTGTTGATGATATTTTAATAAAAGGTAATTCATTTGTTATTCAACCACCTATTTGGACAAAAAAGAAAGAGATACCTGATAGTAAAGAAAATTTATTTATTGCCCCAGAGTTTATAAAGAAAAAGGAAATAAATGAAAAATCTTCAATTTATGTTATTGGGAAGGTAATTGAAAAATTAGGAATATATGAATTAAAAAGAATAGTTGAAGAAATGGTGGTTGAAGATTTTACAAAAAGAAGTGTTCATTTTGCAATGCCCAGTGTTTTTAAAAGTTTTTTAGAACTAAACTTTGTCGTTCCAACTATTCAACGACCTGAACTTAATGAATTAATGAATGTTTTAAATTTAAGAGAATCAGTTTTTATTGGTGTGGTTGGAGAACAAAGAATGGGTAAAACTACTTTGTTAAATCTACTCCAAGAAAGGCTTGTATCGGAGGGAAAACTTGTAATTAGGGCTACAGGTATAGCTCAATTTGTTTTGCAACTATTACAAATTGCCGCGGGAAAGGCAGATGAGGATATTTTAAGCCAGATAGAAAATATTATTAATAATGGTGGAAAAGTGGATACCTTAGTTCCACTAGTTGGAAGTGTTATTGATGATTTGGAGCAATTATTTGTATTAGTGGATGATTACCAAGAGAAATTTGACAATTTTAAAGTGTTTCTAAAAGAGCTATTTTCACTGAATTTTAAAGTTAAACATAAAGTTGTTGCATTTTCCACTGAAAAATTTAGTGATTTTGATAAAGTTATTTATTTAAAACCGTTTAGTAAAGGTCAAATTGAGGAATTGTTGACAAAAACATTTTTTAATCTGGAAAGAAAAGAAGTTTTTAGTGATTTTCTATACAAAGTTAGTAATGGATATCCTGGTATTTTAGTTGAGGTTTTAAGGACATTAGTAGAAAAAGGCTTATTGAGAAAAAATGTTGAGAAAGATTCTTGGGAATGTGAATTAGAGAAATTAGGAGATTTTGATTTTGAGAATATTTTTGATGTTTTTGATGGGTTGAATAAGGAATATTTTGAAAAGTTGAAGTATTTATCAGTACTTGGGCAAAAATTTACGGATGATGAGATAGAACTTTTGGAAGGTGTAATTGGCTGGAGTTTTTCAGATATAATTAAGGTGGCAGAGAATAAAGGTATATTGTATAGAGAATATTCAAATTTGAGGTTTACGTTGAGACAATATTGGGAAAGATTATACGATACTGTAGAAAATAAAAAGCAATTGCATAAAAAACTTATATGCCAGTATTTAAAACTTGATTTTTTTGGAGTTTATCAGAAAGTTGCATGGCATTTTAGAATGATTGGGGATGAGAGGAAAGCTTTGATATATTATTTGAAATCTATTAAGAGAGGTTTGGAAAAATATTACTCTCCCAACATTTTGCGGGAAATGATTGCTGAAGCTGAAAAATTGCTTCCAAAAAATAAATATTTATATTCACTGATAAGATATAAAGTTGAGATTTATTATAGAGTGTTTAGGGAGATAGATTTTGAGATTCCGGATAAAAAGATATTTGAGTATTGGAAAATTGCAGCAAAATATGTTAATCAAAAAAACAAAGAAGTAGTTGAATTTTTTGAAAAGGATAAAGATAGGTTAAAAGGTTTTGGAAAATTTGGTACATATAGAAGGGTTTTACTCTATTATTATGCCTTATTTAATTTGAGGATGTATGAAAAAATCGATATTTTAACTTTGGAAAAAATTTCTAAGATCCCTGAAGTTGAATCTAAATTTGTTTTAGAGTTAAAAGTTAGAGCGCTGATTTTACTTGGAAGTATAATTTCTAATAGAGATAGGGTTCTAGCAGAACATTATTATGAAGAGGCCAAAACTATTGCGAAAGAAAAGGGGTTATTTCATTTTCTGCCTACTATTTATAATAATTTATCTATTAATATTGGTAATTTAGTTATTGCAAATCAATTATATGATAAAGCGATTTATTATTCTGAAATAATTGGTTTAACTAATTTATCAATCACTTCAAAAATAAATAAAATTCAAAGTATGCTTTATATGGGTGATATAAATAAATTTTTTGTGGAGCTTTTAAAGCTTCGTAGAATTTTGGAATTGAAAGATTTAAAATTTGAACTAGCAGAGACTTATAAATTAGAAGCGTTGTATCATGTTTATAATAGGGAATTTGAAGATGGTTTGAAAGATATAATGGTTGCAAGAAATATTTTGGAAAAATTACAGTTGGGAAGTTCATATTTGCGGTTATTGTTTTTACTTTACGTATTTACGGAAAAAATAAACTATGTAAGGAATATGTACAATGAAAATAAAGATGCTAGAGATTTGAAAGATTGGGGATTTAGCTATTTTGTTAAGTTAGTTTTTGCGGAGAATGATGAAGATTTTAGAAAAATATGGGAAGAATATAGAGATTCTGAGGTTTTTTTATGGCGAGAAGAGATCTTTGCAATTTTTGGTGAAAAGATTGCAAAGGTTGATCCAGAGGGCTTTTTTGAACAACTTAGATTTTTTGAAAAAAATTACGCAACTCAGGGTTTGAAATTATCACTTGCAATGTTATATGAAGGTTTTGCAAAGTACTATAAAACATTAGGAAAAGATTACAGATACGGTTTGTATATTTCAAAGGCTTATTCTCTGTATAGAGAGATGGGATTTGAAAATTATGTGGAAATTTTGGAAAAGAAAGAGATTTTTAAAATGAATCCATACTTTAAGAAATCTTTGGATTTGACAAAGGTGTATGATAATAAGAACTTGTCGAAAGAGTTGCGGGACTATTTTTCAAAGACAAGTTTTGCAATGGGAATATTAGAAGAATTGAAAGCGATAGAAGAAATAGAAGAACCTCAAAATATTGTTAACTACTTTGCAAGTAAAATTTTACAGATCTTACCCGTAAATGGAATAGAGATATTTGTTAAAGATGTACAAATTGGTCAAGATTTCAAATTTTCAAGTGTGGAAAACGTTGAAAGAAGAGATTTAATAGAAAAAAACCCTTTAAGGGTTAAAATTTCAGATAAAATTGACAAATATTTAGATTATTATATATATATTTCAAATGAAAAACTAAATATAGATGATGAGGAATTGTCAAATATATTGGAAATATTAAAAATTGTAGAATTTGGATTTATTACTGCTATAAAATCTTCTTTATTAAGATTGAGGAGTTTTTTGGATCCACTTACAAAGTTGTATACCAGATATTATTTTGCGGAAAAGATAGATGAATATTTTGAAAAAGCGAAAAAATTTAAGGAAAGACTTTCTATTATTATGTGCGACTTGGATCATTTTAAAAAGATAAATGACAAATATGGTCACCTACTTGGAGATGAAGTTTTAAGAGAGATTGCAAAAATTTTGAAAGAAAATGTAAGAAGAAACAACGATATAGTCGGAAGATATGGTGGAGAGGAGTTTATAATACTACTTCCAAATTCTTCTTTAAATTATGCAAAAGAAATTGCAGAAAGATTGAGAAAGAAGATAGAAGCTATTGATAAATTTCCTTTTAAAGTTACAATGAGTTTTGGTATAGCAAGTTATCCAGAAGTTTTGGTTAAAACTTCTGATGAATTGGTTGGTTATGCAGATGATGCTTTGTATAAAGCAAAAGAACTTGGAAGGAATAGGGTGATTGTTTTTGAAGTTAATTGATACTTTATTGAAATTGGGAAATGATGTTCATATAAATGAAAAAATGAAATGTCATGTGAGTTTTAAAATAGGAGGACCTGTGAGGTTATTTATAATACCGTATACAGTTGATATGTTTTTGGAGACTTTAAATGTTTTGGATAACGTAAAAATCTTAGGAAATGGAACAAATGTGTTACCTAAAGATGAATATATGGACTTTAATGTTATTTCAACTGAAAAACTTACAGGGATTTTTGTGGAGAATGACACGATAATTTGCGAAAGTGGACTCAGTTTAAAAAAGTTATGTTTATATGCGGCAAAAGAAGGTTTTTCAGGTTTTGAAAATGCTTATGGAATCCCCGGGAGTGTTGGTGGAGCCGCCTATATGAATGCCGGAGCCTTTGGATGGGAAACGGCGGAAATGATTGAGTTTGTTGACGTTTATGATGGAAAAAAAGTATTGAGATTAGATAGGACAGAGATGAAATTTTCATATAGAAACAGTATTTTTAAAGAAAACGAAGATTTGATTATTTTAAGAGTTGGATTTCGGATAATAAAAGGAGATAGTTATAATATTTTTTCAAGAATGAAACAGGTAATGATAAAAAGGGTGGAAAAGCAACCTTTGGAGTTTCCAAGTGCTGGAAGTGTTTTTAAAAGGCCAAGAAAAGGTTTTTACGTGGGAAGTGCCATTGAAAAAATAGGTTTAAAAGGTTTTAGAATAGGTGGAGCAATGATTTCAGAAAAACATGCAGGATTTATAATAAATTATAACAACGCAAAATCCTCTGATGTGAAAGATATGATTGAACTTGTAAAGGATAAAATTTATAAAAATTTTGGTGTAAAATTGGAAACTGAGATAGAAATTTGGTAAAGGAGGAGTATTATGGACAATCTTTGGACGATTAGGAATACTAATGATGTGGAAAAGTTTGTAAAAAACTACAGAAATTTTATCGATACAGCGGTAACTGAAAGACTTGCAATATCTTTTTTTGAAGAAATGTTGAAAAAAAGTGGGTTTATCTCTCTTAATGAGTACACTGGAGTTGAAGAAAAAGTCTATTATATTAATGCTAGTAAATCTTTAATTGCGGTAAGAATAGTCAGTGATCCAAAAGAGGGATTTAATATTATAGCCTCACATGTTGACTCTCCAAGATTTGATCTTAAACCTAATCCACTTTTTGAAGATGAAGCTATTGCAATGTTGAAAACTCATTATTATGGAGGAGTTAAGCTATATCAATGGTATAACATACCACTTGCATTGGTTGGAGTAGTATTTAAAGCTGATGGAACAAGAATAGATATAAACATAGGATTTGATGAAGATGATCCGATATTTTTATTTGCGGATTTATTACCACACCTTGATAGAAAAGACGAAAAATTAAGCGAAAAGTTTCAAGGGGAAAAAATGAATTTAGTTGTTGGTTCAATTCCTCTTGAAGGTGAAGAAAAAGATGCGGTAAAGCGAAATGTATTAAGAATTTTAAAGGAGAAATATAATATCGAGGAGGAGGATTTTATTAGTGCTGATATAGAAATTGTACCAGCTTTTAAATCTAGGGAAGTGGGTTTTGATAGAAGTATGATAGCTGCGTATGGTCAAGACGATAGGATTTGTGCATTTCAATCTGTAAAGGCTTTGATTGATGCTGAAAATTTGGAGAAATCAGCTGCAGTAATTTTATTCGATAGAGAGGAAATAGGTAGCGAGGGAAATGCAGGTGCAAAGGCAAGATTTTACAAAAAGTTTTTTAGAAAAGTTTTAAAAATCAAAGGTGAAAAAGATGTAGAATTTGCTTTAGATGAGTTAATAGAAAATTCATTTGTGGTTTCGGCTGATGTTGCAGCACTTGTAAATCCTAATTTCAAGGATGTCCACGATAAATTAAATGCTCCTAAAATAGGAAAAGGGGTAGTTGTAGTAAAATATACTGGTATGCGTGGAAAAGCAGGTGCAAGTGAAGCGCATGCTGAAACATTATTACATGTTAGAAAGGTTTTAAATAACGCAAATATAAAGTGGCAAGTTGGTACTTTAGGAAAAATAGGTGTTGGTGGTGGTGGAACCGTAGCAAAATTTTTAGCCCAGGAAGGATTTAATGTAATTGATATGGGTCCAGGTTTGTTGAGTATGCATTCACCTTATGAAATAGTGTCAAAAGTGGATTTGTTTGAAACGTATCTTGCATACAAAGAATTAATTTCAAAGAGGTGAAATTGTGTCAAAAAAGGTTGAAAATTTATTAAGAGATATTTGTTTTAGGATAAAAGTAAAAGGTAGGGAAGTTTTAAAGGAATTTCCAATAACCCCTGCACAGTTTGATCTAATGCAAAAACTTTATTTTGCTGGAGAACAAACCATGACTGAATTAAGCCGAATGTTAGGTATTGCAAAAAGTACTACAACTGGATTAGTATCAAGATTGGAGAATGAAGGTTTTGTGGAAAGAAAAAGAAGAAAAAATGATAAAAGGATTATTATAGTGGTTTTAACAAAAAAAGGTGAATATGTTATTGATAAGGTAATTTTCAAAAGAATAGAATTTGTTGAAGAGGTTTTAAAAGATTTTGATAATAATTCTAAAGAGGTATTAGTTTCACTACTGGAAAAACTTAACAATTCGGTAAAAAGACGTGGGGGATAAATATGAAAAAAATAATTTTGTTATTTTTAGTTATTTCGTATACTTTGTTTGCCGAATTGGTGATTATTACAGAACCTAGTGCTATGGTTTATTGGAATGGAAACTTAATAGATGTTGTGCCACTAAATGGGATATTAAAGATTTCCAATATAACTTATCCAGGAAAGTTAAAAATTGTAAAACCGGGTTATTCGGTTTATGAGACTGTAGTTTCGAGTGATGCGACTTTAAATATAAAATTGACATTACCTTCATACGTTGAGATAACAACCGAGCCTGAAGGAGTAAAGGTGTATATAAACGATAAGTTTTACGGGTTAACCCCTGCAGTATTTGAGGTGCCCTCTGGAAATTTGAGAATTTTTCTTGAAAAAGATGGATATATATTTAAGACAATGGATTTATTCGTAAGCCCTTCTAAAATAAATAAGGTGAAAGTTAAATTGAAAAAATACGTTGATTTAAAGATAAACGTGAAAGAAAAGGTTAGAGCAATATTTAATGGCAAGTTAGTGACTTTACCAATTGAACTAAAGGTTTTACCTGGAAAATATAATTTAGAATTGCTGGATTCGGATTATGTTAATTTAAATCAAGAAGTGGTAGTTCCAAGTGTTGAAAACTATGAGTATAACGTGGATGAAACAAAGTTTGCAAGACTTTATGTTTACGGTTATCCAGAAAACGCAGAGGTAAGTTTAGAAAACGTTTCAAAAATTAGTCCGGCAAGTTTTAGAGTCATTCCAGGAAAATATAGTTTAACTATAAGGAAAGATGGATATAGAGAATTGAAGAGTATGATTGTTTTAAAGTCTGGGAGTAATAACTATGTATATAATTTGAAAACAAAAGTTATTTCTAAAACAAACGAAGATTTGCTGTTTTTCTTGGATGGAATGAAGGTTTCTGAAAGTTTTGTCGCAAAAAGGTTATATTTTACAAAAATTGTTGGACAAGGTAGAGAGTGGTATGGTTTTACAGATGGTTCAATTGAAAAAATGCCGGAGAGTTATAGTATAATTTTAGGTAGAGAAGGTTCGTTGATTTACAAGGGAATAAAATATGATTCACCTGTTGTTATTAATGCAAAATTTAGTGAAATCATAACTTATATTTCTGAAACTTCTTCTAATAACTTTACAGTTGTGGGAAATCTGATAATTGATGATGAAAATCATTGTGTGGTTAATGTTTATTCAGAAGATAGTATGGAAGTTTTTATTAACGATAAATTTTTTGGAAAAACTCCTCTATATTTTTTGATTTTGCCAAGAGGGATTTATAGATTTAGATTTGTAAAGGATGGAATAATAGTTTCTGAAAAAAGTATAGAGATAAAACAAGGTATTTTAAACGAGGTATTTGGAGGGGATTAGATGAGAAAGCTATTTTTTATTTTATTACTTTCAAGTGTAATTGTTTTTTCAGCGGAGATAACTATTACTGATTTGTCACCTATTGTACCTGAATATTCTGCTGTGGAGTTTTTGGTTAAAAACCAAATAATGGAGCTTGATATTAATGGTAACTTCAAACCTTCTTTGCTTATGACAAGATTGGATATTGCAAGGATTTTATATACAGTTATCCAGAAGTACAATTTAAATAAACTTTCAGAAATTGAAAACTTACTTTTGGATATTAATAATGAATTGAAGACTTCAAAAAGTGCTATTACTGGTATAGATAAAAGAGTTTCCTTATTAGAAGATGAATTTTTAGACACTAGAGACAGATTTGATAAGTTGGAAAAATTTGTTGAAAAAGCTTCTGAGACAATTTTATCTGAAGATAGAATAAAAAAACTATATGAGAAAATAGATAGTATGGAGAACACTTACGCAAAAGTGGATGATTTAAATAATTTATCAGCTCAAATTTCTTTAATTTCAGAAGTGTTTAATTCACAAATAAAGAAATTTGACGAAAAAATATCTGATATTGAAAAGATAAGTGAGATTGAAAAAAAATTAAGTATTTTAAATAGTGAACTTGATGAGTTAAAGACAAACTTTTTGGAAGAACAAGCAAGAAATTTGGCTAAATTTTCAAAGTTGAATGAGCAGTTAGGAAATATTCCTACAGATGTGACAAATCTCAATTTAATGATTTCAAAGATATCAAGTAAAGTAAATGCGATTGAAACTCTATATACAAAACTTCAGAATTTAAAACCCGAGGATTTTGAAAAAATAGCGAAGATTTCGGAAATGGAATCGAAAGTAAATGAAATGTATTCCATATTGTCGGATTTGAAGGCATTTTCAGGGGATTTAGATACATTAAGACAGAGGTTGGAAGGAATTGATGTGTTAACAGTAAGAAATGTGGTAAATAAATTTGGAATTATGGAAAATAGATATCGGCAGCTTGAAGAAAGAATGCAAAATTTGGAAGAATCAGTTTCAAAATTTGGAGTGTATAACCAAAAAATAAAGGAAATCGAATTGCAATTATCTGAAATTGAGAATAAAAAGATAGCATTGGATAACATTGATAAGATATCCAGTGATGTCGAATATTTGAAAAAATCAAAAGAAGAAACAGAGAAAGTATTAAATGTAATGACAGATAAGATTGTTGAAAATGGAAATAAGGTTAATTCACTTTATATTGTTTCGATTATTTCAATGATAATTTCAATAGTATCTTTGGTCATTGTTTTTGCAAAATAAAGGGGGGTTTTATGTTAATAAATGTGAAAGTATCTGAAGATAAAATGAGTGCAAGTGTGATTTTGGAAAAAACATCTGATGAAGAGAGAATTACTCCAAAAGATATTTTGGAGGCTTTAAATGGCGAAGGGATAGTATTTGGAATAAATCGCGATGTAATAACAAGGATATGTAATGAGCCAGAATTTAATGTTCCAATAAAAGTTGTATTTGGAAAACCACCTGGTAATGGTATAGATGGTTCAATTGAATTTGTGGATTTCGAAAAAAGTAGTGAAAATAAAAAGGGAAAGATAGATTTTAGGGAATTTCCATCACATAGAAGGATTATTGTAAAGAAAGGTCAAAAAATAGCAACTATTATCCCTCCGACAAAAGGGGAAGATGGTATAGATGTTTTTGGCAATACCATTCCTGGACTGGATGGAAAAGAAGTAGAGATAAAACTTGGAAAGAATGTTGAAAGAATAGATAACGAAATATTTTCAAAGATTGATGGAATTTTAAAAGTGGATTCAGAAACAAACTTCATTGATGTAGAAGAAACTTTAGAGATAAAAGGCGATGTTGACTATTCAGTGGGAAATATAGATTTTCCAGGTGTTGTGGTGATAAAAGGTGATGTTAAACCGGGATTTGTAGTAAGAGCGAAAAGAGATATTGAGGTAAATGGTGTCATTGAAGCTGCTACTGTAATTTCTCTTGAGGGAAGTATAAAAGCAAATGGGATAAAAGGTAGGGAGAAAGGGATAGTAAAGTGCAAAAAAAACTTGAATGTAAAATTTGCTGAGAATGCAATTATTGAAGCTGAAACGGTAAAATTCGCTGATTTACTTAATAATTGTAAGGTTAAGGCTAGAAAATCGATATTTTCAGAAAATGGCAAAGGTGTAATTGTTGGTGGAACTTATTTGGCGGGATTTGAGATTATAGCAGAAGAAATTGGTACAGAACTTGCTATTCCTACACATTTAGAGGTTGGAATTTCACCCGAGCTTTTAGAAGAAAGAAATTTATTAAGAACTCAAATTATGCTTGACAAACAAAATGCTGAAAAGTTATTGAGAATCTTAAAGCAATACAAAAGTTTAAAAGAGAAAAATGTTGAAATATCAGAGGATAAGAAAAAACTTTTTCTTAAATCATCAAATACTTTAATGGTAATAAAAGAACAATTAGAGAAAAATACTGTTAGACTTCATGAAATAGAAGAAAAAATACAAAGTACAAAAGTAAATGCAAAAATAGTTGCCAAAAAAATTATATATCCAGGTGTAGAAGTTGCAATTCAGGGAGTAAAGTATTATATTAATAAGCCTATGTCTAAGGTTGTTCTTAAATTAGCTGATGAAAAAATCGTAGTAGGAGGTTATAGCGAATGATAAAAGTTCAACCACAATTTAGAAACCAAATTTGGGGAAATAGGATGTTAAATAATCTTTTTGGTATTAATGACGGAAAGATTGGTGAGGTGTGGTTGTTATCTGGCCACCCGCTTTTTACTACGTTAATTGATAATAGAAGTATAAATGATATTTCTAAAGAATTGTGTGGGAAAGATTTTGAACGTTTTCCACTTCTTATAAAGCTTATTTCCACTTCTGATTGGCTTTCAGTACAAGTTCATCCGGATGATGAATATGCGAGATCTGTTGAAAAGGAGCCATGGGGTAAGAATGAGGCATGGTATTTTTTAACTGATGGTGAAATTGCAATTTGTGAGGAACCTTCACGATTGGTGGAAGCTTTTGAAAAAGGAAATTGGAGTGATGTACTTAGAATAGAGAAGATAAAAAAAGGAACTTTTGTAAATATTCCCGCTGGTGTTATTCACGCCTTAGGATCAAATTCAACAGTAATAGAAGTTCAACAATCTTCAGATTTAACTTATAGAATATATGACTGGGGAAGGCCTAGAGAAACTCATATCAAAAAAGCTTTAGAAGTTTCCAAAGCTGTAAAATTCGAAGAATTGATAGTTGAAAAAATAAATACAAAGTATTTTATAATGGAATACGTAAAGACTTCAAAAATAAATGGTTTTAGTGTTGTTGTTCCAACGATATTAGAAAAAAACTTTGGAGCCTTTGTTATTCCCAAAGACTCCAGAGAGTATGTGGAAAACTCTGTTGTTATAAAACTTGGTGAATTCTTTTTGAATTCATAAATATTTTTGAGCCTTGAGCTACTTTGATATAATCTGATATTACTTTGCATTTTGCAACTAATGCAAAATAAATGTTGTTCTTTTTTATGTCGGATAGTCCTTCGAAATTTCCCTGACCTTTTGCCAAAATAATTTCATATTCAAAGAAGGCATCTCTAAATACTTGATTTGCTTTTTCAAGATTTGTACCGGGGGTGCTTAGTCCAGTATTAATTAGGTTTGCAAATTTGTCTAGCCCAATGAAAAGAGCATCTTCCACTGTTGCATCGTTTATTATCGGATAACCTTTTAAAGCAACAGAAATATTAAGATCATTGTAATGTTGTTTAATTGTCTCTATAAACAACATATCAAATACTGCTTCTCCAACGTTGTCTACAATGTAAAGAAGGTTGTTGGAATTCGATATGTCTTTTTTAAAATATTCAAAATCATCAATGGAAAATGGCTGTGCCCAAAGTTCGTTTATCTTTTCAAACATTTCTTCTGGAGAATTATTTAAAGCTCCAAAGTCTATTAAATTACCAGCAACTGCAAGCTTTGCGGCTTCATACAAAG
The DNA here is from genome assembly GCF_000016905.1 of Thermosipho melanesiensis BI429. Taxonomy (GTDB): domain Bacteria; phylum Thermotogota; class Thermotogae; order Thermotogales; family Fervidobacteriaceae; genus Thermosipho; species Thermosipho melanesiensis. The sequence continues at coordinate 1,528,167 of NC_009616.1, forward strand.
GGTCAGAGCTATCCATGACTTTTAATTTGAAATCGTTATAAAGTGAAAGCGCTATTTTATTAGATTTTTCCTTTTCCAATTTATAAAGATCTTCTTTTTTCAAAAGAATTTCTAGCTTTTTGTATAGAATCTCTGCTATATCAATGGGCATAACACCGAAATCTACAGTAGCCAGCTCTTTTAAAACTTCATTTAATATTAGCCATTTTTCCTGTTCAGATGTGACAAATTTATCAATTATTCTTTGAGCTTGTTCAACATGACAAGTTAAACATTTACTTGTTGCCCTCATTTTATTCTTCTCTGCCTTTTAGTTTGGGTTCAAGTATATTTAATAAATCTTCAATAGTTGAAATTTGTTCGAGTTCTTCATCTTCAATTTTTATGCCATATTCGTCTTCTAAAATCATTACTAAGTCAACCACATCTAATGAATCTGCGCCTAAATCATCGATAATATGTGAGGATTCATCTATATCTTCAATAGGAACATCTAGTTTTTCAGCAAGGATTTTGCTTACCTGTCTTAAAAGTTCTTCTCTTTTCATTTTATCCCTCCTATTAGATTATTTACAATTAAGATTAAACACAATTTTTTAAAGTTGTCAAGTATATTATACTACAAAAAGTATTTGTTAATGAGAATTTTTATGGTATTATTTCAATAAGGAGGTGTAATTATTTCAGAAAGAATAATTGATCCAGAGAGATTACCAAATGATATTCAAACCATACGTCCACAATATTTGAATGAATATATAGGGCAGGGTAATATAAAAAAACGACTTGGGCTTGCCATAAAAGCTTCAAAAATTAGGAAAGAAGCTTTAGATCATGTATTACTTGTTGGACCACCTGGGCTTGGCAAAACAACATTGGCACATATTATTTCAAATGAACTTGGAACAAATATTCATGTAACTAGCGGTCCGATTCTTGAAAAACAGGGAGATGTAGCGGCAATATTGACTAATCTTGAGCATGGTGATGTGTTATTTATTGATGAGATACATAGGATGAATAGATCGGTTGAGGAAATACTGTATACAGCTATGGAGGACTTTCAAATTGATATATTAATTGGGAAAGGGCCTTCAGCACGTTCAATTAGAATTGATTTACAACCTTTTACGTTAGTTGGGGCTACTACAAGAAGCGGCTTGTTAAGTGCACCTCTAAGAAATAGATTTGGATTGATAATGGAATTAGATTTTTATTCAATTGATGAACTTAGTAAGATTATAGAAAGAGCGGCAATTGTTTTAAATGTTGAGATAGAGAAGGATGCGGCTATTTTACTTGCAAAGAGATCACGTGGAACACCACGTATAGCTTTGAGATTGTTAAGAAGAGTAAGAGATATGAGTACAATTCGTGGAAAGGTAAAGATAGATATTTACATGGTAGAAGAAATTATGTTTCTTTTGGGAATAGATAAAGAGGGGCTTGATGAACTTGATAGAAAAATATTAAGGACAATAATAGAAGTGTATAACGGTGGGCCTGTTGGAGTGAAATCTTTGGCTGCATCTGTTGGTATTTCTGAAGATAGTATTTCTGAAGTTTATGAACCTTATCTTCTTCAAAGCGGATTTATTGCAAGAACACATAGGGGAAGAATAGCTACGAAAAAGGCTTACAATCATTTGGGAATAAAAGTTCAAAGGGGGCTTTTTGATGAAGAGTAAACTAGAAATAAGGTATTATAATGTATTAGATTCAATTAAGGAGAAAGCATTGGAAGTTGGAAGAGATTATAATAACATAAAGCTTGTAGCAGTCAGCAAGACTTTTCCAGTTGAGGTGATAAAAGAGGCATATGAAATAGGAATAAGAATTTTTGGAGAAAATTATGCACAAGAATTGAGGGATAAATCAAAACTGTTGGAAAGTTACGATATTGAATGGCATTATATTGGAAGAATACAGTTAAATAAATTAAAGTATATTGTTCCTGTTTCAAGATTGATTCATTCTGTAACGAGGATAGAGGAACTTAAAGAGATTAATAAATTATGTAGGAAATATAATAAGGTTCAAGAGATCTTAATTCAGGTTAATATTTCAGGGGAAGAAACTAAAGCAGGTTTAAAACCAGATGAAGTCGGTGATTTTTTGAGGGAAACTGTAGATTTTGAAAGGGTAAAGATAGTAGGTTTTATGACTATGGCCCCTTTTACAGATAATAAAGAAATTATTAGAAACGTTTTTAAAAACGCAAGAGTATTACTGGAAAAATTTTCATCTGAATTTTCTAATTTAAAGGAACTTTCCATGGGGATGTCAAATGATTATTTAATAGCAATAGAAGAAGGTGCTACGATTTTGAGAATTGGTAGTAAAATTTTCGGGGAAAGAGGGTGATGTGGTGTTTATTTTCGGCAATTTTTTAATTGGATTAGGTATTGCAATACGTATACTTATAAATATTGAGATAATGTTTATAGTTATTTCCGCTATTTTAAGTTGGTTTCCTATTTCACAAAATATTTATTATTACTTTCAAGCACTTGCCGATATAGTAGAAAAACCAATTAGAAGATTTCTTCCAAGGATAGGGCCAATTGACATTTCTCCTTTAATAAGTATAGTTTTGTTGGTATTTTTAGATAGATTCTTAATACAGAGTATAATTGAATTGGGGTATTTAATGAAATGAAAGTTTTAGGAATTTTTCATAAACCAAGTTTAAAAAGTGTTGCAGAAAAATTTAGTGAAATTCTTTTTGATGAAAATTTCCATGTAGAATATGTTGGAAGTGAGATTCCGAGTATAGAAGTGGATTTAACTTTGGTATTAGGCGGAGATGGAACATTTTTGAAAGCGGCTCACAAGGTAAGGAATCCACTTGTTGGTTTTAAAGGTGGACGACTTGGATTTTTATCTAGTTATACGCTAGGTGACTTTGATAAATTTTTGGAGGATTTGAAAAACGAAAATTTTGAAAGGGATATAAGATATTTTTTAAAGGCAGGAGATTTCTATACCTTAAATGAAGTTCTCTTGATTAGAGATCCTGTACAAAAAATGGTTGATATACAGATATTCTTTCAAGATGGAGATTTTTATTTCCATGCTGATGGGTTAATTATAAGTACCCCAACAGGATCAACCGGTTATTCGCTATCGTTAGGTGGACCTATAATGCTTCCAAATGTTAATTCGTTTGTTATTACACCAGTTGCTCCACAATTTTTGGCATCTAGAAGTATCATTGTACCTGATGATGAAGAAATTATTGTGAGGATTGATCAGGAAATAAATTTAATATTAGATGGTATGGATTTTGGAAAGGTTAGAGAAGTTAATCTTAAAAAGTCTAGAAGGAGGATAGTTATTTTAAGACCAAAAGATTATAATTTTTCCAAATCTATAAAAGAAAAATTAGGATATGGAAAGAGATTTTTGTAAAGTAAGGTGATATATATGGATTGGATATTAAAAGAAAATATAGAAGAATTAAAAAAGATGGTTTTGAAAGAAGGTTGGCTTATTGAATCTCTTTTAAATCAAGTTTTAAATGCTTTAAAAGAAAGAGATAAGGAAGCAGTGTTAAACGCTTTAAAAAATGAGAATGAAATTAATGTAATGGATATGAAGATAAAGGAGAAGGCTTTAATTATTTTATCTACTTTAATGCCCATGTCCAAAGATTTAAGGATGGTAACGGGAAGTTTTGTAATTTCAAGTTATTTTCAAGATATTTCTGAAAAAACACTTGATATTGCCAGAAAAATTTTGGAATTAATTAAAGAACCACAATTAAAACCACTTATTACTATACCAGAAATGACTAAAATTTCTTTGATAATGTTAAGGGAAAGTATGAGAATGTTTGCTGATCAAAATATATTGGGGGCTGAATCAATTTGTGAAAAGGATGCTGAAATTGACAATTTTTTTGATGACATTAGAAAAGAATTAATGGTTTATATGATGGAAGATGCAAGGTATGTAAAAAGGGCTTTAATATTATTAGAAATCTCTCAAAAGATTGAAGAAATAGCAGATATTGCAACAAAGATAGTGGAAACAACTTCGTACATAATAACCGGTAGGCAATATAAATGTTTTGGCGATAAATTGCATACCATAGAGACTTTAGAAGATATGGGGGATAAAATTTGAGGGTTTTAACAAAGTATATCTTAAAGCTTTCAATAGGTCCTTTTATAATGGGTGTTGCTGCATTTGTTTTGTTTGCAAGTGTTGAGTTACTTTATCAACTATCGGATATAATTGTAAGGCATAGGGTTGGTATACTTAAACTTTTTGAGTTAATATATTATAATCTTCCGTATTTTGTTTCTATGGGAATACCAGTCGGTGTTTTGTTTTCTATATTTTGGGTTTTGTCACAACTTTATAGTTCTAAAGAAATTACTGCTATGCTAGTCCATGGAATTCCATCAAGAAAATTGGTTTATCCATTCTTTTTATTATCTGTTTTGTTTGGCCTTTTTGCATTTTATCTAAATGATCAAATGGTTCCAACATTTAACCACAAGGCAATGAAGACTATTTCAAAGTATGTGTATAAAAGACCGGAGATTTCTATTAGGGAAAATGTCTTAACAAAAATAGATGAATCACAATATTTTTTTGTGAAAAGATATGATCAATCAAGTGGGATCTTGTACGATGTAGTCCTCTTTCAACATATTCAAGGAGAAGAACGTATAATTACAGCAGAGAAGGTTCAAAAAGATGAAGGAAAGTGGTTTTTGATAAACGGAAAAATGTATGTAACAGACAAAGATGGTTTTCTAAAGTTTGATGTAAATTTTTCGAAAATTTCTTTGGATTTAAAGGATGATTTAGAAAGTCTAATGAGAGTTGGAAAATCTCCACGAGATATGACTGGCGATGAATTAAAAAATAAAATTAAAACTTTTAGGAAGTTGGGGGTAGATCCTTCCCCGTGGATTGTGGAGTTACATGGAAGGTATGCGAATTCTGTTGGGCCCTTTATAATAACTATTCTTGGAGTTCCATTGTCTTTGTTATTTGGATTAAAAAGTAAATCCTGGAGTGTGATTTTTACCTTTGCTATAGTTATTTTGTATCAGGGTTCTGGTGCTTGGATTTCTGCAATGGGTAAAGAGAATCTTTTAAATCCAGTGCTTGCAGCATGGTTTCCAAATTTAGTATTTATTTCGGTGGGTTTATTTTTGTTTTTAATGCTTGATACTCCTTTTGCTTATAAGTTAAGAGAGCTGTTATCAAAATTTATGATAGTTATTTTTTTAATTGTAATATCTACTAATGTTTTTTCAAATACAATTACATTGGAAGCTTCAAATGTTATTTATAAAGATAATTTTATACACGCAAAAGAGAATGTGCGTATTTTTTGGGATGAGAATATTTTAACTTCTAGTGAAGCGACGATTTTAGTGGAAAATTCAAAGGCAAAAATTTTAGAGGCATATGGAAATGTGAAATTTAATAAAGAAGGAAAGGTTTATAATGCAAAGTACGTGAAATATTTTTTTTCTGAAAAAAAATCATATGCCGTACGTGTAAGAGGAGTTGAAAAATATAAATCTAAAAAAGGTAAAGTAGATTTGTATTTTGGTGCGGAAAACTTTGAGAAAAAAAAAGGTTATATTAATCTAAACGAAGCATATATTACAACATGTGAACTTGAAAAACCACATTATAGAGTAGAAGCGTTAGATGTTTATATTTATGAGGATAGATATCTAGTAGCTGAAAATTCCATGTTATTTTTGTTTGAATTTCCTTTTTTTCCATATCCTGTGTATTTTTCAAGTTTGAGTGAGGATTCCAAATCTCCATTTTCATTTTCATTTTCAATAGATAGCAAATTAAATTTTTCAACTCGTCAAGAGTATAGCTTATACGTGGATAACTATTTGTTAAGTACCACTTTTGAAACAGGGGAAGGTTCTAATTTGATATTTACAATTTTAGATGGTAAAGAAAAAATTTTTTATATTGATTACGGAAAAAAATATCTTTTGGTGGATTTAGGATATTTAGAATATAACACTAGATGGGATTTAAAGACAACAAATTTAAAGCTAACATTTTTCCCGTTTTACTATTCTGAAAGTTTAAACACATTATGGTTTAAAAGAATAGGAGTATCATTTAAGACTAAAAGTTACTTTTTTGACTTAAACTTAAATAGAAATGATAAGGAATTTTCAATAAATAACGTATTTAGTTTAAGTGGATTAAAGAAAGATTTAGATTTTACAGAGCTTTATATTAGCAATTTTAGATTTATAAGTTCAGTTAAAAAAATTAGCGAAGAGATCTTATTTGATGAAACGGGAAGTTATAATGTTTCTTTTAAAGATAAATTTTACACTACAAATTTCAGTGGAAATTTAAAGAATGAAAGTTATGTAAGTAAAATATTTCATAAGTTTAATTTACCTTTTGAATATAAGAGTGATTTTTTTGATGTTAATTTTGAATATAACTTTGGGTTAAGTTGTTACAATGCTTTAACTGATAAATATTACTTGAGATTGGGATTATATGATGCCTATAAATTATCAGGCAATCTAAAATTTGAGGTACTTGAACTCAAGCCTGAGTATGGATATAGAAAAAATTTCAGGGATGAGGCAACAAATACGGAATATAATAAATTCAGTATAAGGCTTTACGTAAAGAGCAAATTTCTCAATTTTTTATTAACACAAGGGTATGATTTTTTTTATAATAAGATGTTAAATGACAAAATTATGGTAAAGTTTTCTTGGAATAAATTTTTTTTACAGGCTGATACGGAATACGATTTCAAGTTAAAAAAACTGAACCCTTCTTCTGTGAAGATTTCGTATGTAGATTCATCTATCCCTTTAAATTATAGTGCTAATTTTAAATATTACCATATGGAACAAATACCAGTTAGGGAAATTACTCATTTGGTAACTTTTCAGAAATTAAAGGGTCGTGTACGTCAATCGATAGAGGAAAATTACATAAAAAATGCGTATTTTAAGGGAAGTTTTTTTGTAAATAAATGTGAGAATATTTTGGAATTAAATTATCTGAAAAAGAGCAAAGATTCAGACCCTTCTTATACATTGAATTATAAATTAAAGAGTGGTGATGATACATTTTTGTTGGGTTATAAAAGCAATTATAAGTATTTAGAAATAGGAGTTAATTTGAAATCTATTGATCCTGGATTAATATTAGATGCGGTGTATAACTTTGAAACTGAAAAATTTAAGGAACTAAAGATATCAATTCTAAAGAGGCTTCACCATTGGATGTTTGAATTTTCGTCAGAGTTCGAGTTTAACGATGATGGAATCTTTGATTTAGATGATGTGAATAAACTTTCAGTACTGTTTTATATAATAGAATTTGAAGATAAATTTTTTGGATGGGACTTTAAAGAAAATAAACCTAATATTGGCTTATTCTAAGTGGAGGTTAGTATTATGAAAGAAATTGTTTATATTGAGAAAATGGCATATGGTGGTAATTCGATAGGGAAATTACCGGGTGGAAAAATAGTCTTTGTCGAAGGAGCATATCCTGGTGAACTTGTTGAAATCACAATTTTGAAGGATAAGAATGATTATGCGATAGCAAAAGTTGATAAAATTTTAGAAACTATTCCTGAAAGAAGTACGCCAAAATGTCCATATTTCAAAGAATGTGGAGGATGTGATTTTTTAGATTTAAAATACGATAAACAGTTAGAGATAAAAAAACAGGTTTTTTTGGAACAACTTTTAAGAATTTCGGGATTAAATATTAAAAATGTGGAAATTGAAAGGAGTAATTTTGAATATAACTATAGGTTGAAAATGGAATTTTCCGTGACTAGGAATAAAAAATTAGGGTTTAAAAGAAAAAAAAGTAATAGGGTTGTAGAAATAAAAAAGTGTTTAATTGCACCTAAGCCTATGAATCAAGTTTTGGATGTTCTTCCAGAAATTTTAGATGCTTTTAACGTTTCAGTGTATAATGGAAGAAATGGAGTTTTGAAAAATATAGTATTAAGATATTCTCCTAGGGGAGAGTTGATGGTGGTTTTTGTTACCAAGATGGAAAATTTTAAAGATGCAAAAAAAATTGCAAATGTTTTAAGCAAACAAGTGTCATTAATAACTTCGGTGGTTCATGTTATGAATAGTAATGATAAAGTAGTATTGAGAGGACCATATAGGATTTTAAAAGGTGAAGGTGTTATATCATATGAGTTTAGTTGGGAAAAATTTCAAGTACCTCCAACTGCATTTTTCCAAAACAACTTTTATGTAACGGAAAAAATGATAGACTATTTGACTAAGAATCTAGATTTGAATGGTAATGAAGTAGTTTTGGATTTGTTCAGTGGTCTTGGGACATTTTCCATTAGACTTGCGTTATTGTCCAAATTTGTAGTTGCTGTGGGATCAAATCACGTTTCAGTAAAAGCAGGACGTGCAAATGCAAACATTAACGGATTAAGGAATATTAAATTTATAGAATCTGATGCTTATGAGTTTTTAAAAAATTCAGAGAAAAATTTTGATGTGTTAGTAGTTGATCCACCTAGGTCTGGTTTGGGAAAGGAAATGTGTAATGAAATTTTGTTACGCAAACCGGAGAAGATAGCTTATGTGTCTTGTAATCCGTCGACTTTTTCAAGGGATTTAAAAATGTTGATGGAATTGTATGAGATAAAGAGTATAAAGTTATTTGATATGTTTCCTCAAACTTATCACATTGAATCAATAGCAATATTAGCTAGAAAATAAAAATGTGTTAAAATAAAGATAAAAGGAGTGAGAATATGAATATAAAGAGAGCTTTAATTAGTGTTTCAAATAAGAGTAGAATTGTTGATTTTGCAAAAAAGTTGGAAGAATTTGGTGTTGAAATAATAAGTACAGGTGGTACGGCGAAACTTTTAGAAGAAAATGGAATAAGAGTAAAAAGAGTGTCTAAAATAACTGGTTTTCCGGAAATTTTGGGTGGAAGGGTAAAAACGCTGCATCCAAAAATATTTGGAGCAATTCTTGCAAAATTTGATAACAAAGAACATTTAAGAGATCTTTCTGAAAATGATATTGTGCCAATTGATATGGTTGTAGTAAATTTGTATCCATTTGAGAAAGTGGCAAAAGAAACAAGAAATGAGGAAACACTCATTGAGAATATAGATATTGGTGGAGTTTCTCTTTTAAGAGCTGCGGCAAAAAATTATAGGGATGTGGTTGTAATATCTGATCCGGAAGATTATGAAAAGGTTATAAGAAGTCTTGAAGAATGTGGGGATGTGCCTTTACAAAAAAGAAGGATTTTTGCGTTAAAGGCTTTTTACAGGACCATGAAATATGATGCAGAAATACATAGTGTTTTATCTGAGTTATTTGCTTCTGAGAATTTTTAGGTGAGGTAAATGTATGGAGTTGTTTCTGATACGTATAAAAATTTGGTTAAGTTGAAAACCAAAAATGGTGAGGTAATAGTAAAGTCAAATAAAAAAATACCTAAAGGGTTAAGGGTTGAGGTAAAGAATATAGGAGAAGGAGATTATAAGGGAAAGCTTGTGGCAGGGCCAAAAGGTTCTTTACCGCCTTTGAGGTATGTTTTTTTGGCAACAAAAATAACGGAAGATGAAGTATACATTGAAAGGATTTCTAAGCTTTTTATTGAACTTGAAAAGAGGATAAAACTAGATAAGGAGTTTTTGTCTAGATTTAGAGAGTATTTTGAAAATGGAGAAGATAAAGAATTTGAAAAATATATTAATATTTTATCGGGACAAGTGGGATTTAGAGTTTTTGGAGATATTAAGGTGTTTTATGATAGATTGTTGCAGAAGTTTGAAATCTTTTATGAAAAAGGTGTTATTGAGGGATATATAAGTGACGATGAAATAACATTGAAAACGAGTACAATAATAGAGAATGTGGAGGATTTAAAAAAAAGATTAGAGAAATATTTCAAATATGTATTTGTAAAGTTTGAAGGTTTTGAGGGTGGTATATACGTCTAGAGAAAAGTTAGCAGTTGCTTTGAAATACAATCCTAAAACAGATTTTGTTCCTTTTGTTGTTGCAAAAGGCAAAGAAGAAGTTGCGGAGAAAATTATGGAACTTGCCAAAAAAAGTGGAGTTCCAATCGTAAGATCTTCCAAAATTGTTGGTGAGCTTTTTAAGCTAAATGTTTTAGAAGAAATTCCTGAAAAGATGTATGTTGTCATAGCAGAAATTATAGCGTTTATTCAATCGCAAAAAGGAAGTGAATAATATGAAAAAAATTTTCGCTTTGTTACTTGTTGTATTTTCGGTAATTTCCTTTTCAGAAATTTCTATAAGTTTTGGGATATCTTTTGGGAATTTAGAAGGTTTAAGTGACTATTCTTTAGTTATAGTAACAGGAGAGTCTTTCATGGATGTGTATGTTGATGGAGAATATATGGGTCAAACTGATATTTTTGGGCAGTTTATTGTAACTTTTGAGGAAAGTGGCTATCATTTTGTTGAAGTGCAATCGGAAGACTATATTGTTTTTTCAAGAATGATTTTTATTCGAAAAGAGGGGGTAGTTTTAAAGTTAAAACCAATTAAAGCTGGTAGAATAGTTGTATTTTCAAATGTTTATCCAATAAATGTGTATATAGATGGAATTTTTTGGGGAGAAATAAAGAACGAGAATGAGGAGTTGAAGCTACCCATTGGAGAATATAAAGTAATGTTTTCATCACCTGGATATGAAAAGTTAGAAAAAGAATTAGTAATAGATTTTAAAAGAGTAACACCTGTTGAACTTTTTTTAAAAAAGTTACCTTTGGAGATGTATTTAAGAAGCGATTATAATGAATTTTCACCGAATGGTGATTGGTATAGAGATAATTGGGAATTAGAGATTTTGTTGACTACTTTTTCAACGGTTACAGTAGATATATATAAAGGGGATTTAAAAATTGATAATTATGTTTTTTCAGGTGTTCCAGGTGTAAATTTGTTTAAATGGAATGGTGTGAAAGAAGAAGGAGATTACTTAGTAAAAGTTAGTGCATATGATGAAGATGAGATTGTAACAAAGAGTACTAATGTGAAAATAAATATGAAATATACGTATTTGAAAGAGTTGGTTATTATAAGTTTACTATCCTTAGTTGGTGTTATTGTATATTCAATTGTGAAATAGAGGAGGTTTGGAGTTTTTATGATAGATTACGAATTAAAACAGAGAATTGATGAAGTGAAGAAAAGATATGAAGATATTGTAAAAGTATTTCACCCAGAAGATAAAAAAAAGGAATTGGAAGAACTTGAAAAATTAATGGGTGAGTCTGATTTTTGGAATGATCAAAAAAGAGCAAAGGAGATTTCTCAAAATGCTCAAAGGATTAGAAAGATAATAGATGATATGGTAGATATTGAGAATAAACTTGAAGATTTGGAGGCGGGTTTAGAACTTTTAGAAGAAGATGCAACGTTTTTGGATACTATAAAACAACTAATTGATGATATAGAGAGAAAGGTCAAAACATTCGAACTTGAATTGATACTAAATGAGAAGTTTGACTCGAGTAACGCATATCTTTCCATACATCCTGGGGCAGGTGGAACGGAATCGCAGGATTGGGCATCTATGTTGCTTAGAATGTATATGAGATGGGCTGAAAGAAGAGGATTTGATGTTCAAATAGTTGACTATCAACCGGGAGAAGAGGCGGGAATAAAAAGTGCAATGTTGTATATAAAAGGAGAATATGTGTATGGATATCTTAAGTACGAAAGAGGAGTACACAGGTTAGTTAGAATATCTCCATTTGATGCTAATAAAAGGAGGCATACATCTTTTGCATCGGTTAATGTTATGCCTGAAATAGAGGACGATATTGATGTAGAAATTAATCCGGAAGATTTGAGGATAGACACATATAGAGCTTCTGGTGCAGGTGGCCAATATGTAAATAAAACTGAATCGGCCGTTAGAATAACACATATACCAACAGGTATAGTAGTTACTTGTCAGACAGAAAGATCGCAATTACAAAACAAAGAAACTGCTATGAAAGTTTTAAAAGCTAGGTTGTATCAATTAGAATTGGAAAAAAGACAAAAACAATTAGAGGAAATACAAGGAGAGCTGAAAGATATTTCATGGGGGAATCAAATTAGATCTTATGTTTTTCAACCGTACACAATGGTAAAAGATCATAGAACCAATGTAGAGACTGGTAACATTGATGCAGTAATGGATGGAGATATAGATATTTTTATTGAAAGTGAATTAATTTTCTTTGCAAAAAGTAAAAACAAAAAATAGAGGTGGTTTTATGGCGAAGGTTTATGTTCTTACTTCAGGGAAAGGTGGTGTTGGAAAAACTACTGTAACTGCGAATTTGGGGTGTTCTCTTGCAAAAGAAGGAAATAGAGTTTGTTTAATAGATGCTGATGTTGGATTAAAAAACTTAGATGTTGTTTTGGGATTGGAAAATAGGATAATTTACACTATTTTAGATGTTGTAAATGGAAATATTTCTGCCAAAGATGCTTTAGTTAGACACAAAAATTTGAAAAATTTGTTTTTACTGCCAGCATCACAGATAGCGACTAAAGAAATGATTACCCCTGAGGATATGATAAGTATTGTTGAAGCGTTAAAAGATGACTTTGATTATGTGTTAATAGATTCTCCTGCGGGTATTGAAAGAGGGTTTAGGAATGCAATTGCGCCTGCTGATTTTGCAATTATTGTTACTACACCGGAACTTCCTGCTATTTCTGATGCGGATAGGGTAATTGGTCTTTTGGAAAATAATGGGTTTGATGATAAGGATATAGTCTTGATTTTGAACAAATTCAAAGTAAATATGGCCAAAAAGGGAGAGATGCTTTCTGAAATGGATGTTCAGAGAGCACTTGCTATTGATTTGATAGGAATTATTCCTGAATCCGATGAAGTAATTATTTCAACTAATCGTGGCATGCCTTTGGTATTAGAAAATTCAAATGGTCTATCAAATAATTTTGAGAATATTGTGAAAAGATTAAAAGGTGAAGAAATACCATTAGAATTGGATCTTCCTTCTTCAGCCAATTTTATTTCAAAGATATTTTCTTTCTTCAAAAAGAGGTGAAGTGTATGTGGATGTTAGATATTTTTAAAAAACATGACAAAAAAAATTCAAGAGAAGAAGCGTTAAAAAGACTGGAGAATGTAATGAGTAGAAGAAGGGAGATTGTTCAGAGAATTCCACATGAGGTTTTTGAAAAAAGCTCTGAAGAGATAAAACAAGAAGTTGTAAAAATTGTATCTTCAAAGTTTAATGTACCAATTGAGAGGGTGAAGGTTGATTGTCAAGAAGAAGATGGATATGTTGTAATAGTAACAAATATAAATTTCAAGTAATATTATTTGTTATATTAATTTTGTCAGGTTGTGCACTAACTTTGGATAAAATATTACCTGATACCCAAAACAATCAAATTGTAAATTTTGAAATATATTTTCAAGCATTTTTTTCGGATAATCTAAAACGAATTTTTGATGAAAAGCTTGGAACAGATTTTGGATGGTCTAATGTTAAAAGTATTGATTTTTTTTTGGATTTTAATGGCAAAAATATAAGAGTTAAGATAAAATCAGATGGGATATTAATTAAGCCATTATTAACTATTGAAAAATCAAATTTTAATGTTAATTTAGTTGCAACAGTGACGTATACTTTAACTGATGGGATCGATGAAAAGAAAGTTAGTATTTCAACAAATCTAGATAAATTTTTTGATTTGTCGGATAAAGATAATTTGTATTTTATTGTCTATTTAATAGATAAAGGAACAGATGTGAAGTTATCTATGGAAGATTTGTTTAATGTAAAGAAAGTTGATATAGGAAAAGAGAATAAAATATACTATATTACTCCTGATAATCAAAGATATTACTCTGTATATAATGGTATAGCTGGAGAAATTAAAATAAGTAGTGAAATAGGAGAAGTGCAGGTGTTTTCATATCCATAAGGGGGTAAATTATGAGGAAAAAAGATTTGGTTAAAAGGTTGTATACAATTTTTGTAGTATTTTTGGTTTCTTTTTTTGTCATAAATGTTATTACTTCATTTATTAGATATAGAGTAAGTTATGGAGAATTTTTGAAGGTTAAATCCCAATACGAGGAGGTCAAAGAAAAATACGAAAAAAAGCAGATATTATATGAAAAATTGAAAAAATTGAAAGAGGGTAGTGAAGATAGATGAGGTTTGTGGTTACAACATCTTACAATCCAAATAGAGAACTTGTAGAGAAAGCAAAAAAACTGGCGAAAGAATACGGCGTAAAATATGTTAATAGAAATCATCTTACTAAATATATAAAAAGAAGTCTGATTGATTTTTATTATGTTATTGATAAAAAGGGTATGCTAAGTATTAAGTGGGAAGATGGAGAGTTCTTTTTTCATCAAGGTATAGCGAAAATTAGAATGGAAAATATAAAGCATGGGCAAAAAGATTATCTTATAGAAGCAATTAGTCCAAAAGAAAGTGACATAGTTTATGATGCAACATGTGGATTAGCTTCTGAAGCGCTTTTAATAGCAAATTATGCGAAAAAGGTTGTGGCAACGGAGGGCTCAAAGCATATATATAGAGTGGTGAAATGGGGACTTTTATATTACATTTCAGGGGAAAATTGGGTTAATAATGCAAAGAAAAAGATAGAGTTGGTAAATGAAAATTATAAAAGTTATATTAGAAGAGTAGAAGATAATGCTTTTGATATAGTTTATTGTGACCCTATGTTTGAAAATCCAATTTACGAGAGTAATTCGTTAAATCCTCTAAGATCGTTTGCAATTTATGAGTCCTTGAATACCGAGGATTTAGAAGAGATGTTGAGAATTTCAAGAAAAAAGGTAGTAATAAAAACATTAAAGAAAGATAGCCTATATGATAAGATAAAGGAGTATTTTGATAAAGAATATTTGGTTAGGAAAAATGGTGTTGTATATGGAGTAATAAATAAATTGGAGGTGTAGCATGGGTTTTTTTGAGAAATTTAAAAAAGGCCTTCAAAAAACAAGAGAAACCTTTTTTGGAAAGATAAAGGAGGTGTTGAGTGGGAAAAAATTAGATGAAGAGGTAAAAGAAGAAATTGAGGAGCTTTTGATATTATCAGATGTTGGAGTTGAAGCAACAGAGTATATTATTAAGAAAATTGAGGAAAGCAGTGGGGAAGATGCTTATGAAACTTTAAAGAAAGTATTAGTTGAGATGTTAAGTGATAATACTGAATTAAATTTATTTGAAAAGCCTACTGTAATTAATATGGTTGGAGTTAATGGTTCGGGGAAGACTACTACTGCTGGAAAGTTGGCATCATATTTTTCAAAAAATGGGAAATCTGTTGTTTTAGCTGCGTGCGATACTTTTAGAGCAGCCGCAATTGATCAATTAAAGGTTTGGGGTGAGAGGACAAATTCAACTGTAATTGCTCACCAAGAAGGAGCAGATTCAGCGGCAGTTGCTTTTGATGCTGTAAATCATGCTATCTCGAAAAATAAAGATATTGTAATTCTTGATACCGCGGGTAGATTGCATACTAAAAAGAATCTAATGGAAGAATTAAGAAAGATAAATAGGGTGATAAAGAAAAAGTTAGAAAGTGCACCCCATGAAATATTATTGGTGATTGATGCTGTTACAGGGCAGAATGGATTACAACAGGCAAAAATATTTAAAGAATTTGTGAATATAACTGGTATTGTGTTGACAAAGTTGGATGGTACTGCAAAGGGAGGAATTGCAATTGCGATAGTAAAAGAATTGGGAATTCCTATTAAGTTTGTTGGTCTAGGGGAAGGAGTTGATGATTTAAAACCGTTTGACGCAGAAGATTTTGTTAATGCATTGTTAGAAGGTGAATAATATGGAATCGTTGTGGGATAAGACATATAAATGTCCTATTTGTGGGAATGAGTTTACAAGTAAAAAGGTGAGAATAGATTCTGTGAAGATATCGGGATACGATGATGATTTGAAACCAAATTATGTAGAGGTGAACCCTTTTTTGTATGAAATAGTCGTGTGTTCCAACTGTTGCTATGCAGAATATGAACCGAAATTTGAGGAAAATGTTAATATATTGGAAAAAGAAAAGATAGTAGATGCATTGGAAAAGTTGAAGGGGAAACTTTCAAATGTAAAGAAGCATTTTACAGGTGAAAGAGATATTGATTTAGCTTTAAAGGCTTATGGAATCGTTGTGATATTGTCAACGGTTACTAAAAGATATTGTAAGCTTGCAGATGCATATTTGAAAATCGCTTGGTTGTTTAGAGAAAAAGAAGATAAAGAACAGGAAAATATTGCACTTGCTCATGCATTGAGAAGTTTTGAGGAGTGTTATTTAAAATCTAATCTTCCTGAAGGTAAACCCGAGGAAAAAGTGTTATTTTACCTTGGAGAGTTAAATAGGTATTTTGAAAGAAGAGCTGAGGCGGTAAAGTGGTTTTCTATTCTTGTAAAAAAGTACGGAAGAAGTTCGTCTTATTATGCAAAGGTGGGAAGAGATAGATGGCAAAGTTTACGGCAATAATTTTGATGTTGCTTTTGTTATTTTCTTGTAATTATGTGACATATGAACAATTCAGTCAATTAGAAAATAGAGTTTATACTTTAGAAAATATTATACAAGAGTATGACGATAGGATTAGTGTTTTGGAAAAGGATTACAATAAGGTTTTTAATAATCTTGAAAATAGTTTAAAAGAATTGGAAAATAAATTAAAAAAGATAGATGTTAAAAAAATAGATTATTTAGATGATTTTACAAAAAAAATCGCAATCCGGATTACTAATATAGAAAATCAATTGAACAAGATAACTGCAGAGCTTACTTCTTACAATATTAGGGGAATTATTTATAGAATAAACGATGTAGAGGGATTGGTTCAAAAGCTTAATCTAAACGAAGTAAAGAACATTTTAGATGAAGCTATAGAGAGATACAATAATGGTTATATAAAGATAATGGAATTGGAAGATAAGGTAAGAGAAATACAGGTTGAAGTACAATCTTTGGGTCAGACTTTGGAGGAAGTAGATAGTATTGGTGGTAATGAAGGGAATATTCCTGCACTACAAATTTTAAATAAACTAGAAAAGATAGATTATTTGGAGAATACGGTTAATGATTTGCTTTTAAAGATTGACAGATTTTCTTCAAGAGAGGGTTTAGAAAAGGAATTATCACTGGTTAAACAGATAAATTCTGAAATAATGTTTTTGAAGCAAAATTTTAATAGAGAAGATATAATAGATATTTTGAAATTAAGACAAGGGTATATTTTGTATATTGTGAGAAGTGGAGATTCATTGTACAGTATAAGTAAGAATTATAATTTGGGAAGTAATGGCGTCGAAAGATTAATTTCGTTTAATGCAATAAGTGATCCAAGAAGAATTATGCCTGGACAAGTGTTAAAAATTCCTGTAGATAATTTCAAGAATTTTTTGAATTTACCTATAGAAATAAATCCTGAGAATGTTTTAGGATATTTTGGTGAGACAAAAAAAGGCGTTACAAATTTAGGAATAGATATTGATGCACCTGGTAAAAAAGTTTATCCAATTTTAGTTGGTCGTGTAACAATAAAAGGCGATAATGTTTTATATGTTGATCATGGAAATGGAATTCTTGGTATATATAAAGGGATTGAAACTAATTACAAAGAAAACGATTGGGTAGATATAAATAAACCATTGGGAAAGATTAAAAAGATTTTTCATTTTGAATTATGGGTGGATGGGGAACCGAAGGATCCGTTAAAACTTCTTTTTGAATATAAAGAGAAGTTTAAAGTAACATTTTATACTCCTTGGGATGATGGAAAGATACCATATTATCCGACGTTTAGATTAACTCGTTCGGGAACAATTGCAAGAGAATGGGTAACTGCTGCTGTTGATCCGGGGATAATACCACTTGGTAGTTATATATACATTCCTCAATTTAAAAAGATTTTTGTGGCAGAAGATACTGGAAGTTTAATAAGGGGTAAACGAATAGATATTTATATAGAAGATGTCAATATAGCACGTCATTATAGTGTCAAAGACTTGGATGTATTTATATTAAAAAATGGAGGTATATAAATATGGCCGTAACAATGAAAAGTGAGTATGCATTGAGACTACTACTTCTTTTATCTTTAGATGAAAAACTGGTAAGTACGAGAGAGTTAATATCAAAGTGTAAGGCTGATATACCTTATGAATTTGCTCAAAAGATTTTGTCAAGGCTTGTTTCATCTGGAATTTTATCCTCATCTAGGGGAAAATTTGGAGGGTATAAATTAACAAAAAAGCCGTCAGAGATCACAATTTATGATATAGTTAGTGCTGTTGATGATATTTCAACTGTAATTACATGTTTTGTTGAGCCTGGTAAAATGAAGTTAGAACCTGAAATTTGCACAGTAAATGAAATTTGGCAGATTGTCATGGAAAAGTTTTCAAAATCATTAATGTCTGTTACGTTGGAAGATTTAAAGAAGTCATATTTGAAAAAATGTGAGGAGTTTGGAAGGAGGAATAAATTATAAAGGTAGGAGTAGCGTTAAGTGGAGGAGTAGATAGTGCTGTTGCTCTTTATCTTTTGAAAAAAAAGGGATATGCTGTAACAGCATATCATTTAAAAACGGTTCCAGATTCGTTATATTTAACTAAACAGATCAAACACAAGGTTTGTTGTAGTCCATCGGACACATTTGATGCCAAAAAAGTTGCACAAAAGTTTGGGGTAGAACTAAAAATAATACATGTGGAGAATGTTTTTAGGGAAACTATAATTAAGTATTTTATTAATGAGTATAAAAGAGGAAGAACTCCAAACCCTTGTTTTTTTTGTAATGATTGGATAAAGTTTGGAGTTTTGCTTGAGAGAATAATCCAAGATGGAAACGATTATGTGGCCTCTGGTCATTACGCGCTTTTAAGGGATGGAAAATTGTATAAAGCAAAAAATAAAGAGAAAGATCAATCGTATTTTTTGGCATCTATAAAAAGGGAAAAATTAGGTTACTTAGTTTTTCCGAATGGAGAATATAACAAAGATGAAATTAGAAATATTGCAAAAGATTTGAATATTCACATACATTCAAAGGAAGATTCTCAAGATTTATGTTTTATTCCCGATAATAATATTTATGGATTTTTAAAGGAAAATGGAGTAGGGTTCAAGGAAGGGTTAATAATTGATACTAAAGGAAACATTTTGGGAACACATAAAGGATTGTCAAATTATACTATCGGTCAAAGGAAAATAGGTATAGCTGTAAGGGAACGTATGTATGTGTTAAGAAAAGATTTTGAAAAGAATTTACTTGTTGTTGGGAAAAAAGGAGAGGTGTTTAACAATAAGTTTACAGTATCGAAACTGAATTTTTTGCAAGATGTATATAAAAAGATAGAAGGATATGTTAAAGTAAGAAAAAAATTCAAAGAAGTAAAATGTAGGGTATATGTAGATAATGATAATTTGTATGTGGAAACAAGAGAGCCTATTTTTGCTATTACTCCAGGGCAAATAGCGGTTATTTATGATGAAGATGGAGCAGTAATTGTATCAGGGGTTATAGAAAAGGAGGGATGGAATGGATTTGAAAGTTTTAATTGATAAGGAAAAATTGGCAAGACGTATTAAAGAGATGGGAAGGGAAATAACGGAATATTATAAGGGAAAAACGGAGACAATCCATACGGTATGCGTTTTAAAAGGAGCAATTCATTTCTTTTCTGACCTTGTTGAGAATATTGATTTAAATGTTGAATATTCCTTTATCCACGTTTCTAGTTACAGTGGAATGGAGTCTACAGGAAGGATAAGGGTAAAAAGTTGGATTGATGAACCAATAGAAGGGAAACATGTCTTGGTTGTTGAGGATATTTTAGATACTGGTCAAACTTTGTCATATATTTTAGGATATTTAAAGAGATATAATCCTAAAGATTTGAAAGTTGCAACTTTATTAAAAAAGTCTTCAAAAAAACCGTTAGTTGGAGCAGATTTTATTGGTTTTGATATTGAAGACAAATTTGTAGTTGGATATGGTTTGGATTTTGATGAAAAATTTAGAAATATTCCATACATAGGTTACATGGAATGAAGAAAGCTATTTTTTTATTAATAGGTGTTATAGTAGTTTTATTTTCATTGAGTGTAGTTTTTATCCCCTGGATGCGCTTAATTTTATATGTAATATACTCTCCTCTTAATGAGGAGACTAATTTTTTGGTGTTAGGTTTGGATAAGGATATTCAAGGGACGAGAAGAACAGATGTAATTATGTTTGTAAGTGTAAATTCCAAAAGTAAAGAGATAAGAATAACAAGTGTTCCAAGAGATTTGATTATCAATGGTAAAAAAATTAATTCATATTATCAAAGAAATGGTTTAGAAAATCTTATAGGGCTAATTGAAGGATTTTTTGGGAAAAAAGTGGATAGATACGTAATAGTTGATTACGATGTGATAAAAATCATAGGTGATGAGATTGGTCCTATTGAGGTATATGTAAATCAGCCAATGAAATATACAGATTATTCACAAAATCTGGTAATTAATTTTGAGCCAGGTTTACATAAATTGTATGGAGAAGAGTTACTTGCTTTTATGCGTTTCAGAAAGGATTATAACGGTGATTTGGGAAGAATAGAGAGACAAAAATATATTATTGAGCAACTTTTAAAAACTGCGTTGAAAAAAGATATTTTTACATTATCAAGGACTTTTAAAAAGGTGTTTGATTTAACGGAAACTAATGTGAAAACTTCTGAATTGGTATTTTTAGCTGTAAATTTTAGGGATAGATTTAATTTAAAGGGTATATCTTTTCCTGTTGAATACGATGTAGATGGTAACATATATCCTGGAGATATGAAACAGTTAAAGGAAAAATATTCCCAAAATGTTCAAGATAAGGAAAATGAATATGTTTTTTATATAGTCAACAATACAGAATATCAAACAAGGATATATAATGTAAATTTATATTACATGTGGAAAGCTGCAGGAGTTATTCCAGAAGCTATATTTTTCTTGGATAAGAAAATTTGGAATTATCCTAATGATTTAGTGTATATTTTAAATGAAAAAGTTAGTATTGAAAGTGTAAAGAAGATTGTAAAAACAGTGCATCCAAAGAGGAATTTTGTTATTAAATATGCTAAAGATGATTTAGAAGGGTATTATAAATTAATTGATTTACTTACAAGCAGTAGAAATTACATAGATTTTCCCGTTGATTTTATTGTAATTCTTCATTGAATTGTTTCTTTAAGAGCTGAGAGTATTTATGGGCTAGTCTTGTTGGTTCAGGCAATTTGTACTTTGTAATGAATTGTTTTGTTAATTCTAGTGATTCATCTAAGGTTATAAGATTTCCAGGAGAGATAAAAATAGGTTTTACATTTTCTCTACTTCTTAATACAATACCAATTTTTTGGTTTTTATAAGTGATATATGTAAACGAAAATTTTTTATTTTCCGGTTCTACGTAATTTCCAAAGAGAATTTTTTTGGCGATGCCTATTGTGGGTTGTTCTATCCAAAGCCCCATGTGAGAAGCAATTCCCATGCTTCTAGGATGTGATATTCCATGTCCATCAAAAAACACTACATCTACATTGTGGTTAACCTTTTTCCATGCCTTTAAAAATATGGGGCCTTCTCTAAATGCTAACAATCCTGGAATGTAAGGAAACGTTATCTTTTCAATGTGATGATAAACTTTTATTAATTCCATATTCTTATCTAAAATTACAATCACTGCAAGACCATAATCTTTTACAAATGAAAGATCTACACCTGCAACCAAATTTATTTCTTTGCTGAGTGGTTTAAATGTTAATTTTTTACTTAACAATTTTTGGAGTTCTATAGCTTTTTCAGGTATTAATTTCCAAGAATGAAGTTTTTTATATTCCATTTTAATCACCGTCTATGTATATTAATTTTGAAATTTCAAGCCAGATTACTTTCTTTTTTTTAACTGAATATATAAAGTGTGCAAAACCAATTTTATCTGCATGGAAGGCTCCTGAGATAGAAATATAACCTTCTAGTTCATAGGTTTTATCATTTTGAAAGTCAATTGTTTTTAGATTTGATATTCCACCAATAAATAATCTTTTGTCTTTTCCTATAAATTGTCCGTATTTATTGTAGATCTTGTTTTGTATATAAAATTCTTTTTTATCTGAGAGGTCAATATATGTATAGAATTCCTTGTATTTTATAATTGCTTTAAAACCATCCATAAAGAAACCAGATAAATTTACAAGTTCTTCGTTGTTTAAAATGATACCTTTTGTTAATGAATAAATAAAGTATTCATTAAAATTTCCGCTGCCTCCACTATCTGCTTTTATGAATATGTCTAAAGTTTTATCACCGTCAAAATCCAGAACAAATAGTTCTGGATTATATCCTCCAAAGCCTAACTTAATTTTTTTAATTAATTCAGTTGTCTTTAAAGAAATAAAAAGATCATCCCAATATATAGAGCTAATGGGTGTGCCTTCTAGGATTATTGTTTCAGGCTTATTGTCGTTGTTTATATCTATACTTGTTGTTTGTATTATTTCTGTTAAAGAGAGAATTGGTAAAAGAATAAATAATATTATTATATTTTTCATAAATCCACCTCCAGTAATTTTTTTAAGATTTCTGCGTTTTTAATGACATGGCAAAAATAGTCGTTATTGAAATAAACATAAGTGGTAGTGTTAAATTTTTTAATTTTATTGGAAAAT
This sequence comes from Thermosipho melanesiensis BI429, assembly GCF_000016905.1. Taxonomy (GTDB): domain Bacteria; phylum Thermotogota; class Thermotogae; order Thermotogales; family Fervidobacteriaceae; genus Thermosipho; species Thermosipho melanesiensis. Next base: position 1,550,926 of record NC_009616.1, read on the forward strand.
TCCAGTAATTTTTCGAACGAATATTTAGAAGCGTATAGCTTTGATGGACTATGGAGTCTAATATAAATAAACGAAGCGGTTTTAATCCGTGGACTTTTATATCTTTTGGATCAGTTATGTACATGGCTATGTTGTATTTTTCTAATAATGAGAATATTTTTACCATGAGTTATCCCTAAATTCAATAGTGTAGTTGTAACTTTTATCTAATTTTGTTAAAAAATTTTCTAAAAGTACTTCATCTTTTTTTAAAGATGGTGGAAGTTGCCAAAGTATATTGGAAGTTTTTGATTTTATATATTCAATCCTTTCATAAAATTTTTTGAGAAATTCATCTATTTCTTTTAATTTTTGAATATGTGTAATTTTTTTGGGACCTTTTATAGAAAATATAAAAATTTCAGGGATTTTTTTATCCCAAGATTTAACTATATTTTTGAAAGGTAATCTATAAAATGTAGAGTTAACTTCCACGATGGAAAATCGTTTTGCATAGAATTTCAACCAATCGCTTTTTGGTAGTTTTTCGTGATAAAAGCAACCAATCCAGTGGTCGTAACTCCAACCAGAAGTTCCAATTTTTGTCATGATGTCATTCCTTTGTTTTCGGGGTGTACCAACTTAAAAATTTTTTCCCTTGATAAGTTTCTTTTTCTTTTAAGGTATTTTCTATCATGTTTATTATCTGTATTTTTGGTTTGTTCCAATTTCCAAATATTGTTCCTGTTTTTGGTGGATCTGCAACTAGCCTGTGAATAGTAATTTTTGGAGATAAAAATTCTAAGAATCTGACAACTCTTTCAATGTAGTTTTCCAAGCTACCTATTTTTAATTTACTTTCCTTGTATAATTTTCCAAGTATTGTATTTTCGACAATATATAATGAATGAATTTTTACACCATCTACATTTAAAACGGATAGTATTTTTGCCGTTTCTATAACGTCTAATAGGTTGTCATCTGGGAAGTTTAATATAACGTGTGAAATAAGTTCAAATCCTCTATTTTTGATTTTCAAAGCTGCATTTATAAATTCAGAAAGTGTATGGCCTCTGTTCATTTTCACTAATGTATGGTAATTAGCCGTTTGAAGTCCCATTTCAATAGAAATATCAATATTGTTTTTTAGTTCTTCTAAAAGGTCTAAAATTTCATCGGAAATACAATCTGGTCTTGTTGAAATTGAAATTTGAACAATATCTTTATCAATTGCTTCTGAATATACCTTTTTTAATACATCAATTGGAGCATATGTATTTGTATAATTTTGAAAATATGCAATAAATTTTTTAACACCTCTTGATTTGTACCTTTTTTTTAATTCTTCTATTTGTGATTTTATATTTAACCCTGTAATAGTTGTAAAACCGCTTCCTGTTTCATCACAAAATAAACATCCTGGTTTTCCGTTTTCCCTATTTGGACATGTAAATCCTGCATTTATTGGTAATCTATATACTTTTTCTCCATATTTTTTCTTTAATTCTACACTCAATTTTCTATACCTAAAACCTTCTTGTAAAAAATCGAAAATTGTTTGTATACCTCCTTTTCGTCTATTGTTGGAAATTTACCGGATATATATATAAACTTTCCATTAACCATTGTTGCATAGACAGTGGTTTTTGAATGAATTAAATGATGTTTTATATTTTCCAAAGGGAAATAACTTGGAGTGTTAAGCTCTATAATTGTTAAATCTGCAGGGAGATTTTCCTTTATTATTCCTCCATCAAGTTTTAGTGCTTTGTAACCATTTTCAGTAAGCATTTTTAATGCTTGATTTGTTGTAACATTTTTTGGGTCGTTTTTCTTTTGAAGTAATGAAGCAAGTCTTGCTTCAAATAGAATGTCTAAAGAGTTGTTACTTGCAGGTCCATCAGTGCCAAGTGCAACTGGAATGTTGTTTTCAATAAATTTTGTTAATGGAGCAATACCATTTCCAAGTTTTAAATTGCTTGTTGGATTATGAGAAATATATACGTTATAGTTTTTTAATTCTTCTATTTCCCTTTCATTTAGGTGTATGCAATGAACTGCAAGTAGATGAAAGTCTGCAATATTTGTTTCAAGGATATCTTTTAGGGAGTACCTTTCCCTTTCCCAAGCATTTTCAAATAGGTGTATAGTAACGGGTATATTCATATTTTTTGAAAGTTTTCCAACCTCTTTTAGTGCTTCAATAGAACATGTATATGGTGCATGAGGCCCTAGGGCAACATAGATTCTATCATCGACATTGTTCCATTTCTCAAAGAGTTTTATAGCTTCTGAAAGTCGTGAAGGTTCTATTTTGTTTCCTTCAGATACTAATCCACGAGAAACAAGTGCTTTAATTCCAAAATCGTAAGCGGCCTTTGCAACGGAGTATTCGTACATATACATATCACAAAAAGCAACTATACCATTTTTTGCCATTTCCATCATTGATAATAACGAAGAAAAGTAAACAATATCCTTATCGAGCTTTTCTTCCAGTGGAAGGATATTTTTGAAAAGCCAATCGTCAAATGAGAGATCTTCTGCAATACCTCTAAAAATAGACATAGCGACGTGTGTATGGGTATTTATCAAACCGGGAATAATTAGCTTTCCTGAAAGGTCAATGTAATTTTCTCCTGTAAGGTTTTTTGAAATTTTTTTTATTTTTTTTTCCTCTATTTCTATATCCAGTTTTTCAACTGAAGAATTCCAATCTTTTAATACCAATGCGTTTTTTAGTATCATCTTTTTTCAACCTCTATCCTTTTTGCATCGATCCACAAACCTTCTAAATCGTAAAAACTCCTTGCTTCTTTTGTAAATATATGAATGACAATGTTCGATGCATCTATAATTAACCAATCGTGGTTATCTTCTTTATCATAATATATTATATTTACACCATAACCCTTAAGCAAATCGAGAAGGTCTTCTCTCAAACTTTTCATATGAGTAGAGCTATTTGCTGTCATAATTATAAAATACTCTGTTGGTACATTTGTTTGGGACATGTCAAGTATGACAGGTTCAATGGCCTCTTTTTCTAGTAATTTTCTCCAAATTACCTTCAAAATTTCCAAAAGTGTCACCTCCTCATAAGTTCAAATTCTTCATTAATAACTCCATGTTCAAGATAACTTCTTATATATCCAACAAGATAAAATGAACCTGTTACTATTTTCAAATCAACGTCTATTGAGTTTAACTTTTCTAAAGCCTCTAAGGGATTTTCAATATACTCGCATGAATTTATGTGTTTCTTTACAATTTCATACGTTTCTCTACAATTTGTTGCCCTATGAGAAGGAGGGCAAGTAACAATTGTGTGAGATAATTGTGGTACTAGTTTTTTGATGACATTTTCTTTATCTTTATCATCTAAAATTCCAAACACTGCTACTTTTTCCTTTTCCTTAAAATACAGTTTGAGGTTTTCAGAAAATTTTTCCGCAGATTCTGGATTATGTGAACCGTCAAATACTATACCTTTAAACATTTCAAAACGACCTGGAATAAACGCATCTTTAAAACCTTTATATATTGCATCATCATTTAAATTGTTTGTGATTTCCAACGCCTTAATTGCAAGTGCTGCGTTTATTGGTTGGTGTGTTCCATTTAATTTTATTTTTATGTTTTTAATGGTTTTATCACCGTAATAGTTGATTATATTTTCGTTGAATTTATAATCTACTATTTCGAAATTAAAATCTTTTCCAAGCTCAAATACCTTTGAATTTTTCTGCTTTGCCACTTCATAAATAACTTTTTTAGCTTCTTTGGGTAGACTAGATATTATTACAGGTTTTCCATTCTTTATTATTCCTGCTTTTTCAAAAGCTATTTTTTCCAAAGAATTTCCTAATATTTTTGTGTGTTCTAGACTTATCGATGTAATGATAGAAGCTTCTGGTATAATAACATTTGTTGCATCAAATCTGCCTCCAAGTCCAACTTCAATTGTTGAAAAATCTACATTTTCTTCCTTTCCTATCTCAAATGCCATTGCCGTTGCAAACTCAAAGAAGCTTGGAGCAAAGTCGAGTCCTTTTTTATCTAAAATTTCTGCTACACTTTTAACTTTATCAAAAGCTTTTAAGAATACTTCCCTAGAAACGTGTTTTCCATTAATGGGAAATCTTTCTAAAATAGTTGATAAATGGGGAGATAAATATCCCCCCACTTTGTAGTTATTTTTTAAAACGTAATGTAAAAATGTTGTTGTACTTCCTTTGCCGTTTGAACCGGTTACATGGTATTTTTTATACTTTTCTTGTGGATTATTTAAAAGCTCGAGTAATTCTTTTATTCTATAAAGTCCGATTTTTATTTTTCCGTAAGGTCTTTTAAAATATAGGTATTTTAACGCTTCTAGATAGTTCATAATTATCCCTCACTGAAGAGAATTGATTATACTTTTAATTTTTTCAATTTGCCCTTCTATTGTTTCAAGTTTTTCACGTGCTTCTTCAATAATATCTTCTGGAGCACCTTCTAAGAATTTTTTGTTGGATAATTTCTTTCTAAATTTTTCAGCATCTTTTTCTAACTTTTCAATTTTTTTGTTTAATCTGTTTATTTCTGAATCGATGTCAATCATATTCCCAAGCTCTACGTAAACTTCCAAATTGTTATCCACGTATGCACTTGCAGATTTTTCAGGTTTTATATTTGAAAATGTTATATTTTCTACATTTCCAAGTACTTTTATGTAAAGTTCTTCTTCATCGGTAAATTTTACCATTGTTGTAATGTTAACTTTTTTACTTTGTGGAATATTTATCTCTGCTTTTACATTTCTAATGCCTTTAGTTATATTCATGATAAGTGAAAATTTTCTTTCGCTTTCCTCATCAATAAATTCTTCATCTACTTTAGGCCAATTTGATATTGTAATTGATTCACCAGAAGTTGGAAGTTTTTGCCAAAGTTCTTCTGTTATAAAGGGCATTATTGGGTGTAGTAATTTTAAGCTGTTATCTAATACATATACTAATACATTTTGTACTAGGGATCTTTCGTTTGTTTTAAGTCTTGGTTTTGATATTTCTATATACCAATCACACAATTCATCCCAGAAGAAATTATATATTTCTTTTGCAGCAACGTTAAATTCATAATTTTCAATTGCGTGTGTAACGTTTTTAATAGTTTTTTGTAATCTTGATAATATCCATTTATCAGATAGGTTTAGGTTATCAAGATCTTGTTTTTGGAAATCTTCTAGGTTTAAAATTACAAATCTTGTAGCATTCCATATTTTGTTGGCAAATTTTTTGCTGGTTTCTATGTGTTTTAAATCTAGTTTTATATCACGGCCCTGGGCAGCTAATGTGGAAAGTGAAAATCTCATTGGATCGGCTCCATATTCTTCTATAACTTCGATTGGATCAATACCATTTCCAAGTGATTTGCTCATTTTCCTTCCAAACTTGTCTCTAACCAATTGGTGAATGTATACATCACTAAAAGGTTTTTCATCCATAAATTCATAACCCATCATTATCATTCTTGCAACCCAGAAGAATATAATATCAAAACCCGTTACAAGTACATCTGTTGGATAAAATTCTTTTAAATCTTTTGTTTCATTTGGCCAACCTAATGTACTAAATGGCCAAAGAGCAGATGAAAACCACGTATCAAGCACATCTTCTTCTTGTCGAAGATTTGTGCTACCGCATTTTTCACATTTTGTTACTTTATCTTCTGAAACGTTAATATGCCCACAATCTTGACAATACCAAATTGGGATTCTGTGTCCCCACCACAGTTGTCTACTTATACACCAGTCTCTAATATTGTACATCCAGTTTAGATATACTTTTTTCCATCTTTGTGGATAAAATTTTATATGTTCATTTTCTACAGCATCGATTGCTTTTTTTGCAAGTGGTTCCATTTTTACAAACCATTGATTCATTAACATAGGTTCAATTACCGTATCACATCTATAACAGTGACCAACGGAATGTTTTAAATTTTCAATTTTTACAAGGAAACCTTCCTTTTCCAAATCTTCCACTATTTTTTCACGTGCCTCATATCTGTCAAGGCCTTTGTATTTTCCACCATTTTCGTTAATTGTCATGTCGTCGTTAAAAATATTTATAAATTCTAAGTTGTGGCGCTGCCCAATTAAATAATCGTTAGGATCATGGGCAGGCGTAACTTTTAATGCACCAGTACCAAATTTTGGATCTGCGTGTATATCTGCAATGATTTTTATTTTTCTGCCTACCAAAGGTAAAATAACTTCTTTTCCAACAACATCTTTATATCTTTCATCTGATGGAGAAACTGCAACTGCGGTATCTCCTAACATGGTTTCAGGACGTGTAGTAGCAATAACTATCTCTCCTGTGCCATCTACAAATGGATATTTAATGTAATATAATTTTCCATCATGTTCATGGTATTCAACTTCTTCATCTGACAAAACAGTTTTACATCTTGGACACCAGTTTACAATATATTTTCCTTTATATATCAATCCCTTTTTGTACAACGAAACAAAAACTTTTTTTACAGCTTTAGAAAGTCCTTCATCAAGTGTAAATCTTTCTCTTGACCAGTCTACCGAGGCACCTATCGCCATTATTTGTTGTTTTATCGTTTTTCTGTATGTACTTGCCCAGTCCCATACTATTTCCAAAAATTTTTTCCTTCCTAGATCTTCTCGTTTTTTTCCTTCTTTTTCTATCTTTTTTTC